>DUFP01000030.1 GCA_013331795.1 Nanobdellota archaeon
CCTTACCTTCTATAATTAGATATTTTAAAGAGTTAGAAAAAGAGAATATCCTAAAAAAAGAAAAAATTTCCAATATTCATACTTTTGCAGCAGATAGGACATCTCATATATTTCTTTTAGAGAAAAGGCTCTTTAACATAAAGCAAATGTTTGATTCTGGTATTATTGAATATCTCATAAGAGAATATTCTAATCCAACTATAGTCCTTTTTGGCTCTTATGGAAGAGGAGAAGATGTGGAAAGCAGCGATATTGATCTCTATATACAAACGCCTTCTAAAAGGGATATAAAACTAGACAAATTTGAAAAAATACTCAAAAGAAAAATACAAATATTTGCGCACAAAAACATAAAAGAAATTTCAAATCCTCATCTTGCAAATAATATTATAAATGGTATAACTTTACATGGTTTTGTAGAGGCCTTTACATGAAAGAAGCATCTTGGGTTGATTGTATACAAAACTATTCTTCACGCCAAATAAGCTCTGATAATGAAAAAGCAAAATCCTTAAGAGAAACAGCTGAGGGGAGATTAAGCATTATCACAAAAGAACTAAATGAGAAAAATGCAGATTATATATCTGAAGATTATTATTAATCCTTATTAGAAATATTCCATACTATTGTTATTCTTGAAGGATATAAGGTAGAAAACCATATTTACTTAAGTTTTTATCTCAGAGATATAATAAAAAGAGAAGACCTCTTTCGTCTATTTGATGATTGAGGATATAAGAGAAATTCTTTGGTGTATTATGGAAAGAGAATGGATTTTGAAACTGCAAAAGATGCAATAAAAAAAGGAAAAAAGCTTTGTAAAGAGTTTGAAGTTATAATAAAAAAGAAAATCTCTTTGTAAGGCGTATGTTCTAATACATACAATAGAAGGGAACAGTCCTTAAAAAAGCAAATAAAATTATTCTTGTATGTTTTTTCAGCTTTTTCGTATGCAGCAATGGTATAAGAATATTTTAGTTTTTTTACCTCTTGTTTTTGCAGGTCTATTACTTGATCCTAAAAGTATCATCCTTACTTTTCTAGGCTTTCTCTCTCTTTGTTTAATGTCCTCAACAAATTATATATTAAATGATATCATAGATAAAGAAAAAGATAAAGCGCACCCAGAGAAGAAAGGTCGTCCTCTTGCTTCAGGAGAAGTCTCTCTTACTTTAGCAGTCTTCCTTGCTATTCTTCTCGCAACACTATCTTTAATTCTTGCTTCTTTTCTTTCAGAAATCTTTTTTGTACTCCTCTTAATATTCTTCTTCCTTACGCAATTATACTCTTTATATTTTAAAGAAGAGATTTTTGCTGATATTATTTTTATCTCTACAAACTTTGTAATAAGGGCAATGGCAGGGTCTTTCATACTTGATATCCGACTCAGCCCATGGCTCATTATCTGCACTTTCTTTCTTAGTTTATTCATTGCAGTAGGAAAACGAAAAGCAGATCTTTCTTTATTGAAAAGCAAAGCAAATGATCATAAAAAAGTTCTTCAAGACTATGAAATAAATCTCACAAACACTTTAATGACTATAACAACAACTGCACTTCTTGTATCGTACAGTCTTTACTCTTTTCTAAGCATTTACCCACAACTGATCTATAGTCTTCCCTTTGCTCTTTATGTCATTCTGCGATATTTTTACATTTGTGAAAACAAAACAAACATCGCACGTCATCCAGAACAATTCTATAAAGATACAAGGCTTTTACTAGGAATAATCCTCTGGGGGCTCTTAGTTATTTTTTTGCTCTATTATATATAATTTTCTTTGTTTTCTGTAAAGAGTAAGTAAAAAAGGATTTATTTTTTCTTTTTGATAATAGTACTGCGCAGTATAAGAATGTTAGGCATAACAACAACATCTCCATCTGTTGTTCGAATTTTTGCCTCTAGCATATCTGTGTGAATAACTTTTCCTTCAATAGTGTCAATTTCAACAATATCTCCTGTTCGAAGTTTACTTTTCATGTAAATAATAAGTCCTGCAAAAAAATTAGGAATAAAGTCTTTAAGAGAGAGAAGAATAAATGTAATGAGAAGTCCTAAAATAATGAAGAGTACAATGTATAAAAGTATTTTTTCTAAACCTAAAAATGCCAAACCTAAGATCAATCCTCCAATGTAAATGGCATATTTAAGCAAAGAGCTCACAAAGCTCTCTAAGGGAAAACGCACACCTATTTCTTGAAGGATCCTCTCAATTTCAAAGCTTTGTAAAACTTTTTTTGCAATAACTGAAAAGATATTCCCTACAAGAATTCCAAATCCTATAACAAGAATCCCTGCTACAATATTAGTAAATACATCTGGATAATAAGAGACAAGAGCCATAGCTCCAAAGAGGGTATTTTTCTTTAAAAAGCTTTACCCCAATGGAGCCGGAACATTTATAAACAAAAGGTTTCCAAGAAAAAAGTATGGTAAAGTACAATCTTCTAGGGCGTGAAGTTGAGGAAGTATATGGGAGTAAACTTCATACAGCTTTGGCTTCTTGTGATGGTGCTTTTTTCATGCCTGACCTGATTCGTTCTCGGATATCTGTGGATGATTCTCATAGACTGTGGCAGACGTGGTGGAGCGCTCCAAGCATTCGTGCGACTGGGAGAACTTCAGGTGGTACTCCTGTTGTTTTGTATGCACATGTCCCTAATTTTTATTCTGATGCAAATAATATTAAAACTGCTGTTGAAGAAAGAAAACTTGTGAATGGTGCAGGTGTTCTTCCACGAGAAGAGTTTACTCGTCTCCTTTCTTTGGAAGGAAATGGTGTCCAAGTTGTTGATCATACTGTATTGAATAAGTCACCAAAGGGTAACATTTCTTTTTCTCAGGCTTTAAAACATCCTCAAACACTCCCTTTCTTAGGTGTTTCTCAAGAAGAAGCACAAGCGTATTTGATAAAACATACGTCTCTGTATGGCTCACATATTGGAATTTGGCATAGTAATGATCTTGGCGAAGAGCCGGTCGCTCGTGTGCTGTTCCTTGACTACGGCAATGTCAACGGTCTTAATGGCAACGTCAATCTAATTAACTATGGCCGCGTCCTAGGGGTACGTCGTTGTGCGAGCATCAGCGAGCCAGTAAGTGCTGGAGGCACACCACAAAAAATTTCTTCCTCACCTTCTTTAGAAATATTATTAGAAAAATCAAAGCCTTATATTCTTCCAAGTTATTTTGAAGGATATGAAGCAATGCTTACAGATTTATACAAAAAAAAATAAATTCTAAATAAGAGAGTAAGGCTTAAAAAAGAAAGAACTTTCCATAGATTCATGCCAATTAACGCAGGACCTGAATATTTCAAAGCAGAAGCAAAATATAATGCTGCAAAAACTATTCCAGAAAAAATCGCTGGCCTAGAAGAGATGCTGCGCGTTGGTCCAAACCATAAATCTACAGAAAATCTTCGAGCAGAGATAAAGACTAAAATTGCAAAGCTTCGCGCCCAATTAGAAAAAGAACGCATAACTGCAAAAGGAAAAGGCAAAGGAGCAAACCTTACAATCAAACGGGAAGGTGCAGCACAAGTTATTCTAGTCTCTCTAACAAATGCTGGCAAATCAGCAGTATTATCAGCGATAACAAATGCAAAACCTACAGTTGCAGAGTATAAATACACCACAACAAAACCTGAAGTGGGGATAATGGACTATAAGGGTGTGCAGATGCAAGTGATAGAAATTCCTGCAATATATGAAAATTGTGCCTACAAAGGAGAAGGTCCCACTTTTTTTAGTATTATACGCAGTGCAGATATTATTGTCTTTCTCATTGATAATACGCAAAATGAGAAGCAGCAGTTAGATGTACTCTATCAAGAGTTTGAAAAAGCAAATATAAAATTAAATGCAGAAAAGCCAAAGATTATTGTAAAAAAACAAGGGATGGGTGGTATTGATTTTTTAGGAAATAAATACTTTGATTTTGATACAAAAGATGCAACCCAACTTCTTACGCAGAATGGCTATCATAATGTAATTATTACTGCTTTTGAACGTGTAACGATTGAAGATCTTGCAGATATTTTGAATGAAGGAACAGTATACCTTCCATTGCTCATTGTTCATACCAAAGCAGATATTAAAGGAGAGGGTATTTCTGCAGAAACTGGTTATGGCTTGGAAAAACTCAAAGAAAATATTTTCCATACTTTACGCATGATTAAAGTCTTTACAAAAACTCCTGGGAAAGAAAAAGATTGGCCTCCTGTAGCATTGCACGAAGGAGACACAGTAAAAACAATGGCTCGTATTATCCACAAAGATTTCTTAAAAAAATTTAAGTATGCGCGTATTTGGGGAAAGAGTGCAAAACATGCTGCTCAGAAAGTAGGCCTTGAACACGAATTAAAAGATGATGATATTATAGAATTACATCTAGAATAAAAAAAGAAAAAAAATTAGTCTATATCATTATTTATTTCCCAGATATCCTCATTTTCTGGTGTATTGCAATCTCTTGAACAATAGTTTTCATTGTTAAGATCATCTTCACCAGCTAATGGCTCACATAATCCATCACCACATTGCACAAATCTTATACAATCATCACAAGCATAAATATCCTCAAATTTTTCATCACAGACTTCATTGCAATCACAGGTTTCACTCACATCACAAAAGAATTCTTTACCACCCATTTGGTTTGGCTCAACTTCTTCTATAATCTCTTCTGAAATAATCTCCTCTTGTAAAGCTTGTTCTTCATTGTATTGTTCTGATATTTCTTGGAAATTTTCATCACAGTATGGCATTAATTCTTCCTGAGATAAAGTTGCATAACTATAGTCTGGCACATTACAACTTCCTTCTCCACTGGGTGTACTGAGATATAGTTCACAATTGCCTTTTTCATCAATATCCACTATTTTCATTTCTACATTCTCTTCAGGGTTAAATGTTGCATCCTTTTCACAATTTCTCAAATAATCTTCAAAGCAAATTCCATCTTCACCACAATCTATTGCTTCTCCTCCAATATGAGGATTATCAACACCTAAAAGTATACCCATAGCATCATTTAAAGGCCCATCAACACTATATCTTAATTCTGTTTTTATTCTAAATATTGTATTCCAATCTAAAGTACCGGATTCTACAGCAATTTTTAATTCTTCTTTTCTCTCATCTATTTTGGAATTTAGATCATCCATTTTGCTTGAGCTTTGCCTATAAGCTTCAGCTCTTTCAGTATTTCCTTTGCTATCATAATAATCTGCAACGCTTAACATTTTTGCTTGAATGTCACTTATTTTCATTTTAGTAGAATCTAATTTAAGTATAATCTCTAAAACTGTTGCAGGATCTAAATTTCCTTGTTCAAAATTATCTTTTCCATTTTGGTAGTCTTCTTGGCTTAAACCATATCCTATAGAAGAGCCTTCATTTTTACATTGAATTCTTGCTGCACAATCTTTTTTACCTGGAATAACAATAGTATCTAAGCCCATTTCTCTGCATAATTGGGATTGTTGTTCAGATTCTGCTTCAGTTAAACAAACATCACTAACAAATATTCCTCTGTTTATATTAAAACTACAGTGCACTTTGCTACAAGCCTTATTTTCATCATAAATTTTAGTAGCACTTCCACCCTTTGATTCACATTTCTTAGATATTATATTAGCAACTTCTTCGCTAAGGCAAGATCCTAATTTTTGTTTCGAAGGCATATAGTTATTAAACTTTTGTGCTAACTCTGCTTGGCAATCAATAGGACATCCAGTAGTAGATTTTTCAAAATCATCACAAATTCCATCAGGACAGCACATTCCATTTGCACACCAATCTTCTCCATATAATTGCTGGTTATAATCACCACTTCCTACTTGTGGTTGATTTCCTTGATAGAATTCTTGTTTTCTTTCCTCATATTGTTGTTGTACATTTTCTTCAGTAGGCTGTTGCTCTTCTGTAGGTATTTCTTCAATAGGTTGTTCTTCCATTGGTATTTCTTCAGTAGGCTGTTGCTCTTCTGTAGGTATTTCTTCAATAGGTTGTTCTTCCATTGGTATTTCTTCAATAGGTTGTTCTTCTATTGGTATTTCTTCACCTTCAAGTATTCCTGCATTTTCTTCTGCAACAACGTTTCCTGTTATAAGGAAACCAAAACCATCTCCCCAAAAGCCAGCACTAGCAAGACTCATACTGAGAAAAAGAATAATAAACAACACACCTAATTTTTTCATTTTAAGCAACACTCCAAATTATAAATACTATTTTTTAAAGGGAAGAAGGATATAAACGTTTCGGAAATCTTGCAAAAGGAGTGTAGTAAGCAAGAATATTTCATTATAAAACTAAAGTAAAAATTTTATCTTTGAAAATATGAAATATAAAAAAAATAAAAAAATTAACCGAGATCATCGCTAATCTCACTCAGAGAGTCAGATAATTCTGAAACATCTCCACTAACGTCTTCTATAGCCTCAGAAGCTTCTTCTTCACTTCCAATCTCTCCTTCACTAGAGCATGCGCTCATAGTAAACAAAAGAAGAAAAATAAAAAACAAACTCATTATTTTTGTCCACATTTTATACGATCACCTCTTCTGTTTGTTCTTCACTTGGAGTTTCTTCAACGACTGGCTCCTCAACAACAACTTCTTCTTCAGCTAATGGCTCTTCTGGTACCACTGCTTCTAGTGAAGTTTCTGTTGGTGTTGGCTCAGATGATGGGATGTCTCCTTCAAAACTTTCTTGGGAAAATTCCTCTGTAGGTTGATATCCATCATATTGGGAGAATCTCTCTTGAAGAGATCCTTCACAATAAGGCATAATAGATTCCTTGGAAAGTCTTGCGTATCTATAGTTTGGAACCATACATTCTGCTGCTCCCATAGGACTAGAGACACTGAGTTGACACTCATCTTCTTCTGTTACGCCACTGATACTAACGCTGACACCAGATTCTGGATCGAAGCTTGCTCCACTAGCACAGGTTCTGAAATATTCTTCAAAACATAAAGGATTAGATCCACAATCAGAGCCTTCTCCAGCTTCTTGAGCAATGCCTGTATATTCAACACCAAGAAGTGCACTAATAACTTGATTCAAAAGTTCATCAACGGAATATTTCAAGTCAGATCTAATTTCATAAATACTTGAATAGTCCAGTGTTCCAGCTGAAACTGCATCTTTCAATGCTACTTTTTGTTCATCAATTTTTGTTCCAACTTGATCAAGGATAGCTGCTCCATCTCTGTAATTTTCTGCACTTTCTGTATCTCCTTGACTTTCATAGTATCCTGCAATGTCTTCCATTTTTTGTTGAACACCAGATAATTGGATTTTAATGGAATCCATTTTCAGAATGACTTCAAGCACTTGCGCAGATCCTAATTCACCACTATCAAATCTTTCTTGTCCTTGTTTATATTCACCATAACTAAGATGCCCTGATCCGTATCCTTGTCCTTGTTGTGCACAAACAATTCGTGGAGCACATCCTGGAGGAGAAGGTACTGCTATTGCTTCAGAACTAAAGTCTGCACAAAGGGAAGATTGTTCTTCTGCTTCTTCTTCGCTCTGACAAGCTCCTTCACCAAAAAGTCCCTGTCCCTGTGCATTAGATCCAGGACCGCCCTGACCAAATTGTCCTTGCCCTTGTGGTCCGCCTTGACCTTGACCACCTCCATTAAAGAAACATTCAGAAATAGTACACCCTCTGTAAGGGTCTTGTCTTTCTGTAGCACTTCCACCATGCTCTTCACATTTTTGTGACATCTCTGCTAAAGAATTTTCATCAGGACAGGATGGTTGTTGATATTGTCCATATTGACCTTGTCCTTGTGGTGCTCCACGGAATTGCCCTTGATCATTATAATCTCCACCTTGTTGATAATTTTGATCTCCTGGTGGTCTTTGATCACCTTGATATTGTTGATCTCCAAATTGTCCGGGATAAGATTCTCCTTCTTTGCCGTATTGTTGTTTATATTGATCCATTTGTTCTTGGTTTGGAGCTCCTTGAGAGAAATCTTGTTGGTAATCACCAGGCGATCCTTGGTCACCATNNCCAGAATCTCCACTGCTTGATTCGCCACCACCACTGGATCCACTATCACTTGGTGCAGGAGCACTTTCTCCGCCACCACTTGATTCTTCACCTTCAAGTATACCTGCATTTTCTTCTGCAACAACGTTTCCTGTTATAAGGAAACCCCAACCATCTCCCCAAAAGCCTGCACTAGCGAGACTCATACTGAGAAGGAAAATAGTAAATAATACCACAATTTTTTTCATCGTAAACAATCCTCCTTGAATATAATTACTTTTACCTAAAGAAAAAGAGAATATAAATCTTTTGGAAATCTTTATATAATTTAGTTTCTCTCAAAAGAGTAAAAATGAAACAAGTAATACTCGTTCGCATGGATTTGAAGATGGAAAAAGGAAAGTTAGCTGTCCAAGTTGCCCACGCATCTGTGGAAGCAGTTCTTGGTTCTTCAAAGGAAAAAGTGCACGAGTGGTATGAAGAAGGAATGAAAAAAGTCACATTGAAAATTGCAGATTTAAAAGAATTACAAAAGTATCAGCGAGAAGCCCAAAAGCAAGGTCTCAAAACTGCAATAATTACAGATGCAGGGAAAACCTTTTTTGACAAGCCAACAGTGACGTGTGCAGCAATTGGTCCAGACAAAGAAGAAAAGATTGACAAAGTAACTGGGCAACTAAAGATACTTTAAAATATTTAAACTCAAAAGGTTTTATACAAATAGCAAAAAGGGAGGAGATGGCGCTTATTTGACTTTACCGAGCAACAGCAAAATTTATAAACTATAGCTAATTATATATCACTATGGCAACAACAATTCAGATAACAGAAATGTTACAAAAAGAACTTTCTAAAAAGAAAATTTTTGAAAAAGAAACCTATGAAGAGGTTATTTGGGATTTACTTGAAGATACAAAGGAATTGAATCAAGAAACGAAAAAGGAACTGCAAGAAGCAAGAGAAGAATATCAAAAGGGAAAAATCTCGACACTTCAACAAGTAAGAAAAGAGTTGGGTTTCTAAATGTATGAAATTGTATTTACAGATAAAGCAAAAAAAGAATTGAAAAAACTAGATAGAGCTATTCAAGAGAGGATTCTAGATAGTCTTGAGCGTATTCGCATAAGACCTGAAGCATATATTACCAAATTAGTTGGCGATCCCTCGTATAAGTTTAGGGTTGGTGATTATAGGATTTTATTAGATATTGATCAAGAGAGATTAATTCTCTTAGTGATTAAAGTAGGACATCGAAAGAATGTCTATGATGAAAAAAGATGAATATTGAGTAGACTAATGCTACACATAACCAGAAAAAGGTATCCCCACGCCCGGACTCGAACCAGGAACCTCTCGGGACCAGCTGAGCTTTTTTCATCCTCTGCTAGGCAGTGTCAAAAGCTATCTACAGCCAAGTGCTCAAACCATTAAGCTACGTGGGGTTGCTATAGACGAAAAACCAGTGCTTTAAATAGTTTACTACAGAAAAAAGAAANNCTAATATGAATAGCCCTGTTATTTTTGTTTTTGTACTTTACAGTTGCTTTTGGCAGGGAGATGTCTCCAATAATTTTAAATTGAGCATCCACTTCATAAGAGATAATTCTCTCTTCACCGCTAACAAGTTCTGGGATCTTCCACATAATTCTTATTCCTTTGTCTCCTCGTTCAATACCACTTGGATGCAAAGTCCCAAAATTCGTTCTTGGTTGAATGAGCTTAGGAAGCACATCAATAATCGTAATGTCCTTGATAGGCTTATTTGTATTATTCTTCAAATGAAGTAATACTTTAAACTCAGAGACTCCATCTGTACTATATTTCAATTTGAAAGTTTCTTTTCTAATAGCTACTCTCTTGGTAAAAATATAATACACAATAAATCCTAAGAGTAAAATNNGGAGTAAGAGTAAAAGTCCATGTAGGCTGTCCTAAATCATTATCATAGCTGGGTTCAACAGAATAGCTGGTAAACCAACTTTCAAATATTCCAGGATCTTGATCATAGAAATCACTAATCACAGAATTTCCATTATTACTAATAGTAGTCGTTCGTGTTTCATAAAGAAAACCTGAAGCAACTTCAGTATATTCACTGACATTAAGGTTTTCATCAACAATAAAACTTCCAGTAACACTTCCACTTAATTCATCTTGGTAGTAAAGGCGCACATTGAAGGAATATTCCTGTGGTGCTGCACTTCTTGGGATAGTAAAAACATATTCTAAATCTTTTTCTTGACCTTTGAAAAGCTCAATAGTTTGTTGATCCTCAAAAATATCACTGGAAACATACACATCAACATTGTTTAAGTTTTGTGCAAGGTTATTTTTCAAATGCACATCAATGCTGAGATCTCCACCTGGTCCAACACGCTCTGCAGATTCAGAAAGTGTTGCACTAATGGCACTTTGTGGTGGCATAGCAAAAACTTGCAGATCATAAGTAGTAGAAATACCTTCAAGGTTTAAAGCTTCTGCAGTAACATACGTTTTATATCTTTTCTGTCGAACAACGTTTTCTTTCAGTTTCAGAGAAACAACAACTTCTGTTTCTTCATGCCCTTGAAGTTCAACATAACTAGGCTCAACAAAAACATAATCAAAATCGGAAGAAGGCAGACCAACATAAGGCTCTGCTTGAATCTGTAATTTCAACTCATGCGCTCCATCATTTTTTAAGAGCAGGGTATATTGCCCAAGATCTCCAGGGTAAAGAATGGTGCTTGAGTTAATCTCTGTAAAAGATATGCCTTCGTCTGCGGATACAATTCCTATAGTAAGTAGGAGTATGAGAACAAATAGTAGTGTGCCTCTTTTCATATGCTCATTAATTGTGAGGAGATTTAAATAGTTTGTGTTCATCAGTCGACAGAAACTAGAGCTTAAGAAATAACTTTTGTAATGTGATCTCTTTTCTCAAAACGGATAATATGGTCTGCAAAGCATTCTATCTGTGGCTCATGGCTTACCAGAATAATTTGTGGAATACGCAGCTCATCCATAAGGATCTTGAGTCTGTCTAGCTGTTCATGGCTGAATCCATCAGTAGGCTCATCAAGGATAAGAAGATCTTCTGTTTTGATTCCAACATGAAGATTATTAATAACTTGGTTCAATGCAAGGCGATATGCTAATGCTCCTGCAGTCTTTTCCCCTCCAGAAAGGAATTCATATTCAATATCATACCCATTCTGTTGGATTTTAGGAGAATATTCATCATCAAGGCACATAGAAAGTGTCTGGTTATCAATAAGGATGGTAAACCATTTTTCAAAGAGTGCATTAAATTCTCCATGTACTTTAAAGAGTACATTTTTTTCCATAGCTTCCATAAGAGGAACAAAGTAGTCACTAAGCCAAAATTGGG
This sequence comes from Nanobdellota archaeon, assembly GCA_013331795.1. Classification (GTDB taxonomy): domain Archaea; phylum Nanobdellota; class Nanobdellia; order SCGC-AAA011-G17; family GW2011-AR17; genus JAGVZZ01; species JAGVZZ01 sp10136u. The sequence goes on from DUFP01000030.1 coordinate 11,381, forward strand.
TTTTGTTAAGGTCTTCTTTTTTTTCTCTAAGAAGAATCTTCTTTTGAATCTCTTGTTCTAAATGGTTCAAAAGGAGAGAAATATGTTTTTGTGAAACATCTATATGTGTTTTTTCTAGGTGGATTTTCTGAAGTTTTTCTTCTGCAAGCTGTAATTCTTGTTGTAAAGAAGGATACAATGTATCTAAAGCTGCAAAAGATCCTTGTTTTTTTTCCAGTTCTGCTTTTTGTATGCCTGATTCTAAAAGATAAGTGCTTAATTCAATAGTTCTCTTTTGTAAAGAGGAAAATTCTTCTTTTTTCTTTGTAAGGTGTTGCAGTTTGAGTTGTACAAGCACAAATTCCTGTTCTTTTTTCTTCAGTCCTTCAATCTCTAAACGAAATTTTTTAATTTCTACCTCAGAGAGCCCTTGTTTTTCTTCAAAAGTTTTAATATCTGTATCAAAATTGCTTACCTCAAGAAGAGAAGTGTCAATAATTTTTTGTTTATAGACTAAAGAAACTTCTTGAAAACAAGTAGGGCAGGTATGAAGACTCTCAATTTTTTGTTGAATATGAAGGGAATGCATTTTCCTCGTTTTAAGTTCTTGAATTTTATTAAGAATTTCCCGCAGTTCTTTTTCCTTCTCATTGATGTGCATATCAAGTTCTTTTACAAGTTCTTTAGTTCCTTCATGTAGTTCTAATTTTTCTTGTTCTAGTAATTCAATCTCCTTAGTAAGAAGCGTTTCTTTTTCTCGTATCTGCTCTTTCTCAGAAAACAAATGATTCAAACGCAAATTGCAAAGGGCTAATTCTTTTTCCAACTGGCTAAATTCTTCTTTTTTCCCTTCAAGTAAAATAATATCATCTTTTTTCTTCCGAACATTCTTCTCTGCATCTTCTAAAAGAGGGAGAATTGCAGAAAATTTTTGCCCAAACTCTTTTTTCTCCAACTCTTTCTTCTCTTTCTCAAAAACTTTTTCTGGCAGATCCATGCTTGCCCCTTCATAGATCTTCTTTCTTTCTTTAAACTCAGAAATGAGTATTTTTGTATTTTCTTTTATTCTCTTATACTTATCAACACCAAAAACTTTTCTGAGAGTATCTAGCCTCTCTTCTTTCGGGCCCAACAAAATAGTTTTCATCTCTTCCTGAGGAGTATAAACAGTATAGCGGTAGATCAATGTTTTATTTTTTGTAATAAGATCTCGAGGATAATGCAAAAGTTCAAGCACAATTTGTTTTAATTCTAAGGCAGTCTTCTCTTCTTTAACACCATTTCGGATAATATGTCCTGCATCTTGTACAACAGTATTCTTTGTTCTTTTAAGCACTCGTTTAATGGCATATTCTTGATCTCCAAGAGAAAAAAAGAGTTCTACAGATCCCTCTTCAGTACCATTTCGCAAAAGAGAAGCACCTGCAAGTTCTGCTCTTTGTAATCCAAAAAGTACAAAATCTATCCCATAAAGAATGCTGCTTTTCCCAGAGCCAATATTCCCCCAGAGCAATACTTTCCCATCTGGAAAAACAATTTCTTCTGAAATATAACTTCGAATATTCTCTAAACAAATTTTATGCAGTTTCAACGTCCAACACCTTCAATCCTTCTGAAATAATTCTTTTTTCAAAATCCTGAACTTTCTCACCATCTTCTTTTTCTTTATTCAAGAGTTGCATGAGGAGTTGTGTAAAATGCTCCTCTTTCTCTTTTTCAATATCTTTTATTTGTATTTCAGAAACATGTTCTTTGAGAATCTCTTCTTCAATTTCTTCAACTGTCCCTAATTTCATAGTAATTTCTTTTCCTTGCTTAGATTGTAATTTACTTGTATTCTTAAGCACAAAATAGGCTTCTTGGAGCTGTGTAAGAATTTCTTGAAAATTTACATCGGAACTTTTTCCTTGGATCTCTCCATGGACACGCAAAGTAATAATTTTATCCTTTGTGTCTTTCTTTTTTACTTCTTGTAAGATTTTTGCTGTTGCTTGTTCTGGGCTTAAATCATCAACAGCAATAGAAAATGTTTCTACATCCTTAATTTTCACCCTGACATATTCCCATTGAGCATGTTCATTTACAAAATAAACTCCCCCATACTGCCACTCTTCCATTTCTTTAAAATTATTAGGAAACAATGCACCGGGAAAAGTCAAAACCCCTTGTCCAAAATTTTTCTGAAAAATATAATGGACATGTCCTCCAGCATAGTAATGAAAATTTTTTGGGAGATGTGCAGCATCTGCTCCAGCCATGTCTTCTAAGCCTTGTGGTTTGAATTCATTAATCGCAGTATGAAACATAAATATTTTGAAACCTTCTTCAGCTTCGAGATTTTGAGTTTGAAGCGTTTCATAATCATTAATTTCTAAGCCCCCTTTCTTTCCCAACATACCAGTAATTTTTGCACCTGTTTTATCTAAAGTAAACTTCAATGTTCCATCTTCATGGAAATTCATCACATTAATAATCAAACCAGCTTTTTCTAAAACATCTAGCATGGTTTTTCCACTGGGTGAGTAATCATGAGAACCTGCAATCATATATACAGGAATGTTTGCATCTTTGAGTTTCTTCAATTCAGAAGTACATTCCTTAATATAATCAATCTGTGGCAGTGCAGTATTAAACAAATCTCCAGAGATCAAAAGAAAGTCAACGTTTCTTTCCATAACAAGAGCAATAGCTTTCTTAAAGCACTGCATATTCAGGTCTTTCAGTTTTTCTTCTTTCCAACCACCTACATGACAATCAGAGAAATGAGCGAAGAGCATCCAGTTTTGCTAGAGAAAATTATTTATAATGATTATTGTGTTAAAGAAAGTTATTTTAGTTTTAATCCTATAGAGTAGAAGATATAAAATAAAAGGTGGAGCAGCGAACCGAGTTTCCCGCATTTAATGCAGTACAGCAACGGAACGTCGGCCTATTTCACTGCTGTGTTCGAAATGGGAACAGGTGGAACCAGGCCACTATGGCCGCTCACGGGAAGAAGGAAAAATCCAACATTTATAAAGCTTTCTCTGGGCTTATTGTGCATAACAGATGTCTCGTATACCGCACCTTTCACACTTCTTTATATCAGTGGTCTTTGCAGGTAATACTTTACTATTCAATGTAGCTCGTACCTTCTGAATCAATTCAAGAATTTCATCACGAAGGAAAGCATTCATAACAATCTTTCTCCTTTCATGAATTGCTCTATATTCAACATACCCATGGGAAATCTCTTTTCCATAATGTTCACTTAGTAAAAGCATATACGCTCCAATTTGTATCATATGCTCTTTCCACACCCCATCACGTGGTGCACTTCCTGTTTTAATTTCTACAGGAATAAATCCATCAATAAGATCAACACGATCAATAATTCCCGTAAGTTGTAAAGTTTCAGAAACAATCCTCAGTTCAGGAACACTTTTTGGGAGTGCAAGCCATAGGGCTTCTCTATATATTTTTTTTTCTTGTGCAAGTGTATAAAAAAAAGTACACTTTTCTTTTGCTTCAGCAAGAAAGAATGGCCACAACTCTTGATAGACTTCTAAGGTCTTCAATCCTTGTGCTTCAAGATCCCTTTTTGCTCTCTGAATATGAAACATGAGTACAGAGTAATACACTTTTTTGTATTTCATCTCTAAATCTTCAAGAGAGTTTTTTTCTGTAAATGAGCTAATAATTTCTTTATCTTGCTTTCCTGCATGTTCAAATACAGCATGTTTAATCGTCCCTTTAATGCTCTGTTCTTGCGGTTTTTCTCGTATATGAAGAATTTTAGAAAAGTAAAGCTTTCGAGAGCAATACATATATCCTGTAAGATCAGTGACAAAAAGCATAAGGAAAAAAGGAACGAAGACTAATTAAAGATTTACTTTCTATAATGCCAACGCCCTTCTTTAAGAAAAAATCCTTGATTGATAAGAATTTTTTTTGCAGCACCATAGATAATTCTCTCGTATGTCTCAGCATTTTCCTTAATCATATGATTTGCAGGGAGTGTACAGATAACACTCAATTCGGCCATACTCCCATTTCTTTTCCAGGCAGGAATACAAAATTTTAATCTTTCTAAAATAACAGTTTCAAGTTTTTTTTCAAGCAAACTTCTTTCTGTTTGAACTTCTAAAGAAGAATCAAAAGTTCTGTCAAAAATATTTCGCACAAGCTCATTATATATACCATTTGTATCATCATATACCATACTCAAATTGCTTTAAAATCTATTTATAAACCTATAGGTGAGGCAAAAAACAACCTATTTTTGAGCTTTATCTCCTACTTTTTCTGGAGAGGCATCAGCCATTTTAGTTGCTGGCTCAGGCTTCTTTTTCTTTTCCAGTTCCTTAGCCTGTGCATGCATACGCAAAGCACAATTAANNAAGGGGGTTTTTATTTTTAAGATTCCATTCAAAGAGTCTTTTTTCAATATCTTGCTCTCTCCAATTCATATGCCGTAAAAAATTAACAAGGATAAACAATGCTCGCTTTTTCCCATCTTCCATATTTCCTGCAAGGAGTTGTTGCATGCAATGAGGAAAGCAACTCTCTGCAATTGCATCAGTAGGCAGCTTTCTTTCAAAACGCGTGCCGGGAATAACATCAGGTCCTTGCTTTGCATGTTTTTTCCCCCACCAATCCATTGCTTGAATAATTAAACTCTTCCCATCATTTTTTACTTTTTTCTCAAGAAAACTTTTATCAGCTTTGACTATTTTTGGGTCAGCTTCTCTTTTATCAAAAGTAAGTATTTTATCTATATCAATAGGAAGAGAAACTAAACCTGTTTTTTCATGTAAAGAATATGGTGCACGAAAAAGATGTCTGTTAGAAATAAGCACAGTATCAATTTCAATAAGAACAAAAGGATCAAATTTCCCATCCTTTATCAAATCACTTCTCTTCAGATTAGTTTTTTGACAAATGTTTGCAATATTTTCTTTTTCAAGAATTTTATTTGCAAGCATTTCATGAATCATATTTTGTAAATATGCAGTAATAATTCGTGGTCCTTCTGGAAACAATTTGTGTGTTTTCACCCCATTTACTTCCTCAGGAAAAGAAGCAAATGGCACAGCGATATGGAATCCTTTCGAACCTGAGAACTTTACTGCAATATTTTTCACATCATGAAATTTTAAAGCTTCAATAAGAAAATACGCAGTCCATTTTGCATAATCCCAATGTACTGTATCAATATCAAGAATAAGATCCCATCCTTTTCTATTCTCATCAAGATCCTTTTTACTCATTCCTGCTTTGAGTTGGAGGGGGTCATGCCAATGCTCTTCAGAGATATGAAAAGAAGTCGCACCCTTTTTTGCCATCTCCAGAATATCTCCTGGATATTGCAGTGTATCCGGTCTTCTTCCAAAACCTTCTCCGTATCGTGGAGCGACCTCTCTATCATCACATACTTTTAACAGAGCTTCCTGAATATCTTTTCTGCTATAGTATTGGAAATAGAGATCTTGCATAGTGGTAAGAAGAAAAAAAGCTATTTAAGGATTTGTTTACTCTGATGCTTGGGACATTTGAAGAAACTGTAGTTGCTGACTCATATGTGCTAACTCTTCTTGCATAGACTGTTCAATAGTCTGTAATTCTTTGCTTTGTTTTGCAACGAGTGCTAAAGTATCAGCAATATTTTTTTCTACAACAACATTCGCCCCAACGTTAAGAATAACTTTTTCAGAATTTTCAATTTTTGCCTGAACAAAAATACCTGCTCCAAAAGGAACAAGAACAGTATCTTCATTTTTATTCTTTTGAAGTTCTGTCAAACTATCTGTTAAATGATCTAATTCATTTTTTTGCCGTTGAAGAAGTTGGAGTTGTTCTTGTAATCCTTGGAGACCTTGCTGCAATTCCTGCATCTGTATATCGTGAGGAGAATCCATGATTATTTCTTCTTAGCCCTAACTTTTTTTGGAGCTTCAGTCTTTTTAGCTGCAGTTTTCTTTTCCTTTTTAGGTTCTGCATATGTTTTTTTTATACGCATTCTTCTTGGCGTTGCTGCTTTTTCTTTTTTCTTTGTTGATTTTTTCTTATCTTCTTTAATACCAAGAACTTTCAAAACATCAGCATGAGAAGCATTTTTCTTCAGCTCAACACTTTGTGCCATAGGCTCTAAGTGATGGATATTGCATTTTCTTCTTCGAACTTCACCATCAAGAAGAACATAATTCTCATCAAGAATATCAATAACTATACCTTTTTTACCAGCATCTCTACCAGCAATTTTCATACAAACTCTTCCAATTTCTAACATTTTTGTTTTCTCCTTCTTGTTTCATCGCTTTACATGTCACCACATAAAGGTCTTTTTCGACAACAAGAGATGATTAGTATGCACGAGCCTTAGTGATCATGGTTTCTCTCATACATTTGGAGCAAAGGACTCCACCATATGGTCTCTCAGGCCTTTTTTTTGTCTTAGATAAATTTCGTAAAACAACAGCTCGTGCTCGTGGGACTCCATGGAGTTCTTTTCCACATCTACCACACTGTGCTTTAGCAGGATTTCTTTTCTTATAATGTGTAGTAACGCTATTTGTAAGCTTTACTAATACTTTTCGAAAAGATCTATTTCTATGTTTGAATGCCATGGGAAATGAGAAAAAGTAGAGGTTTATAAGCCTTTCTTAGACTTCTAGTATCTCCACAGAACATCTGAAAGAGGCTTCCTGCTCTTGATAGCCTTATTCTTGGGAAATTTATTTTCTCATCTGCTAATTTTATCCGTTCAATGGGCAAGATTGCAGGAATAGATAGTACGGGTATGAGTTTAGAAATGGCTTCTCATCACTATTGTGTTCTTATTGGCAGGAAGAAGCCAATAAAGAGGTTTTTATCTTTCCAAGTTTTCTCTAACTTAGATAATCAAGTTATTCGTTTAGTGTGTATTCATAAGAAAAGAATGCATGACTCTGGCATATGATTCATTTGTAGAGATATAACTTGTTGGTGTTTCATAACATGTTGTTTACTTTATAACTCATACATTCTATTGTCCATGTTCTATGTTAAAAAATTTAGATACCTCTCTAAAGGGACGAAAAGTATATAAGGAAGAAAGTAGCCTTAAAAAGAAAGAAAAAGAGTGAAAAGGAGAAAAATGAGTCAA
>DUFP01000021.1:0-7076 GCA_013331795.1 Nanobdellota archaeon
TTCATTTTTTTATACTTTGTATCCAGTTTGTTCCTATTCCCTTCTCTTTTAGTATTGTTGGTAAATCTAAAACTTTATGAGGTATTTTTTTCTGTTCTATACTTCTAAGAAGATCTTGTTGATATTCTATAGTCATAGAACCTCTCTCAGGAATCGTACATTCTATAAGTCTTGTATTCAATCTTTCTTTAGACATAAATGGTTTGATACTCGTTACAATTTCACGCAGATTGTGTACTGTTTCATCCATAAGAATCTGCCTTCTTCCTGCATACTTTTCCCCAATGGCAATATCATTGAGATTTCCATGATAGGTGGTAAAACGGAATGCTTCCAAAAATGCATCAAATGAAGAAATGGATACCGGACCATACTTCAGTTCTGCAAGATATTGTAATCCTTGTGCAAGCAAGGCAATACTTTCCACAGTTCTTTCTGAAGAAGATTTTACGGAAGAACATATATTTGCACTATGAGGACAATCTAAACATGCCATAGGCCAGCTTCCTTGTTTTTCATGCTTTAATGCATCTTTTTCGCAATAGTCAAGACTTTCATCAACCAGAAAAGCAAAAATTTGTGCATCTAAAGAAGGTTCTCTGCTTCGTGTTCTAATTGTATGAAATGCTTGGAGGATTTCTGCACTTATATCTTTTTTTTCTGCATGCTTTACCCTAGGGTCCATAGCATGAGAGCGAATGTACAATTTATCTTCCGCTGTTGGACGAAAATCACTATGATCAAGGTCTATGGTAAGATGTGATCGATTATATAATGCTCTATCTACATCAAAAGTTCCAGAGAAGCCATTATCTCCTGCTTTATTCAAGTTCATCGTTGCGAGAAATAAAGAATAGCCTTCTTTTCCTAAAAGCGCCCGTTCCCCGCGAAAGGCATATTTTCCATCTGCAAGATCAAAAAAGTCTGCCTGCACAGGACCAGGAGCTCGGTTTAATTCATCTGCAACATTTAGTAAATAAGCAACTCTTTTTTCATGCAAGGTTCGTGCAGTTTCGCTATCAAATTTTCCCGTAGTCAAATCAGCAGATGTGCGTTCAAAAAGATCTAATACAGAAGCATCTTTTCTTCCTACCATCCAGTTTCCTTTTCCCCCAAAATGGGCAGTATATATATCAGAAACAAGCTGAGTTTTTCCTCGTCCTGTATCCGAAATAAAGAGCATGTTCAAACCAGCAAGCTCTGCAGCAAGAACAAGATCTGAAAGTGTCAACGTGCATCTTTGTGCTTCCCCTTTTTTTTCTATATTAAAATGAATTATTTCTCTTGTATTCCTGTAAATAGGCAGTTCTAGATCTTGGTATGTGAGGCTCATAGGATTTTTCTTACACCTTCTCCTTTATAAACCTTTTGTCTTTATATAGTAGTACTATTATTAAGGTTTTGTTGTAGGCTCCATTTTTGTTCTTCAATAATTCACAATATTGTGCATTAATAATGCATAATCTTAGATCTTACCAATGAATATGATATTCTTCTTATTATCAGTAAAGAAAAAGGAATAGACTGGGATGCAATACTTGATGAAATAATTGAGCAATATAGATAGGCAATGAATGGATAGTTCTCGGTCTAGAAGAATGTTTACAGAAATTAAAAAAACATGCTTCTATTAAAAAGGAATATTTTGATCGTTTGTATTCTCTATTGAAAGGCTTTGCCTCATAACTCTTTCATAAGTTAGACTTTTTGGGCACTCTCCTGACTTTTGAGGCAAAAGTTCGATTCTAATCCTAACTCATTCATTTCTAATATAACACAGCAGATGTTATGGGCTATGATTTTGCATAATACTTCATAGCCTTTGTCAGTTCTTCTTATTCTGTATTTCTGGGCTATTAACTGCCCTCGCTGTTCTCTTGTCAAGTTCCTAAGGTTTTGTTCGGTTATTTGTTCCATCGTTTGTTTCATTTTGGTTTGTTCCATAGTTATATGCTTATAGTTATAGCAATTCTTATAACTATATAAACCTCCCTATAATTATAATAAAAACTATAATTATTGATAATTAGACAATTATACAAAAGTTTATATATCTCATAAGCTTACATAAAATCATGCAACAGAACGATTCTCTCAAAAATATTTGGGAATTATATGGAGTTAATGAAGATCCATTTTCTACTTCCCCTCTATTAGTGATTGGTGGTTCTATTCCCATTGAATCTTTTGTAGGAAGAGGAGATGAAATTAAACGCCTGAGTAAGATTATAGGTTCAAAAGGAGGGTCAAGGACGTTTGTTTATGGTGATATTGGAGTGGGAAAAACTTCATTTGTTAATGTAGTAAGAAATTCTGCTTTCGAAAATGGTCATTTTACTCATTTTAAGGAGATTACTACGCAAGACAAATGGGATTCTGATGATTTTGTTTTGAATACACTCTCAGCAATATACTCTTCCTTAAAGGTAATTAAAGATAAAAAGAAATATATTAGTGATAAAATATATATCAAACTTGCAAGTTTATTTGAAGTAAATAGGACGGTCACTAACTCTTTTGGAACACAGGTACTTGGTGTGGGTGTTAATTATGGTAACGAACATAAATCAGCAGAGATATTACCCTCTTTTAGTCTACAGGAATTATTTGTGGAAGTAATCAAGGAAATAAATACAACAACAAAAAAAGATATAATTATTCATTATAATAATTTAGAATTAATTTCAGAAAGTAAAGTGAAACATCTTTTTAATACCTTGAGAGATTTTTTTCAAACTAAAAATGTCCATTTTATATTTATTGGAAATCTTACTGCATACTCTACATTACAAAGCGTCCCAAGGTTTTCTTCTATACTAAATGATACCCCCTTCCATATTGAAGCATTAAAATTCGAGGAAGTAAAACAAGTTATAAGAAAAAGATTTGAATGTTTAAACATATCTAAGGAATATAATTTTATTCTCCCTTTTAATGAGGATTGTTTAAAAGTAATATATGAATTAATGGAAGGGAATATTAGAGATATTCTTAATAGTCTATCAACTGCTATTTTTTATGTTACTAATGAAAGCCCAGTCATTTTGGATAGAAATAGGCTTTCAAAAGTATTAAAAGATATATTAGAGAAAAGATTTCTTAATAATCTCACCCCAGCTATGAGAAAAGTTCTTAATGAAATAGTTAAACATGAGGAGATTACAAATAGAGCTTTATCTGATAGGCTTAAAATTCCCCGTTCAAATATTTCGTCATACATTAAAGATTTAGAAAGAGCAGGATGTGTATATCTAAAAAGAAAAAATGGGAAAGACAAATTCTGGAAGGCAGACCCTAAAATAAGATGGTCATTATTAAAAGAAGACCCCCAACAAAGACTAAAGACAGCTTGAAGTTCTTTAGAATATTTTATTTTTGAGGCAGAGCTTACACTTATGAGGCAACCTTGACTTATAGTTTACTTATGAGGCAAAGCCCTATTGAAAAAAAAGAATTAAACGCGATAAAAATTTCTTCTTGAGCCTAAAGAGATTTCTGCTCTTTCGCAAGGAATTGTTGCCGTTTCTGTTGTTTTTGTTCCAGATCTTAAAATGAACATATTATTTTCTATTCCATAAAAAGTTCCAACATACTTTGTCCCTTTTATTTCAATACCATACTCGGCACCTACTTGCAAGCCAAAGAGTGTTTTTCCAACTAAGCCATTGCTTTCTGTAGCGGAAGCTATTAATTCATCAATTCTCATATATGATTTTTTCTCATTGCTTTATATAAAACTCTTGTTGTATTTTTTTCTCCTAAAAGGTTGCACAAGCTTTATAAAGTATATACTGGAGTTGCTACTTAGACAAGGCATAGACGCGTGAGCCTTAAAAAGAAGTGATTCTCAAGTATACAAATGATAACTTTTAAAGAAAAAGCAGATAATAAGAAATATGTTGAAGAATTACTTCACCCTATTGTCAAGAAGTGGTTCTTTTCCCGATTTCAAGAATTCTCAAGCCCTCAGCTGTATGGAGTTACAGAAGTTCATGCACGAAATAATATTCTTGTTTCAGCGCCAACCGGAGCAACAAAAACGCTTACGGCATTTATGTCTATACTTAATGAACTTGTTGATAATTCTGAGAAGGGAATTCTTAAGGATAAAATTTATGCAGTGTATATCTCTCCTTTGAAAGCACTCTCTAATGATATTTTTGTTAATTTAACACAACCATTAGAACAAATGGAGGATATTGCTGGTAAAAAATTAGGCATTAGAGTTTCTGTACGAACTGGTGATACTACAGCTTCTGAGAAACAAAAAATGCTTAAAAAAGTTCCCCATATCCTCTTGACAACCCCAGAAACATTAGCACTCCTCCTCTCTTCTTTAAAATTCTCCGAACATTTGAAACAAGTTGATTGGCTGATCCTTGATGAAATTCATGCAATAGCTGATAGTAAAAGAGGTGTACATTTATCTTTAAGTTTAGAAAGACTACAAAGACTTTCTCCAGGAATGTGTCGAGTAGGTTTGAGTGCTACAGTGAGTCCTTTAAACCTTGTTGCAGAATATCTTGCTGGGAATGATAGAGATTGCAAGATTATAGATGTACAATATCTCAAAAAGAATGATATAGAACTTCTTTCCCCTGTTGAAGATTTTGTTACTGAAAGTTATGTACAGATAGAAAAAAAAACCTATGAACTTTTAGACAGACTCATTCAGGAGCATAAAACAACTTTGGTTTTTACGAATACAAGAGCTGCAACAGAACGAGTTGTACATCACTTGAAAGAAAAATTTCCACATAAGTATCTAGCCTTAGATGAAGAGACAAAAGAGAAAATGGATCTCATTGGGGCACATCATGGATCTCTTTCTAAAGAACATAGACTCAAACTAGAAAATGATTTACGTGCAGGAAAATTACGCTGTGTTGTTACCTCTACAAGCCTCGAACTAGGCTTGGACATTGGTTCTATTGATCTTGTCATCTGTTTAGGAAGTCCAAAGTCTGTTGCCAGATTATTGCAAAGAATTGGGCGGTCTAACCATCATCTTAGTGGAATAACCAAAGGAAAGATTCTCGTCCAGGACAGAGATGACCTTGTTGAATGTGCAGTCATGTTGAAATATGCGAAAGAAAAGAAAATGGATAGAATTCATATTCCTACAAATTGCCTTGATGTTCTTGCACAACAGTTGTTTGGCATGGCTCTTGAGGGAGTATGGGATGCCAAAGAGATGTATCATACTGTGAAAAAATCCTATTGTTATCGAGATCTGAGCAAAAAAGATTTTGAGGAAGTGCTTGATTATCTTGCTGGGAATTTTATTTCTCTTGAAGAGCGATATATTTATGCTCGAATCTGGTGGAATAAAGAAGAAGGAAAAGTTGGGAAGAAAGGACGAATGTCTCGAGTTATTTACATGACAAATATTGGGACGATACCAGATCAACAAGGTGTCATTGTCAAAGACCAAAGAGGGAATAAGATTGGAATGATTGATGAAGCTTTTCTAGAAAAGTTAAGCAAAGGAGATATTTTTGTTTTAGGTGGGAATACGTATCAGTTTAATTTTGCACGAGGAATGGTTGCACAGGTTATTCCTATGCCTGGAAAGAAACCAACTGTGCCATCTTGGTTTTCGGATAGACTACCATTGTCATACGATCTTGCACAAGGAATTGGAAATTTTCGAGAGCTTATGGAAGATCAGTTTAAGAAAAAGAAAGATAAGAAAAGTGTTCTCCAGTTTATTCATGACTATTTGTATGTAGATAATATCGCTGCGGAAGCCTTGTATAATTATTGCAGAGATCAATATGATTACATAGGCATGCCAAGCTCTAAAAAATTACTTATTGAACACTATAGAGATGAGCAGATGAAGAATTACGTCGTGTTCCATGCATTGTATGGAAGACGAGTGAATGATGTGCTGTCACGTGCTGTTGCTTTTGCAATTTCACGAGCCCAGCATAAAGATGTTGAATTAGGAATTAGTGATAATGGATTTTATATTTCGTATGATCGAAATGTAAATGTTTCCAAAGCATTTTCCCTTTTGAAGAGTAAAGAACTACGAAAAGTTTTGGAGTTAGCTGTAGATAAATCTGAGATTCTCAAACGAAGATTTAGGCATTGTGCTGGACGAGCGCTTATGATTTTGCGAAACTATGGCGGGATTAAAAGGAGAGTAGGAAGGCAGCAAGTGAGTTCTATGATCTTGCTTAATGCAGTGCGGAGAATTTCTGAAAATTTCTTTATACTCAGGGAAACACGAAGGGAAGTGCTTGAAGACCTCATGGATTATGATTCTGCTTTAGAAGTATTGCAAAACATTGAGGAGAAGAAAATTACAATTGAAGAAATACATACTTTCATTCCAAGTCCTTTTGCTTTGAATCTTGTCATGCAGGGATATTCTGACATTCTCCGATTGGAGGACAAACAACAGTTCTTGCAGAGAATGCACCAGATGGTCAAGGCAAAGATTGCTTTAAAGAATAGATAGATACAAACTAAGATAAGTTTTAGGGGTAATACTTTACATAATCTAAGCCTTTTTCCTTTAAACCCTGATATAAATCTTCAATAACTCTTTCCCAGTAGCTAGGCTTATACACTTCTACTTCTTCATCTGGCTCATCAAAAGATTCATAGGAACGATAGCTTAGAACATAAAAACCAGAGTCACGTACTTTAACATCCAATCCTCCACAACAGGTCATCCAAACATCTATGTTTAATCATGGTGATCCTTGATAGAAATAAGAATTGTCTGACATAGGAAGAATATCTGGATCCTTAGCCTTTTCTAATTCACTTTTTACCTGGTGAGTACTTATAATAAGACACTTGCGTATTAACCCTTTGGGTACTTCCATATACTCCATAGTTTTAGTCTGCTTTTTAAATCTAACTCAAACAAGTTTTTAAAGTGTAAATAAATCTTTTTTTCTATGGGACTTCAAGCAATTATGAATGCGCTTCATCGAAATAAAGATATACGTGTAGATATTCAATTTAATGCAGAAGATACACAGCTAGACGTTTGGAAGTACTCACATTACAGTCAGCATTTTGAGATTTATCCTCCTTTAGGTATTGCTCTTATCTTA
>DUFP01000021.1:7107-13643 GCA_013331795.1 Nanobdellota archaeon
TATTTAACGTGGAGCTTATGGAATTAACTGAAATTGTTGAGAAAATAGGGCTCCCTTGTACTGTTGATGAAGAATCTGTTTTGTATGATACAGGGAAGACTTGTTTTTACCTTGAAAGAGATATTCTTCAATATACAACATTTATCCCTGTTAGTTCACGCCATCGTTTTAATGTTCTTGTAGAACAACTTCCTGAAAATGTTCTTGCATATAATCTCCGAGCATGGTTTAGGTCTGAGCCTCTTAAAAAACTTTCAAATATACAAAACCAAGATCCAAAAGATGATCAACAAGCAATATCTTTTCAAAGAGAAGAAATGCAAGAGCATATTCCAGAGCTTATTGATTTAATACAAATGTATTTCTCATGCTTCGCTACTGCTAATCCCTAATCCTTTATGTGTGCCTATATCTAAGAAAACAATCTTTTTCTCTTTATAATCAAATTCATATAATATTCTATGATTATCTAAAGGGACAGGAATCCATGCATGCAAATATTTTGATGCTGCTGTTCTTAGTGCAATGTTGCTTCCCCCAGGAAGTCTTCCTGCATTAAAATATTCTACAATTTTTATTTCAATTGCTGTAATCCTTTTTTCATAATCAGCATAGGGGCTCTTCATCTTTTTTGCAAGATACTTTTTTGTGAACTCTGAGATAATCTTTTTCTTGGGTTTAAATTTCTCTTGTAGCAGTAACAAAGTTGTTTTTATTGATTCAAAAATACTTGAAAATTCCTCTTTAAATAATTTAAAATACTCCTCAGGATTATTTTTTAGATCCTCTTCTTCCATTCCTTCAAAATTTTCGCTTAATTTTTCTCTAAAAAAAGCAAAGGCAGAATCTTGTACTATTTTATTTAATTCTTTCTCCTTCAATGCATATATCTTTTTTTCTAACTCTTGTAAGGAAAAAGAAAGTTCATAATATTTTACTTTTAGTGAAGAAAATTGTCTTTCTTTTATGGGTCTTTGTATAAGAAGATTATTTATTTCTTTCAAAACTCTTTGGATTTCCATAATCTGCTTATTCATATCCATGTTTTTTAAAAAAGCAGAACTTTTTAAATACTTTTAGATATTTTTTCTCTATGCTTATACATGATAATATTGAAATTCGGGATTTAGGTTTGTATTTAATTAAAGAAAAAACCCTCATTATTAGTGATATTCATATTGGGTTTGAAGAGGCATTAAATAGACAAGGCGTGCTTATTCCAAGAGTATACCTCAGAGAATTTTTTGAACGCTTACAAAAAATGCTTGACAATGTTGATACTGTTGTTCTTAATGGGGATATCAAACATGAATTTGCAGGCATGAGCTCTAGTGAATGGCAAGGAACCGATGAGCTTTTTCGTGTGCTTGAAGGAAAAAATATTATTATCATTAAAGGGAACCATGACCCTATTCTTCCTTTTGTCCTTAAAGTAAAAATACTTCCTTTTTTAAAAATAGGGAATGTACTTATCGCACATGGTGATACTATTCTTGAAGAGGAGGCAAAAGTTATTATTATTGGCCATGAACATTGCGCCATTGGCTTGAAAGAAGGAGTACGCA
This sequence comes from Nanobdellota archaeon, assembly GCA_013331795.1. Classification (GTDB taxonomy): domain Archaea; phylum Nanobdellota; class Nanobdellia; order SCGC-AAA011-G17; family GW2011-AR17; genus JAGVZZ01; species JAGVZZ01 sp10136u. Next base: position 8,673 of record DUFP01000021.1, read on the forward strand.
TTGAAAAATTCAAATGCTTTCTAAAAGGAAAATATAAAAAATCTATTCTTCTTGCAATGCCTTCTAGTAACTTAGCTACGGAAGGAACAGATGTTCTCCGAAGTGAAAGAATTTCTCCTTATTTGAAACAGAATTTAGGAAATTTTGAAGTGTTTATCCTTTCTGACAAAGTCTATGCGTTTGGAAAAGTGAAGAAATTACAATAGGTTTAGTATATTTCTAACTCTAAACCTTTTATCCTTCCAAAATGTTTTTTATTTTTTGTTAGGAGTTTTTGTCTTTCTTTCAAACAAATCCCTGCAATCATACTATCCTCAGGTTGAATAGGCTTTCCTTGAGTGTATAGTTCACTATGGATTCCACCACCAATTTTAGCATTTTCACAATCTAAATTTAGAAGTGCTAAGCCCTCTAAAAGAATATTAATTCTTGCTAATTTATTTTTGTTGTTCATATCTGCTACACCCTGCCATATCTCAAAAACAGTAATAGAAGTTGTAAATAAAGGAATATTTTTTCTTTCTAATTCTTGTGCTTTTCTCACAGCATCTTCTTGATTATTTAAAAGATCAATAATAAAGCATGTGTCAAGAATCATTGAAGTAAATCCCTTGTTCTTTTCATTCTTTTTGTGGACTCTTCTCTTACATGTTTTATTCTTTCCTTGACTTTCTTTGTTTCTTCATCTGTAAGAATCCCCGCAAAATCAGTTATATGCACTTTTGAAGTGAGCCTTCGAATAACCTCAGTAAAGCTTTCTTTATCTTCTTTTAATGCGTCTAATCTATCATATGCATCTTCTGTAATAGTCAAAGTTTTTGTTGCCATATGTACGTGTATGTACGTGTACTATTTAAACTTTTCGAAAGAATTTGTTTAAACAAAAAAAATGTAGTTTTGAAGTGTTTATTATCTCTAATAGAGTCTATGCTTTTGGAAAAGTGAATGAACTAATCTAGATATTTCAGTTTAGAGATATTTAAGAAAACTTTTCCCTTTTTATTTTCTATGCCCAGAACAATCAGTATTTCTGGAAGTTATAGGAAATACCTTATACTAGTTTTTATGAAAATGGAAAGATCTTTGTAGATAAGGTTTTTTCCGTTTCAAAAAAAATGTTTGTTTGGATGGGCGTGCAGAAGCAGCAATTTGTATCCCTGCAAAAAATGCCTTTGAAGAATTAAATTTAGAGCCTAATGCACAAAAAACAATTGAAATGTATTTATATTAAAAATTTTTCTTTAGGCTTATACTTTTCTTTCATACAAGAAAAAATCCTTTCTGACTCGCTTCCCCAATTTCCCGTAGGAAAACTACATGCAACTCCTATTTCAAAAAAATTATTCTTACATTCTTCATAAAAATTATCTCTTACTCTTTTTTCTTCCTCAGAAAGTGTTCCATCATTATTTATGTCTGCAATGCCTCCACTTTGAAAAGCAGCTACTTCGTTCATAGACTTTGTTATTCCTTCGTATCTTCTGATAGGGGAATATATACAAGATTTTACCCCCATACTGATAAAAAAAACAAGGGTTAAGCGAGCAAGATTCTGTTCCAAATTTTTCCGAATTATATAGACCATGTTATAATAAAAATTTATCCACTTGTTTTTTTGCTTTTTCTCTTTTCTTTTGATGCCCTTTTAGGAAAGATGTGATTTTCTCTATAGTTATTGCTTTTAATTCTCCAGTAAGAAGTTTTCCAGATTTGTATTCATCAGAAATATTTTTTAACTTTTTATCATCAGGTTCTAAACCATAGCGAAGCATTTGAAAAGAAACATCGACATCAGGATTTCCTCCTTTCTTTCTATGCTCCTCTAAAGTTGCTTGGCCTCCAGAAAAAGCATATTTTCTGATTTTATGAGCAGCATCTTCTGGTGTATCTGTTAATGCAATGTACGATGTAGGATCTGAAGAGGACATTTTTCCACTGCCTAGGCCTGGAAGAAATTTATGATATGTTGAACTTAATTGCACAAAGTTATATTCCTTAATTCTTTGCGAAGCATCACGAGCAAGTCTCAAATGAGGGTCTTGGTCAGCGCCAACTGGAATAAGTATTGGCTGAGGCTTTCCTTCAAATTCTGGAAGTTGTGGATGAAGCATGTCTGCTGCCTGTAATAAAGCTGAACTCATTTTTCCTGGGGAAATTTCTCCGTATATTGCTTTAAATTCATTAAAGGTAATATGGCGTGCAAACATTGCTGCTAAGGAATAATATGCATTTGATTTTTTTCCCTCTTTTGATCTTTTTGATTGGAAATAAAAATCACATTTCTTCAAGTCTAAACCAAGGGCAATATAATTTGTTAAATATTCTTGTATCGCCGTTTCTCGTAATGCTTTCATATCCGGCATCCTTGAGTTATATGCTTCTAAATCCGCAACTGTTAAATAGATTTTTGCACCTAAAGACTGATAGAAGATTAATTGCTCCGCAACCATTTTATGGCCGAAATGGAATTTTCCAGAAGGCATAAGGCCAGTCATTACAACAAATCTTTTTTTCTTTTCTATGGCTTCAGAAATTCTTGCAAAATCTCTCTGTGCAAAAATTATACCTCTACGAAATAAAGGGAGTGCATTACACTCTTTAGGAAGGTTCTTACATTCTTGTAGACCAAATTCTTTGATCAATCTTTCATAATCAATTGTTCCTTTAACTTCCCAAGGAGTTACTGTTTGCATTCTCTGAGTATACAGAAAGAGTCTAATAAACTTTTTGGTTGCTTAGGCTTGCAATCGTACAAAAAGGACAGCATTTCTTCCACTTTGTTTTGCTTCGTAGAGTTTTCCATCAGCGGTAGTTATAAGCAATTCTATAATTCTATTTGTATCCTCTTTTTCTGGAAACCTTTTTTGTTTTAATTCTATAGAAGCAAGTCCACCACTTATTGTCACTATCTTCTCGCCACTTTCGATATCTTTTTTTAGCTTTGCTATTCCTAAATCTTCTCCAGCAGGATATTTGCTTATATTCTTCTTTATTTCTTTTTCCATCATGCCTCGTATTTTTTCTGCTGTTTGTTCTGCTTCTTCAATATGTGTCATCGGAGCAAAAATAACTAAAAACTCTTCTCCACCCCATCTACAAACTATATCATGAGGTGGTGCAAAAAAAGAGCTTAAAATTGATGCAATTTGTATGAGAATGACATCTCCTGCTCGATGCCCATATTCATCATTTATTTTTTTAAAAAAGTCTACATCAATAAGAAACACAGAAATAGTTCCACTTTGTTTCAAAGTTAACCAAATTCTTTCTGCAAGAACTTGATCTGCAAGTCTTCTATTTGCTACTTGTGTTAGCGGATCATATTGTGCTTGCCTCTGTAGATCAGAAATAATTGCTGTATATAATATTTTTTCCCGTGCTTCTGCTTCTTTTGATTTTTTATAAAAAAAAGATTTAAAACGAACAAGATATTCTGTAAATCCATCTTCATATTGCTTGTAATATTTTCCTAACTGCTCTAAATACTCTTGTGCCTGCGTAGGATTTAAAGAACGTATGTCTCTTTTTACCATTGCACTTGTAATGACTTTCCTTTTTGCAAGATCAAGAATCTTTTTTGTAACAATAGATTTCTGATTTGTAAAGACTTTATATGGATTTATGAATCTCCCCTGCTCTTTTTTAAGGATATTTTCTAAATTGTTTAGATTTACTTCTAAAGTTTCTAATGCTGAGCTTAATTCTGCTTTTTTAAACTCATCAAAATTAGAATAGGCAAAACTACATTTTTGTTGGAGAATATTTAATTCTAATTCTAACTCTCTTTGCTCATCTTCAATAACTGCTGCAAGCTCTTTTAACAATTTTTCTAGAAAAGCATTTATCTTTTTTTCTTTTTCAAGGTCATCTTTTTCTTTTTCGAGTTCACATAAAAACCCTTGTAAAGCTATCTTTACTTCTCCTTCACGAAGTAGTTTTATATTTCTCCAAAGTTCTGCATGTTCTGTTTCTAGCATTTGTAATGCAGTTCTATCAGCTTCTCTCTCTTCACTTAAAATTTCAGCCTCTTCTCCTTCTTCTATTTCTTCTTGGGATAAAAAACGGAGGGAAAATGTCACTTCTTTTTCTAAAATTTTTTTTAAGCCAAAAAAAGAATTATAATTTTCCGTGTTAGGATTTCTAATTAACTCTTCTCCTGCTTCAATGAAACTCTTTGCAAACTTATTATGCCTCTGAAAAGACTTCAAACGAGTCTCAAAGTCTTGAATTATGCCTAATTGCCTTTTTGTTAAAGAAATAATTTTTGTGGTAAGATTGACTAAGGGATTTCCCATTTTTTAAAAGAAGGATATATCCTTATTAAATTTATCTCTTCAAATAACTCGTGTATCTTTTGTAAGAAAATCTTGGTATAGTTCTGGATATGATTTTAGTGATAACTTTTCTAAGAGGCCTAAAATATTTTTATCATAAGAAAACTCACCTACTTTATGTATTTGTATCTGTTGTTTTCCCTCTTCTATTAAGGATTCTAATCTTTTTCTTTTTACAAGCCAGCCGGTTATTAGATGCAAAGCATTGGGAATATTCTTTGTATAGTCCTGGGTAAGTTTTGGACCAATATATGCTAATGGATGTGGAGGGCATATTTTTGAAAGATCTGACCATATTCTTTCATAAGGAATTGTTTCTTTTCCTGTGAATATATAAGGAAGATTTTGAGGGATACTAATAGGATCTGCTAAAATACCTTTTTCTGAGGATATTTGGAATGTTAATTGATAATTTCTTCCTATACATTCTTCAGCTAGGGAAATATCTATAGATGAAATCCCCTCTTTTTCCAATGTTGTATATATTGCTTTTAGGCCCATATTTTTCTCCTTTTTTTATGGGGATATATAAGCCTTGCTAGGACGAAAAGGCTTTTAAAGCACTCCTCATTCATGCTTTGTTATGATAGAAGCGTCTCAAGAATATATCTATAATGAAGCTGAAAAGAAATGGAGA
>DUFP01000034.1 GCA_013331795.1 Nanobdellota archaeon
ACGTTATACGAAATAAATTTTGGCGCGCTCATAAGCAATATCTATATAAATACAATTTTATTTTTTACTTATTATGAAGATTAAAACGTATTTGAATTGTACCGAACAAGAAATCCAATCCAAAAAGTTTAACATTTTTATTGGGATAAGTTTGGGGAGCAAGTATTTTATCAAAGATACAATAAAAAAGTATATTCTTTGGGCTTTAGAAAATACCAAAGATGATGTTTTAGTTCTAATCGCAGATAAAAACCACGCAATAAATTATGAAGTTCTCAAAGGATATTCTTCTGAAAGAGCCTTACAAGTCGCATTAAAGAAAGGATTAGAAATAGAGGAATCTGTTAAAAAAATAGTGCGTGGTTTACCAAAAGAAAAACATCATCTTATCAAGATTTGCAAATGGGAAGACGCAAGAAAGTCCTCTTATTATCAAGATAAAATCAAAATTTTTCTTAATGAGTTTCAAGAAAATAGCAAATTCCACAATTTTATTATAAAGATTGTTCAAGAGAATTTAGGCGGTAAAGCAGAAAATTTGAATTTGGAACAATTGGAAAAATTATCTTTATATATTCTTGATGAATTGCCAATTCTCTTGAATTGTAAATTTGAAGGAAAAATTTATGATTTGCATCCTTATCCCAGATTTTCTTACTTAGAGGAGTTACTAATGGATTTGCAAAGTGGAAAAATGTTTCCCAAACTTGCAAAAATGTTAGAGATAGAAAATAAAATTGTAGAAGTAGAAGCTTATGTTGAATAACGCGCGCCAAAATTTACTCTGCGCTCCCGTTGGTCGCTTGGGGACGCTGCGCTCTCCTCCTTTCAGTCGTCGGAGCGTATAACAGGGCAAGCCGTCTCATAATTCTTTTTCGTACTTTAGATCTGCTGCAGAACCCATAACTCCTATTTGTAATTTTCTCATTTTATTTACTTCCCTCGTATTTTATTGGAATTCCTATCTTCTTTATATCATATCCTTCTTTTAATAGCTTTCCTGTAAGTTGACCATAGTAACTCCTGCATAAATCAGAGACAATTTCTTCTGCGACTTTAGGAATACTTGCCCACTTTGAGAGATTTCCCATAAAGTGTAAATTCCTTAAAAAAGGGGATATATTTTATACAAAGCCCTATTTTACACTTGAATGTGTAAATCAGACGTTTCCACAGAAAAAAGCACTGTTCCAATCCCCTGACCAATATAAAAAGAAGAATATGCAGTGTACTCTCTCAAGAACTTTGTAAAGAAACTCTCCTTCTCTCCATACTCAGAAACATCCCCATCAGTAATCCCTGCCATCTCTCGAGTAAGCTCTATCGCATAGTCTTTATTCCCGATAAAATCAATAAGCCCATTCTCCACACTGTCTTGCCCTAAATAAAACAAACCAGTTGCAAGCTTTTCTACATCAGCAACTTCCATACTCCGACCAGCAGCAACATCACTAACAAAATAATCATGAATACTTTGTAATCTCTCCATAACAAGCTCTTCCTCCTCTTCGGACATTTCTCTGTAAGGAGAAGAAATATCCTTGTACTTTCCAGTAACAAGACGCTGATACGTAACATTATAATCCTCTAACAAACCACCAAATTCAAAATAGGATCCTAAAACACCAATGCTTCCCACAATGGAGAGCTCATCAGCAACAATATAATCAGCTTGTGAAGCAATCCAATACGCACCAGAAGTACCATACTCAGTAATCACAGCAACAGTAGGCTTCTCCACTTTTTTTAAAGCATCAGCAACAACTTTACTTCCCATGACAGTTCCTCCTGGAGAATTAATTTCCAAAACAATGCCTTTTACAGAAGGATTTGCATGTGCATCTTCAATTCTCTCAACAAGTGCTTCACCAGAAGTAGAAGAAGAAAAAAGAGACCCTTCACCTTCTAAAGTAATCATTCCTTCAATAGGGATAACAACAATTTCATTTCCAGAAACAGCACCATCCTCAAAAAAGAAAAAAGCACTAAGATAACTCAGAAACCAAAGAAAAAGCAGGAAGAGAAAGATTTTGAAATACTTATGCATGGTTTTCACCATCCGCAACAACCACATGTGTATCACTGAGCACTTCAAAATAACGTTGATTTCCTTTTTTAAAAAATAGATAGAGAGTATCTAACAAAAGAAGCAGACCAGAAAGTTTGGGGATATTTCGAATAACTGCTTGAAGAAAACCAAGAGGCTTTTTCTTTGTACTCTCCACAGAGATTCCTACAATAATTTTTCCCACAGTCTGCCCAAACCAAGTTTCAAGGACACTAAAATAAAGAAGGAAGAAAAAAGCAACAACAAAAGCAAGCCATATATAATCCGCACTAAAACTTGCAGAAAAAGAAGTAAAACGCTGAAAAAAACTTTCTCCTATCTCTGCATCAAAAGAGAAAGGTTTCAAAAGAGGAGTAAGCACAAGAAAAGAAAGGAGAAAAACATCAAGAAAATAGGCAAAAATTCTCTTCCATAAAGGCACAACAATAACTTTTCCCATCTCCTATTTTAGAGGAGGAAGCTATTTAAATCTTTCCCTACTCCCGCACAAGCATGAATCCATTGTACGCAGAGATCTATACAGAAATTGAAAAAAGGAATATCCAGACTGTAGAGGAAGTACTCAAATTACGGAGAGAACTCTGTAGAAAATATAAATCAAAAGTATTTCCTTCTATAATTCACATTCTCATGAACGCAAATAAAGAACAATTTGAAAAATTAAAATTTTTAGTAATGAAACCTATGCGAACACAATCAGGTGTGACACCAATTGCAATCATGTCCATGCCTTCTAACTGCCCTCATGGAACCTGCAGTATGTGCCCTGGAGGCCTTGGTTCTTTTTTTGGTGATGTCCCACAAAGTTACACAGGTGCAGAACCTTCCACAATGCGAAGCATGCGAAATAATTATGATCCTTATTTAACAGTCTTCAATCGTCTTGAACAATTTTATCTCCTCAATCAATCCTGCGAAAAAGCAGAACTCATTATTCAAGGAGGAACCTTTCCAGCATTCCCAGAGAAATATCAAAATGAATTTATTATGTATGCTTTGAAAGCGATGAATGATTTTAATTTTACGTATGAGGAATTCAAAGAATTTTTTGAACTTCCTGGGAACATCACACCAGAAAGAACAAAAANNCAAAAATTCGTTGCGTTGGTTTAACAATAGAAACAAAACCAGACTGGTCTAAAGAAGAACATGCAAATCTCATGCTGGAACAAGGCTGTACACGTGTAGAGCTCGGAGTGCAAACAACAAATAATGAAGTCCTCCAAAAAATAAATCGTGGGCATACTATAGAAGACACAAAAGAAGCCTTTCGTATTATCAAAGATCTAGGCTTCAAAGTGCATGCACATATGATGCTTGGTCTTCCAGATGATGAAAATGATCTCAGGGCAATATTTAAAGAAGATTTTCGTCCGGACATGCTCAAAATTTATCCATGCTTGGTAATGCCTGGAACAGAATTAGAAAAAATGTACAAACGTGGTGAATTTATTCCAATAAGAACAGAAGAAGTCATTAAACTTCTTGCTGAGTTTAAACCAAAAGTTCCAGAGTATGTCAGAATCATGCGTATCCAAAGAGATATTCCAACAAAACAAACTTTAGATGGAGTCGATAAAACAAACCTTCGACAACTGCTCAAAGAATATATGGAGAAAAGAAATCTGCACTGTAACTGTATCCGTTGTAATGAAATCAAATCAGAAATTACAGATCCAGAACTTCAAGTTTTAGAATATACAGCATCACAAGGAAAAGAATTTTTCATTTCTCTCAAACAAGGAAAAGAAATTATTGGTTTTTGTAGATTGCGTTTCCCCTCTCAAGTTCTTAGAAAAGAAATAACAGAGGACTCAGGAATGATTCGAGAGCTTCATGTCTATGGAAATGCAATTGATCTGGAGAAATCTGGTGATGTACAGCACAGAGGCTTTGGAAAAATGCTTTTGAAAAAAGCTGAGAGCATTTGTAAAGAGAATAAAAAGAATAAAGTATTGGTTATTTCCGGAATAGGTGTTCGTGAATACTACAAAAAACAAGGCTATCAACAAGATGGTCCTTATGTTTCTAAGAATATAACCTATTCATAAGTATTTTTTATATAATTTTTTATTTCTTGTGGTATCTGTGAATCTGCAAGAATTCCTTCAATAGAAAAATTTTTTCGCTGAGAACCTCCAGCGCGTACTGGCTCGCTCACGCTCGCACGACGTACCCCGGGAACCCGCCTATAGTAAT
>DUFP01000020.1 GCA_013331795.1 Nanobdellota archaeon
GAGCACTGGAGCGAAGCGACGACTGTACATAGGATTAAAAATAATAGAAATTGTAAAAAAATTAAAATTCTCTTGCATTTTCTTGTGCAGGAGCAACAGCGCGAGCTGGACTTCTATCTACAGAAGCAAAGTTTGGCGTTGCTACTAACCAATCTTCTCCAAAACCAGCAATATCACCATCAATAGCATCACAAGTTTTTTTCAATTTATTTACTACTCTCTTGAGTTCAATAATATCCTTATCTTTTATAGGCTTAATATTGACTAATGCAATAGTATATCCATCACGTAATGCATCCAGAACTAATTTCACATCTTGGAATTCTCTGATCATGAAAGGTTTTACTAATACCTTGGATTTTTTTGCTGGTTGTTGTTCACTATCTATTTCTAAATAGTCTTCGCCAAATTCATCTGGAATATCTTCTTCTTGTGTTGTTCCTAAAATTTTATCTTTGATTCGTAAAAAGGTTTCTTTCATTTTTATGGAATCCTCCCGTTAATAAGCATTCATAATCGAAGAGATTTAAATATATTTCTGTAGTAGGGTAGCTGTTGTTGTAGAATATAGAATCTATCTGGTTTCTAGCTGGCTTAGGATATTCCAAAGCTGAGGTCTAATGTAAGAAGGAATATTTGGGTCGTCAGAGAGGTCATCAAGCTCTTGTAAGGCCTTATTTGCTCGAAGGCTTTCTTCTATGCTTTCTTCGCTTAAAGCAGCAATTGCACTCTCAATCTTAAGCTTTACATTCTTTGGGATTGTATCATCTTCAATGATTGCCCGTAGTTCTTCAATGAGTTCTTCCATCTTTATCCATGTGCTTTTCTAATTCAGCCATTACTTCTGCTTGTAGTATCTTTGCCTTTTCTTCTATTGCTTTTTCTTGTTTCTCAAAGCTTTTGATGCGAAGATCTAAGACTTCTTTCCTTTCTTTTAGATCTTTTGCTAGTTTTCCTTTTTCGGAGTGGAACATTACTGTTCCTACGATTTTGTATACTGCTCCTTGTGCAGTTTCTATTTCTTTTAAAGCATTCTCAATCTCTAACATTTGTGATTGAATGTTTCGTTTTTGTGTAGAAAAAGAGTGAAGATTTTGCTCGAAAAGTTGTAATTGGGCAATTTTGTCCTGCGTATCCTTTGCAATATCCATCTTAAATTGCCTTCAGAATTGTAGGGACAGAACGTTGTTTATAGAGAATCTTACTACCACAATATGGACAACGAATTTTCTTTTTGACATATTCGCTTTTGACTGCTTTTTCACAGTTAAAACATTTGTACTCAACCATTTTTATTCTCCTATTTTGTATGCTTTTCCAGTAAATTTAGAATCGCATTTTTTGCATTGAAAGATACCTGCTGCAAGCCTTTTCACAACAGTTCTTGAACAGTATGGGCATTTTTGTGGTGCTTTTTGTGCTTTTTCTACGTTCATAAATTTTGTTTTTGTTCGTTTTCCGTATCGCGCACCAAAACGTGCCACAGAACCAAGTTTCTTTGTTTTCATTTTTGCCTCAGATCTCTTTTTAGATTTTCAGCTCTTTAAATAGTTTTTGGCTTGTTTGGGCATATTTTACTGGAAGAGAAGGGAATATGCAGAAAAAAATGAGGCTGCTCGGATTTGAACCGAGGCGACCAGGTCCCAAACCTGGAGTACTACCAAGCTATACTACAGCCCCATTAGTGAGAAATTTGGATTATTTAAATATCTATCGGCTTATTTTAGCCAACCCATTTTCTGGTAAAAAATAGGTTTATCTTTTGTTAAAATCCTGAATCTTCTTCTTTTTTTGTTAAACTAAATATTTATAAATATCCTCTCAAAAAGATTTCTTATGAAGCTTCATTTTATTGGAACAGCACATACTGATATGTATGGAAAAGAACGTTTACGGAGAGCCTTAGATATTGAAAGACCTGATGCACTTGCTATAGAGTCAAGCCAAGAGCTTTCTGATTATATAAAAAGTTCTGAATATAAACATTCTCAATTTAAATTTCTTAAAAAGTTGAAAAGATATGGTGCAAGTAGGGATTATTTTCAGATTATGCAGAGAAAATTTTTTGAATTAGATAATTATGAAATTTTTATTCCAGAGCAGTATAGTAAAAACCATACCATTCCTCTTTTTCTTGTTGATGATCCAAGACATGTTGCGTTTGTTAAAGAAAGTTTTGTTGAAGAATTGGATAGAATTACACGAAAAGATGTTCAAGAACAAAATAGCTTATGTTCTTTTCTTTATTTCCAAAATAGTTATGAGCAAATGCAACGTGCAATGGCTTCAGGGCCAGGTGATGAAACAGATTTGGTTTGTGTTAATTTAAAATTCCTTAACCTTTCTGAGAGAGAGACTATTGCTGCAGGAAATATTCGTACTCTTCTTTGTTCTGGTTCTTATGAAAATGTTGTTGTTGTCTATGGATCTGGGCATACTTTGCGAGATACATATGGGTTTACTTTATTTTCAAAATTAAAAGACTTAGAACCCACACGAAAACTTCTTTGCGACTATTGAAATTCTTTTGTAATATACCTAAGAACAATTCCTAATTCAAGATATTTCTTCTGTACTTTTTTTGGAAGAGATGCAAAGTCTTTCACTAGCTTTCGGCAATTTTTTTCTTCACAATGGCATGGCATGGTCCAGCCTGTATCTACACTTGTTGAGTAATCCCATGTAATTTCCTCATTGGGAGCAATATCTTTGATTGCAATGAGAAATACATCTTCTTTTATTCCTGCATTTGGATTGCAAGAGTGATTGACGAGAACTCCCGGTTCTTCAAAATCAATGTAGAGCTCTTCGTCTATTTGTAAAGCATTTGCTGCTTCTTTATAAGATCTCTTATCCACATCTGCTTGTGTGATTTTTTTGCCAGTAATTTCGAGAATACTGGTTCCTTCTGCAATATTTTTTGTTGCAAATAAGCCGCGACCATGGCGACAAGATTTGGTAGTAAACATTTTTTATAAAAGAAAAAATTATTTTTTTGTTGCAGGTTTTGCTGGAGCTGCTTTTCCTGCTGCTGGTGTTGTTGCTTTTGCACCAGGAGCTGCTGCTGCGGCCTTGTCTCCAGCTGCAGGTGCCGCTGTTGCAGTTTTCTTTGCTGCTGCTGCTGCGTCTTTCTCTTTTTTTGCAGCTTCCATTTTTGCAAGCTCTCCAGAGAATTTCTTTTGCATTTCTGCAAGCTGTTCTGCAAGCTGTGATCGCTTTTCTTTTGTTACCTCAGTTTTTTCAGATTGAATAAGTTTATCATAAACACCTTTATCAATGTCTACATTAATATCACGTGCAATTTTTCCTTCAATAAGAACACCCATTGCGTTACAAGAACCAATAATTGTTTTTACTGCTGCTTTTAGTGAGCCTGCAGAAAGAGAGTCTTGTTTCATCTTTGCAATTTTAATACATTCTTCCATAGAAAGATTTCCTACTTTTAATTTATTTGGAATGCCAGAACCAGATTTAATATTTAATTCTTTTAGGATTAGGCCAGAAGCAGGAGGAGTTCCTACAGTAATTTCAAAAGCTTTTGTTTCTGAATCGACAATAACTTTAATAGGCACTTTCATTCCTGCAAAAGCAGCAGTTTTTTTGTTGATTTCAATAACAACTTGGCCAATGTTTACTTTTAATGGACCAAGTGCTGGACCCAATGGTGGTGCTGCGGATGCTTTGCCACCATCAACGAGTGCTTCAACAATTTCTTTTGCCATGGCGTGTGAGAAAAACTAGGGCTTTATAANNACTTTTATCAGAAGAAGCTTCAAAGAGGCATGATAGACGTGTGTTGTGAAGTAACAGAAAGTGATATAAAGGTTGTTACCGTATACTGGATATAAGAAAAAAATGGAAATTCGATATGATAAAGAAGCAGATGCAATGTACATTAAATTGGATACTGGTAAGTTTGCTAAAAATAAAATTATTGATGATTTAACTATATTAGATTTAGATTCAAATAGGAATCTTTTAGGAATAGAACTTCTTGATGTAAGCAAGGGTTTTTCTAAGAAATCTTTGCAAGAAATACGTGTGAAAAATATGGTGCTTGTGAAGTAATTTTATCTTATTTTATATATTTATATGTAGTTCTTGAAACTAATTTTCCACTCGCAGTGTATGTCCCAGTAACAATTTCCCTAGTGGAATAGCTCACAACTATATCTGTTTCTCTTGCGCCAGTTAATCTAGCGATCTCTAGAATTCCTTCAATACCTACTATGGAACTTAATTCTCTTAAAGTTTGTTTTTCTGCCATTATTGTGAAGAAGTGAGTTCTTCCTCCGTTGCATTTTCTCTTCTAATAACTTTCACTGAATCTAATTTCAATGTTAAAGGAATAGGAATTGCTGTTTCTAATAGTTCCAGAACAACTTCTTCTTTTTGTGTATCTATACGAACGACTTTTGCCTTTTCTCTCTTGAAAGGTCCAGTAATAATTTCTACAATGTCATTCTTTTGAATATTCACTTGAATTTTTACTTGTTCAAGCATTCCTTCAATTTCTTTGTATTCTACAGGTTTTGGAAGAAGGCCTTTTGCATAAGGAATACCAATGTAACTTTCTTCTGCTGCCTGTCGGTCTTTTGCTTCAATGAAAATGTAGCCTCTCATACCATGGGCACGAATGATTGCAAAAACTTCTAATTTCTTTTTTTGTACATTAGAACCTATGAAGTCTACTACTTGATCTTCTCTGTTTGCAGTTGTTCGTAAAACAAAAATTTGTGTTTCCATATTAAATTCCTAAAAGGGTTCCTCCAATGGTAATAATAAAACCTAATGCTCCAATAATAAGGATACCAATACCAGTAACTTTTACGAGTGTTTTGTATTCTATTTTTGAAGGTTTTTTGGTTATTTGTAAAACCCTTTTACATTCTTTTACGAAACTTTTGAACTTCACCCAGTATTCACTAAGTTTCTGATTCATTTATTAAAAAATGATAATGCTCCTATTTAAAGGTTTGGGTTTTTATTCCCCACCAATATGGCCTTTCCCTTGAGAAATAGGGAGGTTGATATAGAACTTATCTGTGTTTCCATTATGGTCACTCACATACAAAGTACGTGCTTTTCCTTTTGTTGTTACAAGGAGATCTTCTAAATCTAATTCTGGCACATATTCTTGATATACTTTTGCCAAGAGGCTTTCTCCTTCTTTATCTTTAATTTCTACTGTTTGTATACCTGATTGATTATCTCTAATGCTTTTATTTCTTCCTAAGAAATTTTTACTTACTTCTGGTGCTTGTTTGTCTTCTTCAATTTTACTTATGTCTGCAATTCCATCTTTGTATGCAAAAACAGCAAGCGAAGCCTGTCCTTTATTTTGTACAGTATCATATGCTTCTACTCGTATTTCATGTTGCCCATACGAAAGATTTACTAATGGTGCTAGACTGTGTATGTTTGGTCCTTGTTTCTCTAAAGGAATATTTGTTCGTACTATCCCATCAACAAGTACTTCTACTTTTTCAATGTTTGAATAATAATTTGTTGCTCTAACATAGGTTACTAAAGTATCAATCGTTCCTTCTTCTTTTGCTGTTCGTGTTCTCTCTGTGCATGTACTATTGCTATCAGAAATATTTATTTCTAGTTTCCCTTCTTTTGCTTTTATTTCTACACAAGGCTCGGTGTTATCGGTAAAATAGGATCTCAAAGCGTATGCAGATCCTGTTATTGCTAGAAAAGCTCCAATGAAATAGTGTTTTTTATTCATATTCTAACTCTTTTTAAATGATTTTTAAATATGTGGCTGTGTGACAGGAGTTATATATAAACTTTTTGGTGATACAATGCTTGTTTCAATTTGAAACTGATATTTTTAGAAAAATTCAATACCTAATTCTTGTTCCATTTCTTTTCTTTTTGGGCCAGTTTTTGTTTTTTTCCCAAAAATTTGTGGACTTTTTACTCCAGTTACAATAAGCAAAACTTTCATAGATGAGCCTAAGTCTTCAGAAATTTGTGCACCCCAAATAATTCGTGCTTCTTCATCGAGCTTTTTTGAAATTGTATCTACTACCATTCGAGCTTCTTCCAGAGTCATATCAGAACCACCACAGACATTTATCAATGCGCCAGATGCTCCAGAAATATCTACATCAAGAAGGGGATTGTTAATTGCTTTGTCTACTGCTTCCATTGCTCTGTTGCTTGCATCGGATTCTCCAATGCCGATCATAGAAACTCCTCCACGGCCCATTACTGCTTTGATATCTGCAAAGTCTAAATTTACTAGGCCTGTTTTTGTGACGAGTTCTGCAATGCCTTTCACTGCATTTGTCAGAATCTCATCAGCGACTTTAAATGCAGTATGCAAGGGTAAATCAGGAGCAAGTTCAAGGAGTTTATCATTTGGAATGACAATGAGTGTGTCTGCATATTTTTCTAAACGTTCAAGACCATACATAGCATTTTCAAATCTTCGAGCGCCTTCCATTTCAAAAGGGACTGTCACAATGGCAACTGTTAATGCACCAGATTTTTTTGCAATCTCTGCAACAACTGGAGCAGAACCGGTACCAGTACCTCCACCGAGGCCACAGGTGATAAAAACCATGTCAGAGCCTGCAATTTTAGATTTAATTTCTGTTTCTGATTCTTTTGCAGCTTCTTCTCCTACTTGAGGAATAGATCCTGCACCAAGTCCTTGGGTGAGTTCTTTTCCAATGAGAATTTTCACATCTGCATTTGTGTAGAGCAAATCCTGTGCATCTGTGTTAATAGCAATAGTTTCTGTACCAATAATACCAATGTCTGCCATTCTATTAATGGAATTGTTTCCTCCACCACCACAGCCAATGACTTTGAGTTTGGAGCGTTGTCTTTGCAGGATTGCTTCCAGCTCTTCATCTATTGCGTTGACTTTCTTTCTTTTTTCAAGAGGGTCATTGCTTCGGTCTGTTGCTTGTTTGAAGATGCTGTCCACTGTTTGAATGGAGAAAATAAGGTTTATAAGAATGATTGTAGTTTAGTTACTATTATTTTTTGGATTGCTCAATGAGGAGAGCTTTTATTTCAGGAATTCTTCGTTTGAGTTCTGTTTCTAGCATTGGCTGCATTTCTTTAGGAATGGGAGCAGTTAAGGTTATTGTCCCTTCTTTTTCTTCTACTTGTGCATTGTGCAAATGAAAGTTGAGCTCTAAGAACCCAGCTACTTTTTCTTTTAGGCTCTCAATTTTTTTTACAATCATTATTTCATATTGTAAAGTTCTTCCTGCGAGAGGATGGTTGAAATCTACAAGAACTCTACCTCCAGAAATAGATTTTATGACTCCTGTATATTGATCAATCTCTACTCGTAAACCAGGCATTGGATTTATTTTTTGTTCTTTGAATTTGTTTGCTGGAACAATTTGTAATAATTTTGGATCTTTTTTTCCAAAACCTTTTTCTGGTTCAATGATTACTTCAAGTTTTTCCCCAATTTCTTTCTCAATAAGGAAATCATCTAGACCAGGAACGAGATCTTTTTCTCCTAAACAAACTATTGTTTTTTCATGTATATGACCATTCATGCCTTCTTTTTTTGCTCGTTCTTTATCATTTAAATCAAAGATAGAACCATCATCTAATTTGCCAATATACATAATTTGTACGAAATCGCCTTTTTGTGCTTTCATATTCTTTAGAAATAATTTAGAATTTATAAGAGTATTGTTAGAGCTTGATAATATATATAAGTACCTTTTCCTTCTCTTTTTTGATGGATTGGAGAGACCAGTTAGATCCTGTACTCAAAGAACATTTTAATGATTTACTCAAAAAAGTACAGACCCAAAAAAAGGCGTATATTACTGCAAAAAATATTTCTCAGGCACAATTATGGTCAGCATTAGCAGTACTTATGAAAAAGGTTTCTGATTTAGAATTACAAGTGAAATCTTTAGAAAAGCAAAAAAAAATACGCCCTCCTGTAAATTTGAAAAAGAATATGAGAAAGTTTTAAATAGGATTACAAAATTTTAGAAGATATGTTTGAACTTCATTTTCATACTCTTTCTGGAGAGCATGTACGATCACTGTATAAAAATTATGATTCCCATATACAAAAAGCAGAAACTGAATATCTGGCTATTTGCTCTTCTTTATCTCAAGCTGCTACACCTTCTTTTCAAAAAATTGATACACTCAAAAATAGAAAAGAGCTTCACACTCGTATACGAAATCTTGTTGAGAGAAGGAGATTTGAAATTATTGGAGAGAATGGATTAGAAGCTTCTTGTTGTCTTAGTGTTTATTGTAAAATAGATGGATCAAAAATAATAGAAGAAGAAAGGACGTATGCAAATTTACGTTTGTATGTTGGTTCTTTGGATAGTTATCTTGCTTCAGAAACTTTTGTGGATATTGGTCGTTCTCTTTCCTTTGTTTCAGGAGCCACTTTTTCTGATGGAAGTAGTATTAGCCCTTATTCTTTTCCTTAATTCTCCCAAAAGCTTTATATATCCCCAGTTTTTCTTTCTTCGTTCATGGGAGAAGTAAGACCAATAGATGCAGTGGAAGCCAAGCCTGGAAGATATGTTATCTTTGATGGATATGCTTGTGTTGTAAAGGGTCTTGAAATCTCCAGACCAGGAAAACATGGACATGCAAAATGCCGTATTGAAGCAGTAAGTATTAGAGATGGAAAAAAGATTATTAAGATTTTACCTGGGCATGATAAGATTGAATCGCCGATCATTGAAAAGAAAACAGCACAAGTTCTTTCTGTTCATGGGGATAGTGCAAATGTTATGGATATGGGATCTTTTGAAACATTTGATATTAAAGTTCCTGAAGAATTAAAAGCAAAAATTGCTGAGGGAGTGCAGGTACAATATTGGGTTGTGCTTGATGAAAAAATTATACAGGATATAGCAAAAGGATAAAATGGCAAAATTTGAAGCAGCAATTGGAAGACTTTTTCGAAGAGTTTTTGTGTGTAAAAAGTGTAAACAAAAAGTGCGTACTGATGGTTCTCGTGTCCTTGCTGGCAGTGTCAAGTGTAGAAAGTGTCAAGGAAAATCATTTCGTGTTATTAAGAGTAAGAGCAAAGGGGCATAAGTTTAAAAATCCCTTGTTCTTCTGTAGAAGAGATGGTGAACTGGGATCTTCTTTCGTTAGCATTTTTTTTCCTTCTCTTGTTATTCGTTTATTATCTTTATAAAAATAGATTTGAAACGCAAGGGCTTTTTGTGATGTATAAAACACAGATTGGTATTAGGCTGATGGATACGATGGCGAAAAAAGCTCCGCGTCTATGGAAATTTCTGTCTGTCTTTGGTGTTTTTGTTGGATTTTTAGGAATGGCTTTTCTTCTTTATTTTTTGAGCAAGGAAACTTTGAAATTGCTTTTTGTTCCAGGAACAGAACCTGCACTTGCACCAGTGCTTCCAGGGATTGCTATTGCAGGAGCACCTGCACTTTCTTTTTGGCATTGGATTCTTGCAATTTTTGTTGCAGCAGTTATTCATGAGTTTGCACATGGGCTTATTGCACGGCTTCATAAAGTGCCTATCAAAAGTTCAGGCTTTGCATTTTTTGGGCCATTGCTTGCTGCGTTTGTAGAACCTGATGAAAAAGTTTTAGAAAAAAAATCTATGATGCAACAGCTTTCTGTGTTTGCAGCAGGGCCATTTTCTAATCTTCTTTTAGGAGCGTTTGTTCTTGTGCTTCTGCTTTTTGTTGTTACGCCTGCCTTGGGGATGATCTATCAAGGCGATGGAATTATTGTGCATCAAGTTATGGATGCGTATCCGATGAATGCAAGTGGCATTGCTGTTCCTTTTACTATCCTTGCAGTAAATGGGGAAGAAACTCTTCGTACAGAACAATTTGTTTCTGTTATTAGTATTATAAAACCTGGAGATGAAGTTCTTTTTGAAACTGATAAAGGAGAATATACTATTGTTCCTGTTGCACATCCTGACAATGCAAGTGCTGCATTCTTTGGTGTTGCTGGATTAGAACAGAAGATTGTTTTGAAAGAAAACTATAGCTCTTTAGAATTTCTCAGCGGATTTTTTGATTGGGGAAAACTATTGATTTTGTGGGTATTCCTTATTAGTATAGGTGTTGGTTTGTTCAATCTCTTGCCTTTAGGGCCTGTAGATGGAGGAAGAATGTTTTATGGGCTTGTTTTAGGGTTAACAAAGAAGGAAGCTTTTGCTAAGAAGGCATTAGTTGCTGCTTCTGTCTTTTGTCTTGCTTTGATTGTTATTAACATGATCCCTTGGTTGAATAAACTCTTTGTTTGGCTTGGAAGTATTTTTAGTCTTTTAATTACTTTATTATAGGTAGTTTTATATAACAGAACATTTTTCTTTTTTTTATGAAACATGAAGCATTTCTTCATTTACAAGAAGAACTAAAAGAAGTTCCTTTTGAATCTTGGTTACGGAATTCTAGATATTATACCCTTTCAACGTTCAGTGCGCAAAAGCCTTGTACATCTGTTGCAAGAATTATTATTAATGGAGAGGAAGTAAGTTACACACTTCCTATAGGAGAATATATTGCTTATTCAAAGAGGATTTTTGGTTATCGTAGTATTTATATTTATCCTTCTGAGAAAGATTTTTTTCTTTCTCCTCATCATCCTTCTGTACAGTTACATACTTTCTGTGAACCTTATTCTGAAGGACCAATTTTTTCTCTTTTTAGAAATCAAGAGCCTATTTTTTCTCGTTTGTTCGCTGGAGAGATTTATGATGATTTGGATAAAAAACATATTGCCCATAAAGCTATGACTCATATTAATACACAAATAAAAAAGATTAAGGAAAGTTTTGAGCGAATAAATGGAGATTATTTAAGATTCTTACAAAAATCTTCTCTTTCAACATCCTCTAAAAAAAGATTAGAAGATTTTCTTTTAGAAAATGTAGCTTCATCTTCTTCCTAAAAATATATTCTTACATTCTTTTTTGTAGGATACAAATTCTTCGTGTTAAAGAACCATGTACAAATTCTTCTGTTTCCCAAGTAATAGTATATTTTGTTTTTATTTTGATTGTGCTAGGAGCCATAAGAACTACAGTATCTACAAAAGGATAGACATGCGCTAAGAAATCTGCATAGAGCTTTTCTACATCTTCTTTTTTGGTTGAAGCTCTTCTTCCATAGGGGGGATCTGTGACAATTGCTTTGCATTTTACTTTTTCTTTTCGTGCATCTGCAATAGAAATCTTTGCTTTACAGTTATAGTGTTCAAAGTTTTGTTTTGCAGCGCGAATCATCATAGGGTCAATATCTGTGCCTACTGCTTTTAACCCCATGAGTGATGCTTCTAGAAGAATGCCACCAGTGCCACAGAAAGGATCCCAGATTGTTCCTTTTTTGACTCCTGAGAGGTTGACTATGGCTCGAGCAAGTTTAGGTTTTAAAGATATAGGAAAGAAGCCAGGGCGAAGATCTGGGCGTCTCTTTTGAAACTTTTCTTCCCGTTGGTATATTTTTTTTCCACAGATGATTTGATCTTCTATGTAATAAAACCAGAATTCTGATTTTGCGTTCATATTTACTTTTGGATTTTTGAGAGCGTACCAAATGATTGGTGCAAGTTCTTTTTCTTTTGCAGTGATGTTTGAGCGAATACAAAAACTTTCTTCATAGTATTTTTGCCAGTTTATTTTAGGAATTTTTGTATCAATAAATATTTCTTCTAAGACTAAGTTGGTGTATGCTAAGCGGCTGTAGTCAAAGTTTGTCTTACATACTAAAAGATTGCCATAGAGCTTCCAAGACTTAGGCTTTGCTAGGGATAGTACTTCTTGCTGTGCAAGAGCAAGATTATCGCGAGAAAGTTCAAAGATCATTTTATTTTTTTCATAAAGCCAAACAAAGCCATGATCTCCCTTTTACTTAGATTACTTTTTCCAATGACTTTTTTCCAGACTCTTTTTTGTGTTTCTTTTTTATATTCTGTAGAAAAAGCCATTTTTTGTGTTCTTTCCTCGATGAGTTTGAGAAGTATTTCTTTTTGTTCTTTTGTTGCTAGTTTAATATTTTCACCATTTTTTATTTTCTTTGAATGTTTGAAAAGTTCATACAAGAGAATAACTGCTGCTTGTGAGACATTCATTGTAGGATATTTTTTTGATGAAGGAATCGTTATGATAATATCACAGCTTTCTAATTCTTCATTGTTTAAACCATGATCTTCTCGCCCAAGGAGAATACCTACCTTCCCTTTGAGTTGCATTTTTGCAAGAGTTTCTGGGCTTATAGGAGTTCTGTTAAGGTTGTAATCTGTGCCAATAATTGCTGTTGCGCCAATGAGTGTATCGTAGTCTAATTTTTTTATGATTTTTGCGTTTTGTAAAATCTCTTTTGCGTGTGTTGCACGATCTATAGCTTCTTTGCTAAGATGATTACATTGTGGATTGAGAAGAATGAGATTAGAGAATTCAAAGTTTTTCATTGCACGTGCTATTGCACCGATGTTTCCAGCATTTTTTGATTCTTGAAGGATGATGTCCATTTTTTCTTACCTTTGTAATTTTTGATAGATTGCCTCTAAAAAATTAATAACTTTTTGTGCATAGTCTTTCTCAAACCTTTTTCCATAATAGAGAATTCCATTTCTAAAATATCGTAATTGATCAAGAAATTCAAGCTCTTTTTCACTAAAAGAAATATTTTTGGCATAGGAAACTTCCGCTTCGTGTGCTCCTGTACCTGAAGCATAATACCCTTCAAGAAGCATCTTTCCTCTAATTACAAAAAGAATAATATTATAACAAGATTCTAAATATTCATTTGCATTTTCATTATCTATACCCATATGTTTTATTATTTTTTGTAATAGGACATACTTTCTCTTTGATTCCATAAAAAGATTTTCAGCTCGTTGTACATCTGGAGTTACTTTTCTTACTATGCCTTCTTTAAGATACTCTTCAAAAGACTTTATTCTTCTCATAACTCAACACTCCCAGTAAGAATAATCCCATTTAAAATATTATTCTTTAAATGCTTATGGATATCCTTCCAGGAACTATAAAAATTTATATTTATTTTTCTTTTTAGAAGATTTTCTAATGGCTCTAGATTAAGAAACTTATCTTTTCCACCAATAATTGCAATGTCTATATCTGAAGAATGGATATCTTCACCACGTGCATAGGATCCAAACAGGATTATGGTTGTACCAGGAAATTTCTCTTCAAGAAAATCAGATAACCCTGAAATATAGATCATTTTTAGATTTTCTACTCTCTTTAATTCTATTGCTTTATAGTTCTCTCTATTGAATGTCACAAAGTTTATTGTTTTTGTTTTTTTGACTTTTATAAGGCCTTTTTCTCCAAGAAGCTTTACTGTATTTGCAATTGCCGTAGGAGAAACCTTAAGAATTTGTGCAAGCTCTCTCTGACTTAATTCTTCTCCCACTCTTATAGAGAGGTAAGAGAATACTTCCAGCTCTAGTATAGTAAAGTTAAGTTTATATATATCCATTCTACTTTATATGTTTCCACTTAAGTTTATAAATGTTTTGTTTACGCATCTTTAAATAGGTTGTTTCTTTAGAGGCATATATGTTTATTGATGCTCATACTCATTTGACAGATAAGGCCTTTGATTTTGATAGAAAAGAGGTTATTGAACGCTCTGGATGTGTTGCTTTGGTGAATAATGGATATACTATTTCTGATAATAGAGCTACATTAGTTTTAGCAAAAGAGTTCCCTCCCGTAAAGGTGGCTCTTGGATTACATCCGAGTGAAACTGCAGTATTGTCACAAAAAGAAGTAGATACTGAGATAGAGTGGATTGCAAAGCAAAAATGTGTTGCTATTGGAGAAATAGGTTTGGATTTTACGTATGATGAACCTGAAAAGCAAATTGTTTCTTTTCAGAAACTCATTGCATTAGCACTGAAAAAAGATATCCCTATGATTATTCATTCTCGAAAAGCGGAGAAAGAAGTTTTAGATGTGCTTGAAGAGATGAAGGCAAAGAAAGTTATCTTGCATTGCTTTTCTGGGAAAGTCAAACTCATAGAACGTGCTGAAAAATTAGGCTATACTTTTTCTATTCCACCTATTGTCAATCATTCTCAACATTTTCAGGATCTTGTGAAGAAAGTGTCTATTACTAAGTTGTTAACAGAAACAGATGCTCCGTTTCTTTCTCCTAAAAAGGGTGAACGAAATGAGCCTGCGTATGTACAGATAAGTGTGAAGAAGATTGCTGAGATTAAAGGGATGGATGCGAAAGAAGTTGAGCATTCAATTTTTGCGAATTATCAGAGGTTATTTTATTAACCATTCTCATCATACACTTCTTCCTCTGTATCTAAAAGAATATTTTTCTGGTCTTTTTTCTCTCTAAATGTTCTTGGAACGTATACTTTTTCTTTGGTTAGGGGATTTTCTTCTGTGTAGTACATTGCTGTTGCTACTGTTCCTGGTGTAGGCGTAAATACTTGAGTTAAGTTGACATACATATCTTCTTTCTCACAAAACTTTCTTAAATCTTCCATATCTTTTCTTGTTGTTCCTGGATGTGCCGCAAGAAAATAAGGTACGAGATGTTTGTTTGACTTCTGTTCTTTGTTTACTTGTTTGTAAAATTGTATAAATTCTTTGAAAGCTTGGGGGTTTGATTTATTCATTTGTTTGAGAACATGAGGAGAAAGATGTTCTGGGGCAATCTTTAAACGGGTGATAAATTTCATCATCTTTCTAAACATCTCTTTTTGATCAAGAATAATATCATGACGAATAGCACTTCTTAGCTCTAGACGTGTTTCGGTGTATTTCTTTTGTAGCTGTTCTACACCTTCTAATATTGGAACAAGGTCATTACTTATTTTTCTATACTTACATCCTACACATTGTTGGTTACAGTATTTTGGTTTGTTATAGACTGTTATTTCTTCGTTAATCACTGGTGATTGGATCTTTTCGGGTGTATCGTAGAGTGCACAGTAGGAACCGTACATATTTAATGTTGGTAAAGTAAGGTCATTAATCTTCTTTACTCCTTTTTTGTATAAAGATTCTATTTCTCTAAGGATACTTTCTTTACTTCGCTTTGCAACTTCTTTTCCTTGTACAAGGGGAATAACACAGAAGGTACAAGAGCCCCAACAGCCACGACCAATGACTACAGAGTTGTCTAATTTTCCAAGCATTTCTTGTTGGAACTCCATATTTTTGGTTTTGGGATGCAACTCTCTTGTAAAGGGAAGTTCGTAGACTAAATCCAGTTCTTTTTCCTGGAGTGTATGGGAAGATCTGTTATGTTGAATTATCCCTAGGCCACATCCTTCCGTAAAAGGCGCTTCAGGAAGAAGAAAATGCATTCTTGTTAATAGAGTAAAGTTCTTTTTTTCTTTCATACACTCTTCATAGGAAGGAAGTTTTCGTATTTTTTCATTGAGTTCTTCTTTTTTTATTCTGAATGCAATGCCATCAATGGTCTTAAGATTTAAAACATCTCTTACTTTTTCAAAGTCTGTTCCTTTCTCTTTTCTTTTTGCAGTTTTCATTTTTTCTAATACATTGAGAATAGAACGATCTCCATTGCCAAAAATACAAAGGTCTGCTTTTGTATCATTCAGAATCCCTCGTCTGAGTTCATTGGTTCTATAATCAAAATGGGTAAATCTTCTGAGAGTAGCTTCTACTCCACCAAGCACAGTCATGCATCCTTTGTATGCTTCTTTTACTTTTTGTGTGTAGACCATTAACGCACGTTCTGGCACAAGAACATTCTCTCGTTTGTGCAGCATTGGTGTGTAATTTGCAAGCATGGAATCTAAGAGACCAGAGGATATACAAAAGAAAAAGCGAGCTTTTCCACAGCTTTTATAGTCTTCATCTTTCAATGGCTGTGGGATAATTGCAACCCTGTAGCCTTTTGCATCTAAGAGTCTAGCAATTATAGAAACTCCATTTAATGGATGATCATAATAGGGATCACCACTAATGAAAATAATATCGAAGCCAGAAAAATTTTTGTAGTATTCTGCTCCTTCGTTCCATGTGGTCGGGAGGAAGCCCTTTGCCATAGCTTTTTTGGTTGCATTATGTTTATAAATGCTTCTTTTTTCTTCTTATTTTATGGCTATTGACTCTGGATCTATTAGTTGGGATTTCTTACAAAAAAAAGTTGATCTTCTTTTTAAAGGAGAGTTCTCTTCGTTTAGCAATCTTAAGATAGAAAATACTACGATTGAAGATATGGTTCAAAGAGGCTGGTACATTGACTTAGAAGAGAGTACTCCTTTTTTAGGAGAAATAAGATCTGGAAGAAGAATTCTTTTACGTGATGATCTTAAGGGTTATGAGAGAGATCTTACTTTCTTTCATGAATTGGTTCATGCTTATTCTTTAGAATATTTTGGAAATATTCTCATGGATGTTGGAAAAAATATCCCTCTAGAAACAAAACAGGCCCATTTTTACCTTGTAGAATATTTTGCTCGTTTGCATCGTGCTGATCCCTTATTATTACGCACAGCTATATCTCGTTTTGGTCTTAAGCCATTTGTCTATGATAGAATAAGCTTGCTTGCCTTTCCAGAACTTTGTTCTACTCCAAATGAACAGGTTTTGTTTCCATTTTGTTCTCCTCTTTGGAAAAGAGGGATTCTTATGAGGGATTCTTGACCTTTATCTTTGTTTGAAACTGTTTTACACTTAAGCAGAATCTTTTTATTCTTATCTTTCTTTTCTTTAGCTATGAAACTGTGGCTTGCACCATTGGAAGGAGTGAGTGATTGTGCTTTTCGTACGCTTTGTTATAGACATGGAGCTGATCTTACCTTTACTGAAATGATTCGTGTTGATAGTCTTGTGAAAAAAAATACTTCTAGCTTACACCTATTAGATTTGAAAAATACTACACCTACTGGTATACAATTGCTTGCAGTAAAACCACAAACTTTACAAGAATTTGTACATGTTTTTCCTTCTCTTGGAATAGAACCAGTGTGTTTTAATTTGAATTTAGGATGTCCTAGTCCTGATGTTATTGTACAGGGTGGTGGCGCCGCTCTTGTGAAACGAACAAAACGAGTTGCAGAGCTTGTAGATATTTTGAAAAAACTAGACTATCCTGTTTCTGTGAAACTTCGTCTGGGTTTGAATGCGTATGAGAAAGAAAAAAAAGTGTATTTTCCTTTATTAAAAGAAGTGGATGCAGATGCCTTTATTATTCACGGACGACATGCACGGCAAAAATCTTCTGAGGCTGCTGACTGGACTGTGTATGAAGCGTGTCTAGAAACAGGAAAGCATATTGTTCCTAATGGGGATATTACTGAGAGAAAAGATATAGAGTATTTTAAAAAAATAGGAATTAAGGAAGTAATGATTGGGCGTGCTGCTATTCTAAACCCTTCTGTGTTTCAGTATTTAAAAGGAAAAGAAAAAGTTTCTTTGGATATTTTGAAAAAAGAATATATACCTCTTGCAGAAAAGTATCCTTCAGCAGCAAAATACAAGGAAAATGTTCTTGCCTATCTAGGAAAAGAGATGCATAGTACTAAATGGCTGATGTAAAGCTTTATATACTGCTTTTTAAAAAAATTCTTTATGCATATTATCCTTAGTTCTCTTTTGGCATGTGGAGAAGAAGAAGTCCACGTTTCTTATCCGGAAAGTAGCTATAGCTATCCTGAAGCTGTTTTTGATAAGTATTATACTTTTTTGAAAGAAAAAGGATATGTTGCCTTTGATGGAAATCTTGAAAAAATTTTTGTATTATGCCAAGGTGGGCCTTATGAACTGCGTCTTGATGGCGATGGGTTAGGTCTGCGAGTACAGTATGTTCCTTTAGGTTATCCAGGATCTGTTTTTCAAGGTATTCTTTTGCATGAAACAATAAAAGAAAAGTGGGATGATGCAGTGATGTATTCCTTTAGTGATGTTAATGTAAATGGTCTTGCAGAACATTATTATTCCCATTCTCGAAGGCCTATTGTTCCTTTTCTTATTCATGATGCTCCCTTACGTCTTTTTATTGGAAAGAAAGATATTCTTGCTACTACACATCTCGAATTTCAAAAACGTTATGCAGAAGAGTTGAAAATTGCTTTTACGAGTACTTCCTATTTGCTTTCTTGTTATTAAGCAAATTATTTAAAGAGCAAAAACCATTCTTTTTTTATGAGTGAAAAGGGTTTTGACTATAAAGGTTTTGGATTTAAGTGTGGCTTAGAGTGCCATCAGCAAATTGAAAGTAATAAACTTTTTTGTTCTTGTCCATCTTTAGTCAATGATGATGCTCAAGCAGATATCTTTTTTTCTCGAAAGCTTCGTGCAGCTGCAGGAGAAACTGGGCTTATTGACCAAGCTGCAGCATATGAAATGCAAAAAGGAAAAACATTCCAGTATGAAGCATGTTCCAGTTCTTCTTGTCTTGTTGAATTTGATGAAGAGCCTCCACATCTGGTGAATATGCATGCATTGAAAGTTGCATTGGAAGTTTCATTGTTATTGCATGCAAAGATTGTTGAGGAAATACATTTTATGCGAAAGACTGTTGTTGATGGAAGCAATGTTTCTGGATTTCAAAGAACTGCGCTTATTGCAATGAACGGATATATTGATACATCGCAAGGAAGAGTTACTATTCCTAGCATTTGTTTAGAAGAAGAAGCAGCAAAGAAATTGGAAGGTCATGAACATCTTGTCAAGTTTCGTTTAGATAGGCTCGGTGTTGCTCTTGTTGAAATTGCAACAGATGCATCCATTCAAGATCCAGAGCATGCCAAAGAAGTCGCATCACTTTTAGGAATGATTTTGCGGAGCACGGGAAAAGTGAAAAGAGGTTTAGGAACTATCCGACAAGATGTCAATATTTCTATTGCAGGACATCCTCGTGTAGAAGTCAAGGGCTTTCAAGAGTTGCGTTACATGCCTACAGTTATTCAACAGGAAATTACAAGACAAATACAGGAAGCAAAGAAAGGAGAGGCACATGTACGAAAAGCAAATCCTGATGGGACTTCGAGTTATTTGCGGCCTATGCCAGGAGCTGCGCGTATGTATCCAGAAACAGATATTCCTCCTATACCTATAACAAAGGAATTGCTTGCTTCTATTACATTACCAGAATTACTTGATGCAAAAGCATTGCGATATGAGAAGGACTATGCATTATCTGCAGAACTCGCACGTATGCTTGTTGCTGAAGACGTTGATTTTCCTGGATATGTTAAGGAGTTCCCAAAATTAGAAACAAAATTTCTGGCATATGTTCTTGTGAATACTCCAAAGGAGATTCAGAAAAGATATAGCCTAGATATAACAAAGCTTCGTGATGGAGACTATAGAGAAGTATTGGGCTACTTTTCAAATGGATTGATTTCTAAAGAAGCTGTTCTTGATATTCTTGTGGAAATTCTTCAAGGTAAAAAGATTGATTTACATAAATATAAGGCTGTTGATGAAAAGACTTTGGAAAAAGAATTGAAAGAGCTTATTATTGCACATAAAGATGCTCCATTCAATGCATTAATGGGAGAAGCAATGAAAAAATATAGAGGAAAAGTTGATGGACAAAAAATTATGGAGCTATTAAAAAAACTTAGTTCTTAATATGGCTGAAAAAAACTATTCTCAGGAATTGAAAAAGATTATTCTACATGAAAAATGGTTGATGGATATTCTTCGTTCTGTACGTGCATTAAATTTACCAGATTGGTATCTTGCTGCAGGTGTTGTTCGAAATACTGTATGGGATGTGTTACATGGATATACAAAAAGAACACCATTGAATGATATTGATGTTGTGTATTATGGCCTCACAAAGAAAATTGATGGGAAGGATATTGAGAGAAAATTGCATAGGCTTTATCCTCAGTATACTTTTGAAGTGGTGAACCAGGCCTTTGTACATGAGATGTATCATTACAAAAAAAGAGTGCAAAATTCTTGTGAAGCGATTGGCAAGTTTATTGAAATACCTACAGGTGTTGGAGTGCGATTAGAGCAGGATGATTCTCTGACTCTTTGTGCTCCCCATGGATTGAAAGATCTTTTTACTTTTCGTGTTGCTCCCATTTCTCGAGAAACAGCTATCTTAACTCGATATAAAGAGCGTATGAAAAAAAAACAATGGAAGAAAATCTGGCCTAAACTTGTTATTTCTTCTTTTTGAAAATAGTTCTTATTTCCTTTCTCCATTTTATCATTAGAAGAATTGTAAATAAAGCTAGGAAGAGTATTGAGTGTTCTCCAATGTATTGTGTTGGACCGACTGTTTGTACAAAGGCAGTGTATTGTTCTTTGTTTAGTGATCCTAGAGAAAAACTGAGGAGCCATTCTCCTTTTCTTTGTATCGTTGCCTGTAGATAGATTGTTTTTTGTATGATTGGGTAGAACCATGCTGGTCCTGGCATTGCAAAATCTAAAAAGAGATGGGAAAATCCATAATAAAATGCAACCCAGAATGCGTATCTATTCCTCCATATTACATATGCTATACATGCTAGTGCAAGAACAAAAAAAAGATTATGAAAGGTAAATCTATGGATACCTATGTAACTATCTAAATCAATAATCCACACAATAGGAACTAGAGTAAAGATATATTTTTTATCGAGATTTGGGAAGAGTGCAAGTAAAAAAGCCAGAGGGATAAGTGCATGCACAAATGGTTCCATACATACTTTTCTTTTTTTACCCTTTTTATATTTTATGTCCCTTTTTTTAGTTGTAGAAAATTTCACCAAAAGATATTTAAAGAGTTCCTTTTTGAAACAGGCTTATGATTCCTCGACATCTTCTAGCGTATTTTCAAAGTAAGCCAAAAACATCCTTTCAGCGAGAGCAGCTTGTTGGTATTCTTATTCCGCAAGTACATGCTGAGGAAGCGATTTTACCTATTCACTCTGAGGCTTTTTTTGCATCCTATATCGCCTTCTTAGAAGAAAAGCTTAAAGAAGTGTATGGCCAAAATGTTCGAGAAAAAAGTGTAGAAAGAGGATCTCAGGGACGTTTGCAGTATTCTTTTTCTGCTCCACACATTGATATTTGCTATGTTGCAAATCCTCTTTATACACCCCCTGATATGAAAGATTTTCCTTTTGGTTCTAGTACATATCATGGAAGCTTGTCTTTGATACAAAGCCCTCTTGATTTTCGCTCTGCTGGTTCTTTGTATGGCAAGCTTCTCGCTGATGAAGTCAAAGGACATGGCTTTCACTTAGGTTTTGATAGTGATGAAGCTGATTTAGGTGTGTATCATGAGGTTTCTGGAGTGCGTATTTCTATGGGAAAAAATCTTTTACAGAGAATGGGTGTTTCTGTTGAAAAAGGATTACGGTATGAAAAAAGCAAAGACCCTGCACATTGGGCATATAGCTTTGAATGTTAGGAATAGATAGTTTTATATAGCATTTGCCGTTCATTTTTTTTATGATAGATAAGAGTTCGTTTCAAACAATTATTCGAGAGCTGAAAGAGGCAGATGATAGAAGAGAAAATGTTATACAGCTCTCTCGAGAGATTATTAAAGAATCAAAACTGATTATTTATGCTCTTCAAAGAAGTGAAAAAACTGATTTAAAGAAAATAGAAAAATTAGTGAAGGATTTAAAACGTGAATCAGAGACTGGGATTGAAGATACTGCCATTCAAGAATATGTAGAAGCATCTTGTTTTTACCATTTTCTTCAAAATAAGAAGATTCCTAATTATACTGAACTAGGTGTGGATATTAATTCGTATCTTATGGGATTGTGTGATTTAACAGGAGAGCTTTTACGAAAAGCTGTCAAAGATGTTATTGAACACAAATATGAAAGTGCAAGGGATATTAGCATGGTTGTTGAGGAAATTTATGGGCTGTTTTTACAATTAGATTTACGAAATGGTCCTTTGCGGCAAAAATCTGACAGCATTAAGTGGAATCTACAAAAGTTAGAGCATTTATTATTAGATATCTCTCGGAAGTAAGATGGCAACAACTCAGGATATTGAAGAACTTTCTCATATTAGATGTATGCTTTCTGATTCTTTTTATGCAAATGAAAGATTTGATAGAAAAGCTTTCTCTTCTATAGCTTCTTTTGCTTTACAGCATGGCTATTTGACGGAGCGTCAAAGAAAATATGTTCTTGGGCAATGGGATCATTATACAAAAATAAAAAAAGGAAATGAGAATTTAGAAAGTTCTTTGCGCAGTACGTTTCTTTCTCTTCTTCATAGAACTTGTGCTTTAAATTGTTATTTAGATCATAGTCTTCGTTCTTATTTTGGGCAAATACGTATTATTTCTCGAAGAGTAGAAGAGGGAAAATTTATTTACCCCAGTGATATCAGTGCTTTGGAGAGAGTTGTTAAACAATATTCCACTCGTGGGGTTAATGTAGATGATATATCTGTGGGGATTCAGAATTTTAAAAATAAATTGCCTATAGATCTTTTGCCACCATAGCCCTTTATGTTCTTTTATTTTATTCCTATAAGTGATGCCATCTAGAAATCCAGTTAGCTTATAGAATAGATATTTGCATCTTAAGCGAGCGACCGACCTTTAGGTCGGGGATGAATGGCGCGTTTTATATTCTTTTCTCACCACTTGTTTTTTTGTGGTAAAGTGGTGAGCCTCACCATAAAGGAGGTGAGGTCTCATGAGTTATAGCAATACATTCGGCCATCAACATAGTACTGGTAAGAGTACTTGGCATGTTGGGAGGTGTACAAAATATCGCTACAACCTTTTCAAGAGCTTGTATCATAAAAATATTTGCATGATTGCTCTTGATGAAGCTGCAAAGAAAATAGGAGTTATACTTCTTGAAAAAGAAGTACAACCAGAGCATATCCATTTGGTTGTAGAACTTCCTTTGACAATTGCTCCAACAGTTGCAATTGGAAAAATCAAAGGATTGAGTGCAAGAATTATTTTTGCACTCAGGCCAAAGCTTCGTCTCAGATATCCTAAAGGACATCTTTGGAGTACAGGAAAATTTGCGACATCTGTAAGATATATAACTCTAGAGAAGGCAAAAGAATATGTAAAAAATCAGGAGGCTCACCACGCCAAAACTCTAAGTACAGGAATCCCCGCTCCGGAGCGAAGCGGAGGAGTCGTGCAAGGCGCGAACCTTTAGGTCGGGGAGGAGGTCAATAAGCAAACTTTATATAGCTCTATTCTTTTTTTATTCAGATGCAAAAACAACGATGTGGAGAACTTAGTAAGGCAGAAGTAGGAAAGAGTGTAGAACTTTCTGGCTGGGTTGATACGCTTCGCCTTACAGGAAAAATTTCTTTTCTTCTCCTACGAGATAGAACAGGTATTGTTCAAGTTTTTTTAGATAAGGTTCTTACAGAAAAATTTCAGCATATTAAAGCACAGTCTGTTGTACATATTACAGGAGTTGTTCATGCACGACCTGAGAATCAAGTAAAAGCAGATATGAAAACTGGAGAGATTGAAATTGCTGCAGCATCTTTAGAAGTTTTGAGTATGGCTGAGGCACCATTGCCTATTGAAATAACTGAAGATACGACAACAGGTTTAGATAAACGATTAGATTATCGATTTTTAGATATCCGAAGGCAAAAAGTAACAGATATTTTTACTGTACGATCTTTTGTCTATAGTCATACAGTGAACTTCTTTACAAAGGAGAAATTTATTGCAATTCAAAGCCCTAAACTCACTGCTTCCGGTGTTGAATCTGGTGCTGAAGAATTTAAAATTCCTTATTTTGGAAAAACTGCTTCTCTTGCACAATCACCTCAGATCTATAAACAAATGTTTGTTGTTTCTGGTCTGGAACGAGTGTATGAAATTGGGCCTATCTTCCGCGCAGAAAAGTCGCACACAACGAGACATCTTACTGAATTTGTTGGCATAGATTTTGAAATGGGATTTATTGAAAGCGAAGAAGATATCATGAAACTAATTGAGAAGTATTTATCTTATGTATTGACAGAGATTCAAAAAAGTTGTAAAGAAGAATTGCAACGATTAGGTGTTGTTGTTTCTGTTCCTACAAAGATTCCAAGGCTCTCTTTACGAGAAGCACGAAAAATTTTGAAAGAAAAAGGGAAAATTATTCCTGAACATGAAGATCTTGATGCGGAAGGCGAAAGAATGATAGGTGCATATGTGAAAGAGAAATATAAGTGTGATTTTGTGTTTATGCTTGATTACCCTTGGACAAAAAGGCCTTTTTATCATATGCGCCCAGAGAAAGACAAGAGTGTGACAAAGTCTTTTGACCTTGTGTATAAAGGGGTTGAAATTGCGACTGGTGCACAACGAGAGCATCGTTTGGAGATTCTTGAAGCACAGTGTAAGGAGAAAGGATTGGATCTTACAAAGATGCCTTTCTATAGAGATATTTTTCGTTATGGATGTCCTCCACATGGAGGTGTTGGCTTGGGATTAGATAGAATTACGGAAAGACTTTTAGATTTAGGAAATATTCGAGAAGCAATTCTTCTTCCAAGGGATCCAGAACGACTCACACCTTAAATATTATGGAAGATATTCGATATTTGATTAGAGAAATTTTAGAAGAAAGTTATCTTTTGCATCTTGCAACAAAAGATGATGGTGGTTTGTGGGTAGCAAGTGTTATTTATGTTGCTTCTAGAGATTTTACCTTGTATTGGAAATCAAGGATTGATGCACGGCATTCGCAAGCGTTTATCCATCATCATTATATTGCAGGAACGATTAGCCCTTGTTTTGATGCTTTTTCTTTGCAGAAGGGTTTACAAATTTATGGTGCTGTGCAAAAAATAGAAGGTGAGATTCCTCTTGCTGAATGTTATCAAAACAAAAGAAGAAAAGAGTATCCCCATGTTTTGAAAGAAGGGCAATCTTGGTATTCTTTACAGCCTTCATTAATAGAACTGACTTATGAGAAATATTTTGCTTTTGAAAAAAAAAGATTGGTGTTTTAGATTTTCTTATGTGCCTTGAGAAATTCTTCTTTAAATTCTTGGAAGGTTCCTTGGTGAATATTTTCTCGTATTTTTTTCATGAATTCCTGCATGAAATAAAGATTGTGAATGGTAAGATATCTTTTTCCAACTGCATCATCCTTTTTGAATAAATATCTTAGATATGCACGAGAAAATGTTTTACAAGAAAAACATAAACAAGATTCTTCTATTGGCTTTTTATCAAATTTATATTTTGATTGGCCAAGATCCATAATACCTGAAAAAGTAAAAAGCATTCCATGTCGTGCATTCTTTTGCGGATAAATACTATCAAAAATGTCTATGCCGCGTTCTACGCATCCAATAATTTGTTCAGGTTTTCCGAGTCCCATGACATATCTGGGTTTGTTTTTGTCTAAATGAGGAATAGAGACTTCTACCATTTTGTAGAGCAGTTCTGTTGGTTCACCAATGCCTACACCACCAATTGCATGGCCATCAAAGTCCATTGCATTAATTGCTTTTGCAGATGTTTCTCGAAGATCTTCAAAGGTGCCTCCTTGTGTGATTCCAAAGAGTAATTGTCTTCCTGTGTGTAGATCTTTACATTTTTTTGTCCATTGGTGAGATTTTTGGACTGCTTCTCTATATTCTTCTTTTGAACGACCATAAGGAAGGACACAGTCTAGAGCCATGATCACATCAGAGTCAATCTTTTTGCTTATATCAAGAAGTTTTTCTGGGCGCATGAATACATCTTTGCCAGAAGGATTTTTTAGAAGAATACCATTGTTTGTTGTTTCTAAGAGAAGATTTTCACGGAGCATTTGGAAACCACCACAGTCTGTGAAAATGATATTTGGGTATTGCATGAATTTGTGAATGCCTCCCATTTTCTCAAAGGTTTCTACGCATGGATTGATAGAAAGAAAAAATGCATTTGCTATGATTGCTTTTGCGTGTACTGCAATGTAATCTTCTGCAGAGACAAATCTTCCCACTGCTTTTGTTGCTACAGGCATAAAAAAAGGTGTTTCTGCTTCTCCTGATTTTGTTTGGAGTATTCCTGTACGTGCTTGTCCGTCTTCTTTTAGGAGAGTAAACATAATGTTTCAAGCAGAGGAAGAGTTTAAAAAGTTACCGTTAGCTATTTAAATCTCTATAAAATTATCTTAACTATGAATTTTGGCTCTATTCAAGAAGCAATGAAGCAAGGCAAGGGAAAAGTTGCTCTCCATGGCTGGTGTTATCGAGAAAGAGGTTCTAATAAATTACGATTTATCACTTTGAGAGATTCTTCAAATATTATTCAATGTGTTGTGGAAAAAGAAAAAGTCTCTGAAAAAATATGGAAGGATGCAGAGAGTACACGTATTGAAACTGCTTTAGAGCTACATGGAGAAATTAAAAAAGATGAACGAGCGCCAACAGGATATGAAGTTGCTGTTACTGACTTAAAAATTATTGGGAAGTGTGAGAATTTTCCTATTCAAAAAGATCAAAGTGTGGAATTCCTTGCTGATAACAGGCATTTATGGCTGCGTTCTCGAAGAATGACTGCAATCTTGAAAATTAGAAGCACGATCTTTGGGGCTGTGCATCAGTATTTCCGAAGTCATGGTTTTTATGAATATCAAAGTCCTATTTTTCAACCAACACAAGCTGAGGGAGGATCTGAAGTTTTTAAAGTGCCTTATTTTGGAGACTTTGTTTTCCTTGCACAAACGTGGCAACTTCAAGCAGAGCCTGCAATCTTTTCTTTAGAAAAAATTTATACTCTCGCACCTTCTTTTCGTGCGGAAAAATCAAAAACATCAAGGCATCTTACTGAATATTGGCACGCAGAAATGGAAATGGCTTGGTCAAAATTTGAAGATATCCAAGATCATGCTGAGGGTGTGATTAAAGCCTGTGTGAAAGCAGTTTTAGAAAACAATCAAGAGGAATTAAAGGTTTTAGAGAGAGATCCAAAGAAATTAGAGCCTACAGTGAAAAAAACATTTCCTCGAACAACATATACAGATGTTCTGAAAGATTTAGAAAAAAAAGCAAAAATAAAAGTAGAATGGGGAAAAGATCTTCGTACTGTTGAAGAAGATGTACTTTCTACATGGTATGATACTCCTGTGATTATTACACGATATCCAAAAGTGGTAAAAGCATTTTATATGAAAGAGGATCCTGAGAATTCAAAGGTTGTCCTTGGTTTTGATATTATTGCTCCTGAAGGGTATGGGGAGGTTGTGGGAGCATCACAACGAGAAGAGGATATACAGAAAATTGAAGATAATTTGAAAAAACAAGGCGAAAATCCACGAGAGTATGATTTCTATTTAGATACACGCCGATATGGCTCTGTGCCTCATGGTGGCTTTGGTATGGGCGTGGAAAGAATTGTCTCTTGGATTTGTGGTTTAGACAATATCAAGGATGCTATAGCTTTCCCTCGGACTATGTTGCGGTATAAACCTTAATATTTTCTAGGAGAGATATTTTTAAAAAGAGAAGAAAATATTGCTTTTTTATGGTTGAATATATTGTTCATTATTTTAAAGCACAGGTTGTTTCTAGGCGTATAGAAAGTGAGGATAGGGGCTTTCATGTTGATGCAGGAACTTTAGAAGAGGCTTTGAAAAAGGCACATGACCAGCTTTGGGGTATAGAGGAAAGAATTGGTGCTGGGAAAATCATTGCTTATGCACGGCTTCAGGCGCCTGACAAGTGTTGGCATGAAATAGAGGGGCACTGCGATGATACGTATCGGTTACAGATTGAAAGGCTGCTGGAAGGCAACGTTTAAATAGAAGTTCTTTTCTTGAAAGCGTATGAATACACATTTTTATGCACAAATTCGTATGCTTGATAGGGATATACAAAGAGGAAGGCTTTATCTTCATACTGCAGGTCTTCCTAGCTATGGAGATGATCCTACAAAATGTGCCAAAAAGGAATGGAGAAAAGCTGCACAATTTCTTCAAGATCATAAGAAATCTTTTCCTTGGGCTATTGGCATTCTTTGGGCTGAAAACCATATTCCTATTGTTGAATTTTTTGCGTACTCAGGTATACAAACGTTTCAAGAATGGCCTGGAAATCCAGATGTTGATTATGCGCAATTCCGTGCTGGAGAATTTCAAGACAAAGCAAAAGGGCTTACCTGTGAAGATGGACTTATTGCTTTAGGAAAAGAAGGGCAGCATAGAAGAGGTTCTCAGAGTTTGGAAAAATATCTCCTTGAGGCTCCTTATTTTCCTTCAGAATTTGTGAAGCTGCATTTCTAATTCTTTTTATTCCAAGGATGCGGTGAGAGTTTTTGTTTCCATTCTGTAATATTCCCTGCTTGCACTTCTATATGATCTGCTTTTCGTAAGCTTGCAATTTGCTTTCTGGAAAGAATAGGATAATGTTTCGTTGCAAAAATCTTCTCTACAATGTACCAGAGGTCTTTTTCATCAGTTATCCATGATTTTTTATCAAATTGGGAGAGGTCTATAGGATTTGTATAAGAACGCAGAGTTTTCTTTTTGCTGTCATTACAAAAGTATTCATGAAAAAAAGACATGACCAGTTCTCGAATTGTTTTGTATACAGGTTCTCTATAGCGGAGAACTGCATGGTTTGTTTTTGAGATTGCTCCCCAATGCCCATGCAGTTGAAAAACTGCAATGACATGGTCTTGGTCTTCTTTGTTTGAAGTGAGGTCGACAATAAGTGGTTTGTGGCCATGAAATCTTAAAATTGCTGCTGCGAGGCATGCGCCTTCAATGCAATGCGCTCTGTTTTGCAGCAATACCTCCCTTGGAGAGAGGAAGGTGTCTTCAGTGGGTTCAAAGTTAATAGGTATTTTGTTGAGAAAATCTTGAATTTTTCTGGGTGTGTTTAATGATTTAAAGAGTTTTATTTCTTCTTTGTTTAGGCCGTACATCAAATAATTTAAGAAAAAAGATTATTTAAGTGTTTCTAAAAAATGAATAAAAAAATTAAAAAAAGTCAATACCCAAGTCTCTTGACATTGCTTTGGAGTTATCTTTCTTTGCTTTTCCTTTTCCCATAATATAAGGGGAATTTACTCCAGTGATAATAGTCATGACTCGCAGTTTTCCTTTCATGTCTCCAGAGATTCTTGCTCCCCAGATAACATTTGCATCTTCATCAAGTGCTTGTGTGATCATATTCCCTACACGATTTACTTCGTCAAGGGTTAAATCATCGCCACCAGCTACATGAATTAAAGCACCAGTTGCACCATCATAACTTACTTCTAGTAATGGATTAGACAATGCTCTTTTTACTGCTTCTTCTACTCTGTTTTGAGAATCAGATTCACCAATACCAATGACTGATACATCTCCATTAGACATAATTGCTTTTACATCTGCGTAATCTAAGTTTACTAAAGATGGAACTGCAATAATTTCTACGATTCCCTTAATCATAGTAGAGATTAATTCGTTTGCTACAGCAAATGCTTGTTGAATAGGTAGATTACCTGCAATTTTTACCAGTCTGTTGTTATCAATGACAATAACCGTATCACAGACTTCTCTTAATTGCTGCAAACCATATTCTGCTTTCTCAATACGAGCGCGCTCAATTTCAAAAGGCATGGTCACTGCGCCAATAACAATTGCTTTTTCTTCTTTTGCTAATTGTGCGACTACAGGAGCAGAACCAGTTCCTGTACCACCGCCCATTCCAGCAGTGATGAAAACCATGTCTGTTCCACGAAGCACTTCTTTTAATTCCCCCAGTTGTTCTTTTGCAGCTTCTCTTCCTTTGTCTGGAAAGCCACCACAACCAAGTCCTCGAGTAAGATCTCTTCCTACAAGGATTTTTTTATCTGCTTCGACAAGGTCTAAATGTTGTTTATCTGTGTTAATTGCGACTATTTCTGCACCTTGAATACCCTTCTTAAAGAGCCAGTTTGTAGCGTTTGTTCCTCCACCACCACAACCAATAACTTTGATGTTTGCCTGCCCTACTTCTACTTGATGAGCGGGTGTATCAACATTTTTCAATGCATTTTCTATTAAAGAACCAAATACGTTCATTTTTTTATTCCTCCCTTGAATATTAATTTTTCTTGAAGATGTTGCTTCACTTATTTATAAGTATTATTATACTTGTGGAAGCATTCTCAAAAGTTTATGTTACAATATGAAAGATACAATGAAGAAAACTACATAGCCACATAGGGTCCTATAGAATTTTCGTCATCAGCCTCTTCTTTTTCAAACAGTTCTAGGTTCTCAATGAACCTCAAAAACTTCTTACGCATCTTTCTTTATAAAGAAAAAGTCTTTTTAAAGATATGTATAGTTGTACTTATAGGTTGGGAGTGAAAATAGACGATTTCTTATGGAACTTTTCTCTTCTTTCCTTTGTTTTGTTTTATTAGAAGTACTTTCCATGGTGAAGTGAGTTGTAGAGTCTGTATATTCTTAGAAAAGGTTATAAGCAATGATAAATTAGGTGTTTTTATGTCACAACCTTCACGTATGACAAAAGTGAATACTTATCAATCTTCTGTTGGAGTTAGACTTTACTTCCCTCAATCTGATGTTATTTATGAAATGTATGGAGATTTTTCTTTACATATTGGAGAAACACTTCATATTTCTAATGAGGATCTCGAGAGAAGAAGTGGTTATAGACCTGATTTTATTATGGAACCTTCTGAAGGAGATTATGTCATTACAGAAATTGAAGCTCCCACTTTGTCTAGATATAAAATTAATGATGTTAATTATACCAGACTTTTTAGGCAAGTTACTTTAGAAAAAAAATTATGATTTCTGGGTTATTTCTATACAGTATTTTTATTATATTCTTACTGAATGGTAAATCTAAAAGAAATGAATGTTTTTAGTCTCTGATAAAATAAAAAAATTATTTTCTATCAACTTCTACGCCAGATCTTCCTGGTAATTTAGGATTTGCTGAGAGTAAAGCTTTTCGTGCGTGAGGAATGCCTTCTTTATTGCAATAGACACAGAAGATTGGAGTGCCTTTGTTTAGTTGTGCTGCAAGACCCATAGCTTTTCCAAAAGAACGCTGCATACCAGTCTGCATACGGTCTGCTCCTGCACCGGTAATCATTTTGTTTTCTCTAAGAACATGATGAGGATATGCACGCACTTGCATATGATAATCTTTTCCTAAAGCTTTCGTAAGTCTTCGCACAACAGACGTTCTTGCTGATTCCAATGCATTGTGGCGCACTTGGATTTTTTCTTTAGAAACAAGAAAGACTTTATGGGGGAAAGTTCTTTTATTATCCCCAAAATTAAATTTGACTAATTTGTTTGTTGGAACTGCTTTAATGTATCCTTTTACTTTGAATCGTGATTTTCTTGTATATGCTCTTTTTACTTTCCTATAACATTTAAATTTTCGCTCTCCCATTTTATGCCACCTTTACTTTTTGTCCTAGACTTTGCCCTGGAAGAGCTCTTTCGAAGATTGCACGAATGCAGCCTTTGTTTCCATGTGCACTCATGACTTCACCTGTGATTTCTTTTCCAGTTTCTGTTGTGAATATGACTTTCTTTCCGAGAAATTTCTGTGCTTTTATACGAGAATCTATTCCATCTAGGCTAATAATAAGATGCTTTGTATTTTGATTCGTTTTACTTCGCCTGAAATTATTAATTATGCCTTCCATAGGATTTCCACTTCCTCACCAACTATATCTCTCAAAGACTCTAAGGTCTGTATTTTGAGAATCTTCTCATGAGGCATTTTTATGCTCTTTATATACTTTTCGTACTCATTGACATCAGATTTTTTTAGATTTTGCAGACTTGCATCTTTTTCTATTGCTGCTATCCAGATTTCTTCTCTCTTATTGGTATCTTTGACAATGAATGCAATATCTTTTAAGAAAGTAATTTCTCCGGTTTTATTATCCCCATACCGGAAAAAGAGTTTTGATTTGTTTAACTCTAAGCTTCTCTTTCTATCTAAAATATCTAGGATGGTTCGAATATATTCCCGTGCTTCTCTTCGCACCTTGTTTACTTCTTGTTTGCTGAGTTTTTTTGCATCAAAATCTTTTTTGGCTTTGATGATCTCTTGCAGATCTTTGTGGAATTTTAAAGGCACTTTCTCTTCTTCACAGACATGTTTTTTGAATAATTCTGGAAGTTTTGCAACAGAAATATCTTTTACATTTAATTCCAAAAGAAGATCTCTCGTTAAATTTAATGCAGTAGTGTGGATTTCTCCAATACTTTCTCTTTCTGTTCGTTCTTCTATTTCATTGAAGAGTTTTTTAATTCTTTCTAAGTAATCTTTACAATCTGTGAGAAGTTTATCAATATCTTTTCCAGAGACTTCTTTTAATTCACCATGCTCAATATCCTTGAAGGTTTTTCTAATTTTTTCGAGAATATCTACATATTTTTTCTCAAGAAGTTTTTCTTTCTTGACATATATCTCTTCCATGAGTTTTACTGCTTCTTTTGGTGTTGGAGGTGGAATACCATACAACATCAGTGCAGCTTGTGTAGGATTCATTACTGCGTAGAATAAATCTTCTCCTACAACAGAGAGAAGCTTTTGTTTTGTTCTATCAATGAGTTTATCCCCTACTTCCATATTCATATCAATTGCTTCTGGAGAAGGTTTGATTCTGCCCATTTGCAGGAGTAATTTCCATGGCATGAAGACTCCTCTATCATACAGAGGAACACCATCTCGTAACATGGTAAAAATAACAGGGTTTGCATCCTTGACACTTTCCCAGAAATCTGTCAGAATATATGTTTGAATATGAAATTGTGCTTTTACTCCAGTAATTTGTGAAGCTTCATAGCCCATATTGATAATAATTGCCCGTAACTTATCACGAAGTTCGAAGCGAGACATTTTTTTGACATCAGTGTCGTCAATAACTATTGCAACATCGATGTCATTTGGTGCAGCATCGCCTCTGAACAGAGAGCCAACTGCAATGTAACTTACGACGTATTTTTCAAATTTTTTAATAGCCATATTTTTATGTAATTCAGCAACTTTAAGTGCAGATAGAAGACCTTTATCATAGAAGAGTGCAGATGTTGCAACCATTTGAATAATATCATATTTTGCGTCAAAACAGGCTTCTTTGAGCTCGGTGATAAGCATAACTTGCGGCTTAAAGTTTTCATTGATTTCTTTTGCAATCTTTGTCGTTTCTTCTGTGGATTTGACGATTAAATCTCCTTTTGCAAGGCCTTCTACTTTTGCATCATCAATGAGAATAAAAATATGAATTTCATTAGGATTGATTGTCTCTCCCGGTCGTGGCTGCAATGGAGGAAGGAGGGACATTCCTGTAATATCTGTACGAGTTTTTAGACATTTTTCTTTGAAAGTATCCAGTTCTTTTTGGATTTTAGAGAGCTTTTCCTGCTGTTCTGGAGTAGGTTTTGGTAATTCCATACCTGGCTTACTTTGCTCAGGTTCTTTTTTTTCTTGAGAAGCTGGATGTTTCGTCATTTTCCCTCTAAGAGTCTCTATCTTGCTTTATAAAGGTTTTGGTGGATAAAGTATTTTTTGCTTTTTAGTAAAGCTANNTAATGAAGGAATACGCTCTAATTGTACATATCTCCAATTTTCTCCAGCATCTCTACTATATTTTATGACTTTTCCTCTGTGAGAAAGAAGTGCTTCCATATTCAGTATTGCATGTAGGTCAAAGATTTTTGTCATTTTATCTAGAAGCATCAGATTGTCGTTCTAACTCTAATTTTTTAGATAATGCTACTGAGCCTTGATCCATATTATAGGCTTTGATAATCTCTTCAGAAAGTGCTTCTTCAATGGATTTTTTCTTCCCAAAAGATGCAGCATATGCACCTTGCACCATTAAACGTAATGCGTAATCAACTCTTCGTTGTGGAGCGCATTCTACTGCTTTTGGATACCGTGCTCCACCATATTCAATTGTTGTAATTTCTTCTCGAGGGGCAGCATTTTCCAAGGCTTTTACAAAAACTTCAACAGGATTTTTCTTTGATTTTTGTTCAATAAGGGAAAAGGTTTTTTCTACAATGATATATGCAGTTGTTCCTTTTCCACCACAGTGACCAGAAGTAATTTTATGTTTCTTTCCTTTGTGACCAGGAATCATCATTTTGTTAATCAAACGCTCTACAACATTGTATTTTGTTTTCCAAAATTGTGTTCCTACATTTCTTCCACCTGTTCGTGGAATCATGATTGGTTTGAGATTAATGTAATCTTGAAGACCTGGATCAGATACTCTAATACCTGATATGTCCCATCGATTGAAAATTTTGATATCGCTCATCTTCGTCCTTTCTCAATCTTTCCTCTAATTAATGCATTTAAGGATTGATCATTTACTTTGATTACTTGCCATCGAACACAAGGAATATCTCCCTTTGCACGACCCATTTTTCCACCAATACATTCGATAATAACTTCATCGTGCTCATCAACCATTTTAATTGCACCCATACCTGGAACAAAAGCAGTCACTTTTTTTCCATTTTTGATGAGTTGACATCGAATTGCCTTTCTCATTGCTGAGTTTGGCTGTTTTGCTTCTAATTGGATTTTTTCAAGAACAATAGCTTTTGCTTGTGCAGAGCCTCGTAGTGGATCAGATTTAATCTTTAAGTTGAAAAGTCTTCTTTTAAAATCTTTATTGAGTAGTTTGCTTACTTTTCTTCTTTTCTTTAATTTCGTTCCTGCATTTAAGCCGTTACTTTTTTTACCCATTGCTTTAGTAGGAAAATCTAGACTTTTTAAAGGTTTCTGTTCCTATTTAGATTACTTTTACTTCTACTTTGAAATATTTGTGTATAATGCCTTGAATTCGCTTTAAATTTGTCTTTTCTCGCCCATAAATTTGCCCTTTTTCTTTTGCATCTTTTCCTTTGATAAAAAGAATTCCTTCTTTCAATTCTGTTTCTGGGCGTAAGGGATACAGGAGATTCATGACAAACTTTTCAATGTTTTCGTTAAACTCTATAACACGCACTCTTTTTTTTGCAGAAAAAGAAAATCTCTTAATTTTTTCTCCTCCTTTCTCTAAAGCTTTTCGCAATTCTTTGGGATGAACTACAAAAACGAGGGTTTCATCTTCTATGAAAAAGTCTTTTACTTTTGCACCAGTTGACTTTTCAAAGAGGTTGATGAGACCAATGCTCTGCATATCATATTGAATCATTTTAGAAGGATAGAACGGAAACAGAGAATTGTTTTTTAGAGAGTGCACCTACTTCATGCCCGTTAATCTCTAGCTCAATAACATTCAATTTCCCCAACTTTTTGTAATATATGATTTTTTCTCGTACAGATGCTTTACAATCTGTTGCAAGAAAAACTGTTGATGCTTTTCCTCGTTTCAAATTCTTTACTGTTTCGTCAAGGCCAAAGGTACATTTTTCTTCCTTTAAAGCTTTCTTTAATTGCTCCACGCTCATTTTTTATTCTCCTTTGCTAGTTTTGTTACTAGACTTGGTAGACCTGTTCCTA
Source organism: Nanobdellota archaeon (assembly GCA_013331795.1). Taxonomy (GTDB): domain Archaea; phylum Nanobdellota; class Nanobdellia; order SCGC-AAA011-G17; family GW2011-AR17; genus JAGVZZ01; species JAGVZZ01 sp10136u. The sequence continues at coordinate 35,352 of DUFP01000020.1, forward strand.
AAGGAATAGGTTGATTTATCATAACATTTTCTACTACTGAATTCAACATATCTACTTCTCCAATAAGACTTGCATTGATTAAGTGCCTTATAGGTGTTTCGAATGATGCACGTGCAAGCACAGATTCTTTTTCTTCTGTAATACCTGACCTTGTAATACCTTTGATTTCTCCTCTTGCAGTCATGAGATCAGCAATAAACATAATATGTCGAATATCAATATCTAATCCTTGCTCACCAATAACCTTTGATGCTTCTGCAATAATTGTTTGCCGTGCAGCTTCAATTCCAAGATTCTTTGCAACTTCAAAAATATTATTTGTAATAGTTCGTGTGAAGTCTACTTCTGCAATTTTATAGGCTTCTTTGAGATTAGAACCTGAAGCAAGAAGCATGATTTCATTGTTTTCCATTTTTGGAATAACTTCTTGGATGCCATCAATACCATTTACTTTTACTTCTTTGATTCTTTCTTTTAAGGTGTATAATGCTGGAAGACCACCTTCTTTATTTTTTGGTGTTGCCGTATAACGCCCATCTTTGTCTGTAATATCTACGGTCTTTAAGGCATCTTTAATTCCTTTTACTGCTGCTTCTTCATTAATACCCAGTTCCTTCATACGCTTTTTATTGAGAACATATTCTACATGTAGTTTGAGAAGATTAATAGAAATTTCACTGAGTACTTCTTGGACTCTTATTTCTTTAATCTGCGCAATAATTTTTTCTAAATATTTTTCATCCTTGTTATAAGGTTTTTTTAAGTAAATTATCATTAATGGAGTACTTGGTTCTTTTCGTGCATCAAAGATTTCAATGAGACGTGGAAGGCCTAATGTAACGTTTACCTCAGCAACTCCTGCAAAGTGGAAGGTTCTCAGTGTCATCTGTGTACCAGGCTCTCCAAAAGATTCTGCTGTTACAATTCCTATAGCTTCTCCAGGTTGGATTTTTGCATATTTGTATTTCTCTTCAAGGCGTGCAAAGACTGTTTCTAATTGTGCTTTGGAAAGTTTTACATCTTTTGCTTCTTTCTTTACCTCTTCTATAAGAGGCGCTGGAATTCTTCCTTCAAATCGTTTTGCTGTTTCGTCTATCATTTTGTCTTCTTACTCACTTCATTTACTATTTTTTTTACATCAATTGTACCATTTTCAGATCTGGAGACATCAATGTTATCGTCACCATATGCGAATTGAATAATTGTTTTATTTGCATCCCTTACTGTTCCATCATATTCTACTTTAAGATCTTGTAATGCGTTTGCAAGTCTTCTATAGAGATATCCAGATTTAGGTGTTCTTAGAGCAGTATCCATCAGTGAGTCTCGTCCTGTCATTGCATGGAAAAAGAACTCTACTGGGTTCAAACCATTTTTGTAGCTGTGTCGTACAAATCCTTTTGCTTCTGGGCTTTTATCATGTTCTCTGAATAAGGAAAGGGTTCTATTTTTGTATCCTCTCTCAATTCGTCCTCCACGAAGTGCTTGCTGTCCTACCAAGATAGAAGTCTGTGCCAAGTTAAGGACATTTCCTTTTCCTGCACGGGACATAATAATTGCATTGTTTGTATCTGAAACAGTTTTACTGATCATTTTTCCTACAATATTCCTTGTCTCATTTAGCTTTTGCATAACCATGAGCTCTAAGGTTTGTTCTACTGTTTTTCCAGAAAGATTTTTGAGTTTTCCTTTTTCATATTGGTCAATAATATCATTTGCTGAAGTGATTGCATCACTAATTATTGTTTTTGCTTTCTCTCGAATATCTTCTGGAATATCTGCATCAGATGTTGTAATAGTAAATCCTCTTTTTTGTAAATATGCAATTCCTAATTTGAAAATCTTTCCAAAGATATCAACACATTCGGATCCAGAATAGGATCTGTTAATATCTCGTAAGAGTGTTCCGTTATCTTCTCCTATGGTTTTTGGATCAATTTGTCCAGATTTTAATTGCCCATTTTCAATAGTTACTTTATCATTGACAAAGTCAAAATTTTCTGGAAGGACTGCAGAGAAAATTTCTTTTCCTGTTACTTTTTTCTTAAATTTATTTAATTTTTTTGAATCTTCAACACCAATACTAATCAGAAGTTCTATTGCTTCTTCTTTTGTCATTTCTGTTCGATCATCTGTGAGTAAATAATTTCCTGTTACTGCATCTTCAATACAGCCAATAACGTTTAAACCATGTTTTGGGCTTGTGATTTGTGTTTCTACTTCCATTAATATTTCTGCTTCTGCTCTTGCCTCTTCTGTTTGAGGAATATGGAGGTTCATCTCATCTCCATCAAAATCTGCGTTATATGGATTACAGACAGAAGGGTTAAGTCTAAAAGATTTTCCAGGAAGAACTCTAATCTTATGACACATGATAGACATTCTGTGCAAAGATGGCTGCCTGTTAAAGATAGAAATATCTCCATCAAGCAAGTGTCTTTCTACAATTTGTCCAGGTGTAAGTTCTGTAAGAATAACTTCTTGTGTCTCTGCAGTAATTTTCTTTTTCTTTACTCCATCAAGAACATAGTTTGCTCCTGGATAGACTTTAGGGCCATTTTTAATGAATGTTTTTAACCAGTCTAGGTTCCATTCTGTTACTCGCTCTGGAACTGTTAATTCCATTGCAATGAGGGTAGGAACACCTACTTCGTTTAATTCGATCTTTGGATCCGGAGAGATAACAGTACGTGCAGCATAATTTACTCTTTTTCCTGCAAGATTATGTCTGAAACGTCCTTCTTTACTTTTGATTCTTTCTGTAATTGTTTTTAGAGGTTGTCCAGATCTGTGACGTGCAGGAGGAACTTGTGCAATATCATTGTTAAAAAATGTAGTAATGTGATACTGTAAGAGATCCCAGAGATCTTCTACAATTATTTCTGGTGCTCCTGCATTAATATTTTCAAAGAGTCTTTGATTAATCCTTACAATGTCAGATAATTTGTGTGTTAAGTCATCCTCTGCTCTTTCTCCTGTTTCAAGAGTAATAGATGGCCTCATTGTTACTGGTGGAATAGGGAAAACTGTCATGATCATCCACTCTGGTCTTGCGTATTGAGGATTCACACCGATAAGCATACAATCTGCATCTGAAATTTTTTCAAATCTTTCTAGGATTTCAATAGGGCTTACCCTTTTTGTTTCTTCCATGAATGTGCTTGGTTTTTCAAATTTCACTACATTTAATTTTGCTTTACAATGTGGACATTTTTTAACATTCTTTGCACCAGCACGGGCAAGTTTAGAGACTTTTGGAATAAGATCATCTTTACCCATTTCTTTGAGCTTGTCAATTTTTCCTTGATATTTCTGAATATTCTCATCATCAAGAAGAATTCTACTACATTCTTTACATGTTGTTTGTAAGAAAACATAAATTGCTTTGATATATGATATATGCAATGCTGGGCGACCAAGTTCAATGTATCCAAAGTGACCAGGACATTCTTTGAGTTTTCCATTACAGGTTCTACATCGCAATCCAGGATCAATAACTCCAAGACGAGTATCCATTAAACCACCCTCAACTGGATATCCTTCTTTATCATAAAGCTCTGGTGTTACAATTTTTACATGAGCCATTTTTTTAATTTGCTGTGGTGACAACAAACTAAAACTGATACTGCCAACTTTTTTGAATACGGTTTCCATTTTTTAGTATTTGTTTTTGAGGTTAATTTTTGGATAAATATTAAGTGATTTTAACTCATCCAATAAGAGTTTGAATGCGTAACTCATTTCTATAGAGTTTATTTCTGCATTTGCGCCACACTTAGGACATGATGCTCGTTTTTTGAGCCAGTCAAAGATTGCGACCATACCACAGCTTTCACAGATATGGAGGATTGTTTTATCAGAGTCAAATCTTTCTTTCAAGAGTAAGGATGCTCCATGAGCCACTAAACAGTCTTTCTCCATCTCTCCTAATCTCAGTCCTCCTCCAGCACTTCTTCCTTCGATAGGTTGTCGTGTAAGGAGTTGGATTTTTCCTGATGCACGTGCATGCATTTTGTTTGCAACCATGTGCTTTAATTTTAGATAATACATATTTCCAACAAAAATATTTGATTTGAATTCTTCTCCAGTAATTCCATTGTACATTCTTTCTGTTCCATTTTCTCTGAAGCCCAATGTGAGAAGCTCTGCTCGTAAATCTTTTTCTGATTCTGCAGAGAATGTCGTTCCATCAATTTGTCGTCCACCAAGTGCTCCTACTTTTCCACCAATGACCTCAATTAAATGTGAGATAGTCATACGAGATGGAATAGAGTGTGGAGAGAAAATAATATCAGGGACTATACCTGATGTTGTAAAAGGCATGTCTGCTTGTGGAACAATTCTTCCAATAACTCCCTTCTGTCCGTAACGAGAAGCAAATTTATCTCCTGGTTCTGGAATTCTTAAATCTCTTAATCTAATTTGAATAAGTTTGTTTCCTTCATCATTTTCTGTAAGAACAACCATATCAACCACACCATGTTCCCCATGCTTTACTGCAATAGAACTCTCTCTTCGTGTGTTTGCTGCAATACTAAATTCTTCCATTTCTCCTAAAAATCTTGGAGGTGAAGTTTTTCCGATAAGAACATCATCTTCTTTGACTTTTGCTTCTGGGAAGACAATTCCATCATCTTCTAGGAAGCGATAGTCCTCTTCTGTTCTATATGCTTTTACTTCTTTGTCTGGAACACCTATTTCATCAATAAGCCCCCCTTGGTATCGAAGTTCATCTGCATTGTATGGTCTAAAGTAAAAAGAACGTGCTAGGCCTCTTTGTATAGAACCTTCATTGACAATTAATGCGTCTTGCATATTGTATCCATCATAGCTGAGTAAGGCAATGGTTACATTTTGCCCTGAAGGATGTTTTTCATATTTTGAAATATCATGCATAAATGTTTTTACAATTGGTCTCTGAGGATATTGTAAAATACTAATATCTGTATCCATTCGCAATAAGTAATTGCTTGCATATAAACCTAAAGCTTGTTTTTGTGTTTTGGATCCTCTGTTCAGACGAGAACTTTGTCCAAAGTTGGCATATGGAACAAGAGAAGTAATAAGGCCTAAAATTGTTACTGCATCAATTTCCATATGTGTATGCTCTTTTGTCAAATCTTTGTCTGTAAGAGCAACTAATGCATTCTCTTCTTCGTTTGCATCAAGATATTCTAAAACTCCTTGTTCAAGGAGGTCTTGCCATCTCATATCATTAGAAGCTAATTTTTTCATGTGTTCATCTGTAAGGAGAGCTTTTCCATTTTCAACAATGATTAATGGTCTTCGTACTCTTCCTGTTGCAGTAAAAATAGAAACCTCATCAAATTCTGATTCATAATTAATATTTATTGTTGTGTGAAGTTTTTGTTTTCTTCTCTCTTCAATGAAATTTTTTACAAAATCTTTTGGATGTTCTATAGTCCCAATATATTTCTCATCTAAATATACATCAGTCATTTCACTAACCTCACACCTAAATTTTCTAAGGATCGTTTTAATTTTTCTTCAGGAACTTCTTCTTGTGTTACTTGGCAAAGCATAGCTTGATTTTTTCTTAATCCAATAGGGGTTCCTTCTGGAGTTTCAATAGGACAAAGTCTTCCCCAATGTGTAGAGTGAATTTCTCTGGCTTCGAAGTTTTCTTGAGTTGCAGAAAGCAAAGATACAACTCTCCCTAAGTGAGACATAGTATCAAGATAATTTACTCTAGCAATGTTTTGACTAATTCCTCGTCTTCCACCTACCCATGCTCCTGTTGCAATTGCACTTTTTAATCTGGAAGTTAAAAGTTTGTCTCTAATAATAATTTTTACAGATTGGAATTTTCCTCTTTTGACAAGTCTTTGGAAATTATAAAGGATATCATTTACTAAGACCCTCATGTTCACTCTGAACAAATCTGCAAGCAAATCTCCTGGGAGTTTTAATTTTTTATTTTTGTAGTGATCCTTATCAGTATTTGCTTTTTTATCAATGGAAACTTGAAGGAATTTCTTTGTTAATTTACATAAGTGGTATGCTTTGTTAATTCTCTCTTTAGAGGTAATCCCAATATGTGGAAGGAGATAATGATCTAATTGTTCTGTTGTTTTTTCAATTTTTATTTCTCTTGGTTGTGTTAAGCCAATTTTCTTCGCAATGAATTCAATTGCATCATCAGACGTTTTTGTTTCTGCAGAATTATACAGATTAATGTATACATCATCATATTCTTTCTCATCACAAATTGCATCCATAATATCTTTATCTTTTGTTAGACCTAAAGATTTTATGACTGTTACAAGAGGGATTCTTTTGAATTTTGTAAAGGAGAGATAGAAAATACCATCTTTCATTTGTTCAATAACATGAGGGATACTATATGGACCCCTTTGAGAGAAAATCTTTGCAGTATGTTTGCTCGGACCAGTTTTACTGTGTTGGAAGAAAACTTTGTTTGGAAGAAGATCTTCTACTGTGATGATTACTCTTTCATTTCCATTAATGATAAAATATCCTCCTGGATCTGTTGGGTCTTCACCATGTTCAATTAATTCTTCTTCTGAAAGTTTATACAAGTGACAATATTTTGATCGTAACATGATAGGAATTTTTCCTATTTGAGAAACAAAAGATTCTCTTTGAATGCCATCAATGAAAGCAGAAACTTCTAAATAAATTGGAGCAGCATATGTTAATTTTCTCATTCTTGCTTCAATAGGATAAATATTTCTTCTTGACCCATCCGCTTCAGTAATTTGTGGTTTTTCAATCCAAATTTTATTGAATTTTATGGTAAATTCTTGAACATCAGGAGGAAGAATTGTTGGTATAATGTCTCCAATCTCCTCTACTGTTTTTTGTAATTCAGTATCAATAAATTTGTTAAAAGAAGCTATACTGGATTCAATAAAAGAATGTTCTTCAAAATATTTTTTGATAATGAGTTGATTTGGACTAACCATTGATAACCGCCCTATAATAATTTGCTTTTCCAGAAGTTGGGCTATTTCTTTCAATTAGGATAATGTCTCCTACTTCTGCATTGAGATTATGAATAGCTGGATCAGATTTGAGAATTTTTGGTAACTGGTTTATAGAAATGTTTAATTTTTCCAATAATGCATTCGCCTCTTCCATAGACATTTTACTATGTTTAGGGACAAGGATGTGGGCTGTTATATCAACACTTATATCCATTTTTATTTTTGCAAGCTCTCCTTCATTACATCCTCTTTTTTTTTGATGAGCCGGACGGGATTTGAACCCGCGACCACCTGATTTCTCTCGTTTGATAAAAGTTTCACCACAGGTTCAATCCCTTGAACATGATCTTCCTGTCAGGTGCTCTACCAAACTGAGCTACCGGCCCCTGAACGCCCTGACCGGGATTCGAACCCGGGTCGTGACCGTGACAGGGTCACATGATAGGCCAACTACACTATCAGGGCAGGTAATACCCTTCTTTCTTGAATGATAGTGTTCACTAATGCCTCGGTAAATTGGAATAATGAACTCTTTTTGTTATGGATTGGAAAGAAGGATCTGTTCATAGAGTTAGCTGAAAAATTTAGACTTTATATAGTTTTTGCTTTTTTTAGCTATAAGAATGCTCTGAGTACTTTTTTAATTCTTTTATAATAGGTCTTTTTTCCTTATAAGTATTTCTGTGGTTTAGAAGTTATTTGTATAATGAAGAAAGTTTTTCTCTGAGTTCTGTTTCTTTTCCTTCTTGTAATAAATCTTTTGTGAGTTCTACAATTTCTTCTAAAGTAAAAGCAGCTTTTCTCTTTTCTAAAGCATTCTTTTCAGGTGACGCGCTTCGCGCAACGAGACCTTGCGCCTCTGGCACTACCCCGACAAGACGACCATCACCGCCATCTAGATCACCGTTGCCATCCGCATTGGAGCCGTCGCCGCACCTATTGACACAGCACGACCGCCCAGTAGTAACATTCTTGGCTGGAGCCAAAAATACATTCATATTTTGGCCTTCATAATTATATCTTGTTTTCAGTTCTTCTGCAACAGCTTTTCTATACTCTTTTAGAAGTTCTGTATCATCTTGTGCAAGAGCTAACCAGACTGTTGCAAATCTCTCTTTTTCTACTTGTTCTCGAGTAAATTCAGGAGCATCAGTAGTTTGTGCATAGAGTTCATCAGAAAGAACAAGCGCACCATTACTTAATTTAGATTCAGGATTTAATGATCGAAGAAAAGGAGCATTCACTACTACTTTTATCTTCCCATCAGGATGATACAAAACACCATCACCAGTATCAAAGTAATTTGTCCAAATACTATCGCGTACAGCTTGGATACTTGCTTCATGAGCAGTACCTTTATACTGCTTCCCAAAGTCTGCATCTCGCACTTCAATTCGTCTTTCCATTAATTGTTTTGTAGAAAGAGGAACACGACCAGATGCCAATAACAAAGGTATTTGATCAATAATCCTTCCATAAAATTCTCTATATAATTCACCTTCACATTCCAAATTTAATGATAATACCATTTTTGTATTAAAAAAAGAAAAAGTACTCTTATTTAAATCATTCGATGAGTATAGAATCCCCATTCTTGAGCACATGCACATCTTTATCTCGAACATAGCCTAATTCTTCTGCAAGATCTGCAAGGGGGTTTAGAATGGTAATGTCTCCTTGTGCTGGGATAATATGCTTTGGTTTTAAGAGTTCGATAAGATCATGATGGTCTTCTCGTGCCAAATGCCCAGAGGTGTGAATATCTTTGAATAAGCGTACACCTTTTTGTTTGAGTTTTGCTTCCATTGCAGCTCGATTTGCAATATTAATTGGTGCAGGAATAACTTTACAGGCAAAAATAACTTGATCACCTTGTCTGAACTCATAAGGTAATTCTTTTGTTGCGATACGCATAAGAATAGATCGAGGTTCTCCTTGATGACCAGTACAAATGACCAGATATTTCCCAGGATTTTTTTGTACATCTTGTAGTTTCTTTCTTACTTGATCTCCATATTTTGCAATATCTGCCTCTTTTGAAAAATATACAAGGCCTATATTTTCTGCAGCAGAAATATATTTGTTCATTGAACGCCCGAGAATAATTATTTTTCTATCCATCTTTCTTCCAAACTCTATGATAGATTTTAAACGAGCAATATGTGAAGCAAAAGTTGTTACGATAACAAGATGCTCTTTATCTTCAATACCTAACATGACGTCCTTGAGCATTTCTTTTGCGACAAGCTCAGAAGGAGTTTTCATTTCTTCATGAGAATATAATGCATCTACAACTAAGAGTTTTACTCCTTTATCTCCTAATTCTTTCATTCGTTTGTAATTTGGCTTTGGCCCTAATGTGGGATTATTATCTAATTTGAAATCGTTCCCATAGAGAATAATTCCCTCAGGAGTATGGAATGCTGCAAGCATTGTTTGTGGAGTAGAATGAGGAATAGGTAAAAATTCTAGAGTGATGTTTTCTGAAATTTTTACAGAATCATTTCCGTTGAGAATACGAAGTTTATTTTTTAACTTAACACCTTCATCTTTTAAAATACTTTTAAGAACTTCAATGGTGTATGGAGAACCAAAAATAGGGCAATCATATGCTTCTGCAAGATGAGGGACTGCACCAATATGGTCTAAGTGACAGTGAGGAAGGATAATTGCTTTTACCTTTGCTCTCCAGTCTTTGATCACTGCATCATTAGGGACAACATGGAGATGAATGAGATCTTCTCTTGTGAGGGTTGTTTTTACTATTTCTTCGTCTTGCAAGCGAACTACTTCTGGAAGATAAAAGCCCATATCACAAATAATGACTTCATCATTTATTTTAAAGGCACACATATTCATACCTACTTCAGAATAGCCGCCAATTGCACAAAATTCTATTGCCATATTTCTTTTTGTTTTCTTTAGATTTATATACATTTCGTGTAAAGATCTGCCTCTTTTTCGCAAGCTATTTAAGTTTTCCATGTATTTAGAGCGTATGAGTGATTCTTTTGAACTTTTTCGTGAATATTTTTTTCCAAGTATGTGTGGATTAAGCACTCTTGTAGGAATTTTTTTTGGATTGCATTCTCTTTACAAAAAACAATATCAAGAAGGGTATGAAAAAGGGGAAAAAGATCAATACAGAAAACTCCAACAATTTTTTTATGCACATGATATCCATTTTATACAAAGAAATCCACAACAAAGAGATGATGTTCGTTATGAAAATCTTGACACGCTTCTGGAGAATTTAGGGAAAAAAACTAAAAATCAAGACTATCACCTATAGAGATATCTGTTGTTGTTCTTTTGTTGAGTTCTAAAACATATTTTGCAGGATTTTTTGGAGAGACTAATGGATGAAAAGGAAAGACAGTTTTTTTATCTACAATTTCTTTTTTTTCGTTTATCCAAAGCACATCAATAGGAAAAAATACAAAAAACGTATGGATGCTTGTTTGTACAATGCTTTCTTGATTTGCAACAAGGAGTATTGCTTCACCACTATTGAGTTTTGCATGAAACATAAGGCCTAGCGTACGAGAAAATATTGTGCCACAAACTTTTACTTTTCTTGCAAGGAGCTTTTTTTTATGGTAAATAGTTATTATTGGCATATCCTTAGAATATCAATAAAATTTAAAAGGCTTTAGGCTATTTTCTTTTTGTGGCAGTACGACAACTCAAACAATCTTTGCAGCGTTTACAAGAAACTTTGATTAGAAGATCTTATTATGCTGATAAAGATGCAAAAGGATTTAGGACTAAAAATTATAGTGCACAGATAGCAAGTACACTCAAATCTTTAGAGGATCAATTGTGGACAAGTGTAGGAGAGATTGACACCAAGGAGAGAAGGTTAGAGCTCTTTGTACTTTATGATAGTTTAAAGAAAACACAAGATGTGCGTAGCATGCTTCTTATTCTTTCACGCATGGATGAATTGCTCCGAGAAATCAAGGATAAAGATGATCTCAAGTTTAATGTATCTCGTATTCCCGAAGAAGTGAAAGAAGAAGTTATGGTAGATTTAGATGAGTTGCGAAAATGTTATGATACAAAATGTTATCGTAGTTGTATTATTATTTGTGGAAGGCTTTTAGAAGTTGCTTTGCATAGAAAATATTATGAAACTACAGGAATAGATATTCTTGAAAAACATCCTGATGTTGGTTTAGGAAACCTTATTGCAAAGCTTGTAGAAAAAGAAGTTCATTTAGGCCCTGGATTGACACAACAGATTCATTTTATTAATAATGTGCGCATTTCCTCTGTGCATAAGAAAAAACAGGTGTTTCTGCCTTCTAAAGCTCAAGCAAATGCTACCATTCTCTTTACTTTAGACACATTAGAAAAATTATTTTAGTTTTGTTTCGAAATGATTATAAATAGTAAAAATTGAAGGGGAGACTTTATGACATCTTCTCGTCTATCATTGCAGGAATTTCTTCTCAAAATACCTTCTCTAGAGATCCTTTCTATAGAAAATTGCGTGAAAGGGGAAGATGAGGATATTACTGTGCAAATGTATATGGGAGATGAACTTGTTGCAAGTAGTCATCAAAAAGATCTTTTTGAGGCAGACCATCCTTTTTCTTCTCTCGCTTATTTTTTAGGTATAGAAAGAGATTTAGAAGAGAGGAAAGATGCAGAAATTTTATTTGTCAATGCACTGGCCTATAGAGGCTTAGCGCATTTATATCTTACAAGAGCAACGTTTGATTTTTCTTTTATATTTTCTGAAGAACGAAAATATATCACCAAGGGAAATCTTCGTAGAAGTACAGATGATTCTCTTCGTAATCTTGCACGTATTGGTATTTTAGAAGAAATTACTCCCCCTGGTTTGAGTCATTTTTACACTTTTTCTAGATTACACTTGGCAAAGTATTCTATAGAACTTCCTTATCATTCCATACAAAAGCTATAAAAGAAGATTTATTATCTTTGCAGTATGATTATCCTTTACCGCTTTCTTCATTGTTCTTATTGTGATTATGTACAAGAGTTTATGGATGAACATGCAATCATTTATGAAGTTGTTCTTGTCCTGAAGGATAAAAAACCTCAAGAAGTTCTTTCTACCGGAGGAACTGTCCCTGTTATCAAAGACAATGGTAAACTTATTTCTGATTCATCAAAAATTATTGCATATCTACGGAGCAATCACCTGGCAAAGCCTGCATAATTTCATCTACAGAATATTTTATATTTGTTTTTTCTATAAATCTTTGCTGTAGAAATTTTGCTGTATCTGTTTTTTTCCCCTCTTGTTTTAAGGGATATTCTTTCTTTAGTGGGGAGCATTCAATATAGTTTTCTTTGTTTATTCCAATATAGAGTTTTATAATGGGCTTAAAATATTCTCTTTTTCCATGGATCATAAATGCCCCTTTGGGAAGACCAAGTTCTTTTTTTACCTGATCAGGAGCAATAGCATAGACTTCTGCAGTAGTTAAACCTTGAGTCCATGCACGAGAAAAAGACGCTGTTGCTTGTGCAGTTTCTTCTTTTGCCATCTTTGGAATTTCTTTTCCTTCTGCTTTAATAACAAAGAAAGGAGAGCCTGCAAGATCTGTATGAAAGACAAGATCTGTTTTTTCTGTATGTTTTTTTACAAGGATTTCATTTGTTGTTGCATCTCTTCCTCCAATGCAAAGAAAACCATCACTTGAGATGAACCAACGAAACTTCATATACCATTTTTTTTGTGGTGCTTCCACATATTTTTTTTGTTCTTGTTTTTTTTCTTCTTCAAAAAACATTTTTTTCTTTGTAAGTTCTATAGTCTTTTCTATGCCTTCCACTTTTCTTTTTGCTTTTTTTGATTTTTCAAAATACAATGCAGCATTTTCTTCGAGAGACTTTGTTGTATCTAAGACTAATTTCATAGGGTTTTAGAATAAAAGAGACCTTAAAAAACTTCCGTGTTAAAATAGGGGGTATTGTTTTTGTATATCATCTAAATTTTTTCCTACTCTCTCTGTAAAACTTAAATCTCTACGAAAATAGACTTTATCAGAAAAATTTTCAAGGATATATTTTTTTACTGTTTGGCCATATAAAACAGGGATAGTTACTATACTTTCTAGGGTGCTATTTCTCATTACAAAAAGAAACCCTGCATTTCCCTTATTGTTTGGAAATTCTGGATGATAGGAAATATGGTCTACTTCAAATCTTCTTCTTAGCAAACGTGAAATGGTAAAAAGAGATTGTTCATCTTCTAAAGAACATACCCCTGCACTTTCTACATAATTAAAAAAAGTTTTTGTAGAAATTTTATGTCCAGTTTGCATTGCTCTTTTACTTTTAGCTTTCTTTTTAAGATTTATGCTTCTTATGCTATTCTTTGTAATGCAATTTCTGCAGATTCTCTAATTTCTTTATCTTTATCATGCAGAAATTCCTTAATGAAAGGAATGAAAGACTTCTCTCCTAGAGTCCCCAATGCTAAAAGTGATTCATGCCTCACAAAAATATTTGGATCTTCTTTTGCGGCTTTCATTAATGGTAAACCTGCTAATGAAGAACAGGCTGTTTCACCTAAAGAAAATGCGCACTCATGGCGTACGATGGGTGATGGATCTGTTTCTAGAGCTTTTGCTAAAGCCGCAATGGATTCTTCATCTGTACCATTTTCTAAATGAAATGCTGCTTGAATACGCTCTTCTTGTGTTTTGCTCAAATCTAGGATTATTTTTTTATAGTCCATAGAGTTTTTTGTATGCAAAAATTATTTAAAGCTTCTTGTTTTGCAGATGGCTATGGAAATGCATACAATCAAAGCGAATCCAGCATGGATCAAAGACAAAAAAGTGGCAGAAGATTTTGCTATTTATGAAGTTCCTCGATGGGATGATATTAAAGATTTTATATTTGATAAAGAAGGATGTTATGTTCTCATTAAAATCTATCGGGAAACACATGATATTGGTGTTGCTATTTGTAATCAAGAGCATATTATTCTTAAAGAATTTCGTGGAAGAAGGGCACAGGATATTTACAGTGCTATTTTTAGATATGATAAGGAGCATAAAAAAGCTTGGTTCAATATTGTTGATCATGCAGCATATCTTGGTAAGGAATTAAAGAAGGCTGAAATTTGTCTTGCTTTGGGTTCTGATTATTATCAAGAATAAATTTTTCTTTTTTTATCAACATAAATAATAAAGAAGAATAGTCTTTGTTTTTCTTATTTTTTTTCTTTACTTCATCTTTTATTTGAAATCCCAAGGATTTGTAGAGCCTTACTGCAGGAATATTATCTTTCATTACACTGAGTGTCAGTTTTTGTAATTTTAAATCTTTACATCCATAGTTCATAATCCAAAGCATTGCAGTTTTTCCAATTCCTTTTCCCCGAGAGTTATTTTCTCCTATTGCAATAAAAATATCTGCTGATTTTCGTGTTTTATTGATATGAGAAATTCCAATGATCCCTATAGGTATTTCATTCTGGCATATTGTAAAAAATTTCTTGTTTTTTGTTTGTTCATATTTTGAAAACCACTCTTTTTCTTTTGAAAGACTGGTTTTTTCTTCAAATGTACCTCTTAGATATCGATTTACTTCTGGATTATTAAACCACTGCACACGATATGGAATATCTTTTCTTTCATGTTTTCTAAATGTAATCATCTTCTTATTTGGGAATTGGAAATTTAAAAGGGTTTGCACTTGTCTCAAAAGCTTTTTAAAGTACTTCTCTTACCAAAATTCTATGCAACAACTCTCTGAAGAAGCAAAGAAAGAATTGGAAAAACAGCAATATCGTGTTATTGGGAAACATAGTGCTGTGAAGGTTTGTGGTTGGACTAAGAAAATGATTAAAGGAGAAGGTGGTTGTTACAAATTAAAATTCTATGGGATTATGAGCAATCAATGTATGCAGATGACTACAAGCATTAGTTGCGCGAATCGCTGTAGTTTTTGCTGGAGAGGATATAAGGCTCCTGTTGGAAAAGATTGGGAATGGGATGTGGATGAACCAGAGGAAATTTTGAAAGGGAGTCTTCATGCCCATAAAAAACTGCTTGATGGTTTTGGAGGAAATCCAGAGGCGCATAAAGGTGCATACGAAGCTTCAAAGACTGTGAGGCATGTTGCACTGTCTCTTACTGGAGAGCCTATCACTTACCCTAAAATGAATGCCTTATTAAAACGATTTAATCAAGAGCATATTTCTACTTTTATTGTTACAAATGCGCAATACCCTGAAGCAATACGAGATTTAGAACCCATTACTCAATTGTATATTAGCGTTGACGCGCCGAATAAAGAATTATTGAAAAAAGTAGATGTGCCCCTGTTTTCTGATTTCTGGGAGAGATTATTAAAAAGTTTAGATTATTTATCACAAAAGAAACAAAGAACATGTATTCGATTGACTTTGATTAAGGATGAAAATATGTGTGACTTTGAAGGCTATGCATCTCTTATTCATATTGGTGATCCTGATTTTTTGGAAGTAAAAGGCTATATGTTTGTGGGTGCTTCTCAGCAACGATTGAATTATAAAAATATGCCCTTACATGAAGAAATTGTTGTTTTTAGCAAAGAACTTGTAGAGTTTCTTCCAGAGTATGAGATTGTTTCTGAGCATATCCCTTCTCGTGTTGTCATGTTTGCGAAAAAAAAATTTAAAAAGAATGGAAGGTGGTATACTTGGATAGATTTTCCCAAATTTCATGAGCTTGTCCTTTCTGGAAAAGAATTTTCTTCTGAAGATTATTTACGAGTAACACCACAAGTAGGTATTAGTGGAAAGGGTACTCTTGAACATAATGCGCAACTTCAAGAGCAAAGGCGAAAGAAAAAAGAGAGCATGTATGTGAATGAAGATACTGCTGAATTAGATTTTTGGAAAGAATAGTTTTTTAAAGAAAAGACTGAGAATTTTTTAGGTGAAAAGCTTTCGACAAAAGGCCTATGAATATGTTGTGGAGACTGTTGGTATTTCTACAGAAGTTACTCCTTTTTTTGCAGCATATGAAACTTTAGTTGTTAACATGAGCAATGATGTTTCCCAAGATGCTCGAACGTATGGAGCAGTGATTTTGTTTATGGGCTTAGGGGCATTATTTCAAAAAGGAAGAGAGAGTTCAGAAAAATTTTTTAGAATTGCTCAACGTTCTTCATGGGTTCGGCCTGTGCATGACATAGCATATAATGCTGTATTCTCTGCTGCTGTCGCACCCCCTTTATATTTCCTTTCTGGTGAGAAAGAGCTTGAAAAAATATTTTGGGGAACTGTTGGTGGTGCAGTTATAGGAATTATTAATGGCATACCTGTAGGGTATACTCTTGATGTGTTTCGTGATTTAGGAGGAATTAAAGTGTGTGAAAGGCCATCATATCCTCCTTTTTTACGGCATGCATCTGCTTCTCGAAAAGCAGTTTGCGCCCTAGGATTGCTGTTTGCTTCAGGAGCTTTCACTACTGGAATTTATGCTGTGCATGAACAAGGATTTTCTTTGGAACAGATTATGGAAAGTCAATCTTCTGATGAAACAAAGGAAGAATAGAAAAATGGTGGATCATATCTGAGAGCATTATTGCTAAACCTATATCTAAAAAAGTTATTGCTACTCCATTCAGAATAAAATCAGGGAATAAAGTTATAGGGAAGAAAAAGCCAGGAATAACAAGCAAAATACCTAAATACATATGATGCACGCGCATAGGAAAATTAAACTTCTGCTGCATTGTTTTACTATGAACATTAAAGCCAAAACGGAGTATATATGTAATTAACTCTATAAAACACGCAATCCAAATAATGAAAGGGATGTTCATAGACTATAAGATATATAAACTACTTAATATATTTACCTTGTATGGATTTTCATCCCAAATATATTTTTCAAGATGTGACTAAAATAAATCCTACAATTCTAAATGGGAAGAAACTTTTGATATTTGATATTGATAATACCCTTTTTTATTCTGAAACTACTCAAAGCAGAAAGGATATTATCCAATGGTTTCATAGAATTCATAAAAAATATCCTTGTGTTTGTTTTTCTAATAGTTTTAGTATTCGAAAAAGAAAAGAGGCTATTGAGAAAACTTTAGCCTGTGCAGTTTATCTGAGTAAGTATAAGAAACCTTCCCTAGATTTATTTCAAGAAATTACTGGAAAATATAAAGTGCATGCAAAAGATGTTGTTGTTATAGGAGATTTTCATTTTACTGATGTTTTGTTTGCAAATAGAAACCATGCAACAAGTGTCCTGGTACGGCCTATTGGTGGAGAAAGAAAACTCAGCCTTATGTTTGCCCGTGTTTTAGAAAATTTTCTTTTACTTATCTTAGATTTTTTGCATAATTTTTAGGGAGGGTATTTTTCTTTTTAAATTTCTTCATAAGCCTTATAAAGATTCTTTCTTTTTTTTGTTTATGCTCAAAGAAGGAACAGAAGCACCAGATTTTCAATTGAAAGATGCAAAAGGAAAGGAATGTACACTTTCTCAGTATAAAGGAAAGAAAGTTATTCTCTATTTTTATCCTAAGGATGATACACCTGGTTGTACAAAAGAAGCTTGTGATTTTCGTGATAATATTGGAATTGTGGCAAATAAAAAGGCTGTTGTTTTAGGTATTAGTGCAGATTCAGAAGCCTCTCATGGAAAGTTTACACAAAAGTTTGGATTGCCTTTTACCTTGCTTTCTGATCCTGAGAAAAAAGTTATCCAGGCTTATAAGGCATGGGGAGAGAAAAGTATGTATGGGAGAAAATATATGGGCATCTTCCGAACAACGTATGTGATTGATGAGAAAGGGAAAATCCTTAAATCTTTTGAAAATGTAAAAGTTCCAGGGCATGTAGAAGAGGTTCTTTCACTTTTGTAGTTTTGTTATTTTTCTTTGTAATTTTTTTGTTTCTTTTTCTACAGTGAGATTTGTTTTATGAATATAGATGCATTCAGCATCTTTTGTGAGAAGAAAATATGTAGGAATAGCCAAGAATCTCTCCTTTGTTTGTTCTACGTATGCTCTATTTAATTGAAGAAGAGAAACAGTTGGCAAAAGGATATTTGGTGCATGGTGCTTTTGTTTTTCTTTGATTTCTTTTATTTTCTTTCTTGCTGTGTTTAGGTCATCTCCTGCCATATCGTATAAACCAAGAACACGAATGTATTGTTCTAAATTATTTAAGAAAGGTATGTCAGCTATACAAGGTGGGCAATATGCACCCCATGCATGTGCTAATATGGGATTGCCATAATATTCTGAGAGTCGTGTTGCCTTTCCATCTTCGTTAAAGCCTTCAAGGTCTGGAAGCCTAAAAGAGTTTGCATATGCCTTTCGTGGTAGACAAAGTGCTGAAGCCACTACCCCTTCTAAGAATCTTCTTCTCTTAAGCATATCTTGGGAAGTTTTGTTAGAGTATATAAATTTGTCACCTTATTACAGAAAGGATTTCTAAAGAGAACCTTTATATAGTCCTATTAAATTCTTTTAAAAAATGAATAAAAGAAATTTAATAAATATTCTTCTCACAGAAGCCTTTGCTTTAGCTACAAGTGCTTGTTGTAATAACCAAAATTATTATTTTGATGGTATGATAGGAGATGAACATGCCGTTTTTTTGGAAGATTGTACATTGAGTCAAAATAGATTATATATAACAAGAACTGATGGAACAATTGTAGGATATTATGATAATAATAATGATTTTAAAATAGATATTCTAACAATTACAAAATCTAGAGGGGTTTCAGATTATTATAGTGATAATGAACTATACAAGGATTTCTTTGCTGTAGGAGAATCTCAATTTCGGACATATCTTGAAAAAATTCTTGTACTTAAACAAAAAAAAGCTTTGGATGATATCAATTACTAATCTTTTTATATTTTTAGGAAAAAGCTTTTATAGTTTTTGGCTCAATAAACTTTAAAAAGGTGTATTTTTGAAAAGAAGCTATGGCAATACAAGAATTTGAAGCTGAAGTTATTTCNNTTAGTCCTCCCTCACAAAAGGGAAGACTTGACCTTTGTATAAAAATTATTGATGGTGGCTTTGCTTCTGAAGCATTTAAAGTTATTTCTATCGGAGAGAAGATTACCCTTCGTGGGCCTTTTGGGCAGTTTATGTTTAGAGATCAAGCCCCAGAAGCTTGGTTCATTGCTACCGGTACGGGTGTTGCTCCTTTCTTTTGCATGCTCAAAGAATACCTTCCTAGATCAGAAAAGAAATTTCGTTTGATTTTTGGCGTGAGAAAGAAAGAAGATCTTTTTTATCAGGAAGAATTCCAAGCTTTAGAAAAAAAATATCCTCATTTTCATTATTTTCCTACACTTTCTCAAGAAGAATGGGAAGGATATTCTGGAAGAGTACAAAAGCATCTTGGAGAAGATCTGCAAAATAAGGATTTTTATATATGTGGATTGAAGGAAATGGTGTTAGAAACACAACAATATTTATTAGATAGAGGTGTTGCACCAGAAAGAATACACTTCGAGAGGTACTCCTAAAAGATGAAAGCCAGTATTACAGATATTATTGATACAAGTAAGGATCTTNNAAAACATATGGAGAAGTGTATCCTACAAAGTTTGCAGGCTTAGGATATAGAAGAGTGCTTGTTCTGGCTTTAGGTGCAAGAGATGAGATGAGTCTTGAACGGGTAAGACGATTGATGAGTAAAGCAGTGAGCTATACAAAATCCTATAAGTTTGCATCTTT
>DUFP01000002.1 GCA_013331795.1 Nanobdellota archaeon
TCTTCTTTAAAATCCTCATAAGCTATATTTTTTTTAATTTTTTGGACCAATTGTGAATGAACAGTCTCAAAAGACCTATCGTGAGGAAAAGCATTGTTATAATCAAGTATCAATGTAGAAAGTGTACCAAGATTTTGTTTAGAACTTGCGGAAAGCAGAGTTTCCATTTGTAGAGAACTAAGAGGACAATATCTTTTTGTAGCATGAAGTCTCACATAGTAACCACTCTCCAAAGCAAAGGAATATTCTCCTCTACACTGCTCCAAAAGTATTTGCTGCAGTGCTTTACGTACTTTTTGATAGCGCAAGAACTCTGGACTTCCTACTTCTGATTCCGAGAGAGCCATATCTAAGGTAAATAAATCCCTTTTTGCAAATTCAAGAAGAATCATGTTTGAATTTGAGATAGTTTCTAAACTAGGAATGGAAAGATCAGCTATTTTTTTCCAATCATATTCCTTTTTAAAGGAAGTAAGACAAATTCTTTCATGCTTTCTATGACAATCAGGATAATTAAAAGGAACATCATCTAACTCATCAATAATGCTTTGAGAGCGAATGCCTACTTTTGCTTCTCTTCCAATAGTATTAGTGCTGAAGTCTGATATGCGTTCTGCAGCTTCTTGTTCATACCACTCTTGGTATTTTACAGGAAGATCTTCTAGTGGAATTCCTCTTGCAACAAGATATTCTATAACAAAAAATTCTTTTTCACGAAGAATGCCTCTTGGCTCTGGAGCACGAAAAGAAATCCCTTCTCGTTGTGTATTCTCAAAAAAGATTTCTTCTCCTGCCAGAGAAAGAACAGAAAGCACATGATCATCATAAAGCATAGTTTGTAAAGCATCTCCCGCATAAGGCTCTGCAAGTGCAGTGAGCCACAATGTTCCAGACTTGCAGTTAAATTCTCCTGTTTTTGCAGCCAAAAGTGCACGTGCTTGTAGGGGAGAACTTTTTTGCATTTGAGGAAAATCTTCTCGTATGTGGGCATTGGAAGTAAAGATATCTGGATGTAAAAGAGAAAATATATTTACTATAGTAACTGGAGGAAGTTCTTGAGTTATGATCTGTGCATAGTTTTGGTATGTTTGGAGTTCTTCATCCATATTCCAAGTATTCTCTAAACAAGCTTGCTCACTATTATGAACATGAACTTCTGAGCGTACCATAAAATCAGCAAAGGTTCTATCTAAGTGCATATCTTGCACATCTTCTACAAGTTCTTCTAAAAATTTTTTCTCTTCTCTATCTACTTTTTGATAGGAAGGATTCTCATGACAGGATGCTGTGTCCTCTTCTGTGAATTTAGGGAGATACAAAGGGCTCAGTGCTGCTGCATGGAACAGTGCTGAACCTAAAATATAAGGCATACTCTTCCGGAGCTTTGTTTTGTTTTTCATTTTGTAAAATAAGGATATATAATTCCATTATGAACCACANNTTCGTTCTGCACCAATTCCATAAAACTGTGGGATATGCTCCACACCTTCAAGATCTCGAAATAATTTTACTTCTCTTTTGAAAGCAGTTCGTATATGATCATAATCTTTTGCACCGCCAATACCAAATCGATATTGTTTAATGGCAACATTTCTTCCTTCTGGAGTAACCGCATGAAAAACCTCAGAAGTGCTTCCTCCACCAAGTCGTTCTTCTAAATGAAAATGTTGAAGATCAAAGATAGCTTCATCTTCTAATCCAAAAACTCTTTGCACAGATGCTGCTTCAACATTCAGAGGAACAGGAAGTTTATTCATTTATTACCTCTGCTCCTGCTTACATGCAATGCGCATTTTGATCAAATCTGTAGAATAATTTAATCGAATATTTCCAACTTGAGCATCAGGAATATTTGGAAGATGAGAACTAAAACATTGAATCTCATCAAGAGCTACTTGTTCAAAAATAACTTCTTTTTCACACGTTAAAGACCCCATAAATTGTACTTTACNNTTTTCAGTACATTTACTATCCAGTTGTCTCAAATCTTCTTCTACAACAACACTTACTTTTCCTATTGCTTCATTTTGTGTATAAGGCATGCCTAAATTTTGAAAAAGAAAATCAAAGAACGGAACTCGTATACCAAGAGATCCATAATTTCTTTCTTCAAGCCATTGGCTTCCTTCAATCTGGTCTTTCGCATCTACAAAAACAACAAGCATATCAATACCTTTTAGTTTGGGAAAAGTTCCTTCAGCTAAAAACTCTAGATGAGGAAAACGCACACCAATATGAGCATAGTTCTCTTTTGTTTTTTCAATAGCATATTCAATCTGTGAACGATCTAGTCTTTCAGAACCATCATAAAAATAGACTGTCCCAGGATAATCAATATTTAACATTACAGCCTTACATTCTGATAGCTAACACCTTTAGTATCAACAGAAAGAATACCCATTTGTCCTTGATCAAAGCATCCAGAATTCCAAAACAATTCAGAAGCTGGTACATACTCTGGAACACTTTGTCCATTTCTATCATGCGCATGATGTCCAGACTCATGAGTATGCCCATTCACTGCATAGCGAATTCCTAGTTGATCCAAAAATTGCCGCAACTCTTTATTTCCAACATTTTTTTTGTGAAAAGTATATCCATTCTGGCGAGCAATGTTATCAAGCTCTTCTCTACTTACTTCTCTTCCTTCTTTTTTTACAACCAAATCATGAATTTGCCTTTCTAAAACATAACCAGGAATAAATCCTCCTTCAGCATTTGTTGCAAAGTATGCAAAGTCAACACCTCTTTGGCCAATAGGAAATAATGCAGGCACATGGCACAAAGCAATGCTTCGTTCCGGATTTTCAACAAGTGAAACAAGATCTTGTATATTTTTATATTGGATCATCCCTTGAACTTTTTTATCATGAAGAAGTATTTGTAATGTCTGAAAACTATCTATATGTACAACTCCATTTTCAGTAAGTGCATACCTTCCTGAGGAGATATCCTTTCCTACATGATATTCTCCTCCACTATGCGCATCTGACCCTGGAAGAAAAAGCAATCTATGCCCAGCAATGTCTATAGCTGACTCTCGTGTCATATCAATAATATTTCCATATTTTTGTGAAAGGAGATCAACGATGACACCATAGCCAGAAAGAGTTTCATGGCTTCCTGGCTGTACATAGCTTTCCAGTCCGCTTTGTCCTACAGCCTCAAGAATTTGTGCACTGAAAGCTTGACTCTCTTCGAGTTCTCCAGCCTCTCCAATATCTCCATTAAGAATAAGTCTTTCTACTCCTAAACCCCTGAGTTTTTGAATGCCTCTAGCAACATGTTCAGGACTATGATGCACATCAGAGATAAGGCCTAGTTTCATATATTTTCATGCTATTTTAACCTATATAAATCTTCCTAAAATGTAACTCCTTATAAAAGACAACTAAAAAAAGAAAAACTAGTTAAATGTATAACTAATTGAAACAAATGTTTAAAAAATGGAAACAATACTAAAAACTGGCTATACAAAGATTTTTTCTCTGTTTTATCCTCAAAAAATGATTTCACTTCATTTAAGAGAAATTGCAAGAAAAACAAAACTCAATGTCCATAGTACAAGCAGGATTCTTTTTTCTTTAGAAAAAGAAGCTATTCTAAAAACAGAAAAAGAAGGAAACCTAAAGAAATATACAGTAAATGCAAGCCTAAATACTTTTTTATTATGTGCTCTTTTTGATTTAGAAAAAAAAGGAAAAATAGAAAAAAGAAGACAACGAGCAATTGATATATTCCTTAGATCTTTAGAAAAACAGCCAATTATTGCTTTTTTATTTGGATCTACAGCGAAGGGATTAGAAACAGAAGGATCAGATATTGATCTTCTTTTCATAGAAAATGAAAAAATAGACACAAATAATGCTGAGAATGAAACAGAAGCTTTGACTGGAATAAAAATAAATGTTCTCCAAATATCATTACAAGAATTTAAAAAGGAACTAAAAATAAAAGAAGATCATATTATACAAACAGCTTTAAAAACCGGCTATCCTATAACAAATCATATCTTTTTTTATGAGGTGTATTTTCATGAAAATATTTGAGTTTAACAATCTTTTAAATGATGAAGAAGTATTGCAAAGAAGATTAAAAGAATATGAAGAGAAAAATCTTTTTAAAAAACAAAATCCAGAAAGATCAGAAATACAAGGGCATCTTGCAAAAGCAGACCATAATCTTCGTTTTATTCAAGATAATCTTAAATTAGGATATTTTGATTGGTGTATCACCGGTTGTTATTATGCTGTGTATCATTGTGCATTATCTCTCTTATTACACAAAGGGTATAGCACAAAAATGCATGATGCAACCCTTTGTCTATTAATTAAAGAATATTATACAAAAGGAGTAACAAAAGAAGATTTAGAATTAATAAATAATTTTTTTTAGAATATCAGGACTTACTTTTTTATGTAGAAGCGAAACAAAAGAGAGAAGAAGCAAGTTATTCCTCAAAATATAAATTTGATAAACAAACTGTAGAGGAATTACGTCTAAAAACAATATTTTTTATTGAGAAAGGAAGAAGAATTTTAGAAGAAAAATAAAAGTAAAACTTATAAACTTCCCTTCTCTAAAGAAAGAAAAGAGGTGATAAAATGGTTGGAAAATTATTGATGTTTTTTGGAACGGAATGCACACATTGCCATGACATGGATCCTTTAGTAAAAAAATTAGAAAAAGAACTAAAGATCAAAGTGGAAAAATTAGAAACGTGGCATAACAGCAAAAATGCAGCCTTATTAGAAAAGTGTGATACAGTTGGCTGTGGTGGTGTACCTTTTTTCTACAATGAAAAAACAAAAAAATCTATTTGTGGCGCAGTAGACTATGCAACATTAAAAAAGTGGGCTTCAGGATGATCAAAACTATCCAAAGCTTTACAATTGAAAGAATAGAAATCCTTAATGAGAAGGGAGAAGCAGAGAAGAAACTTCTTCCAAAAATATCTGAGAAACAAATTCTTGAAATGTATCGCTGGATGCACATCACACGAACATTTGATAAAAAGGCTTTGGCATTGCAACGCACTGGACGCTTGGGAACCTACGCATCTATGCTTGGACAGGAAGCAGCAATCATTGGCTCTGCATATGCCCTGAGAAAACAAGATTGGCTCTTTCCTTCTTTTCGTTATTCCGGGGGCATGCTCTTACGAGGCATTCCAATGGACAAACTCTATTCGTATTGGGGTGGTGATGAGCGCGGTGCAAAGCCTCCTGAACATGTCAATGTTTTTCCTCTCTGTATTACTGTAGGTGAGCAGCCATTGCATGCAACAGGCTATGCATGGGGATTAAAACTAAAAAAACAAAATGCAATTGTTTTAACAGATTTTGGTGATGGTGCAACATCTACAGGGGATCTCAATGAAGCACTCAATTTTGCAGGGGTCTTTCAAGCACCAGTGGTTTTTCTTTGCCAAAATAATCAATTTGCTATTTCTATTTCTCAAGAGAAACAAACAGCAGCAAAAACTTTAGCACAAAAAGCAATCGCGGCAGGTATAAAAGGCGTACAAGTGGATGGAAATGATATTTTTGCAGTATACAAAGCAACACAAGATGCAATTGCAGATGCATTGAAAGGAAAACCTACATTTATTGAGTGTTATACATATAGAATATCTGATCATACTACTTCTGATGATGCAACAAAATACAGAAGTGAAAAAGAAGTCCAAGAATGGAAAAAAAAAGACCCTATACAAAGACTAAAGTTCTATATGGAAAAAAAGAAAATTTGGAATGAAAAAAAAGAACAAGCCTTGCAAAAAGAAATAGAACTCCTTGTAGATAAAGCAGGAAAATCCTATGAAGCAATTCCTCGTGCTCCAAGAGAAGATATTTTCAAATATACTATTGCAGGTGGGGTGAAATGACTTTGGAGTTTCGCCTTATTGAGATAGAAAAGAGAAATCCTTTTCTGATTGCAGCAATGGATCATGCAATTTTTGAAGAATGTGAATCAGGTCATTCGCCTCCAACAGTAGTCTATCATAATTGGGAAAAAGCTGTATCTCTTGCAAATAGCCAATCTATAGATGATCTGAATCTAGAAGCATGTAAAGAACAAGGCTTTGATATTGTACGTCTCACAACTGGTGGAAAAGCAGTGGTGCATTTTCCTGATACAGAATTTTCCTATAGTCTTTTTGTTCCCATTACAGAAAGAAATCCTCGAGCAACATACGAACTCTATTGTGGAAGAATCGCAACAGCATTGCAAAGACTAGATGTTCCTTCAGCAGTAGTGGATAATAATGATATCTTTGTAAGAGGAAAAAAAATAGGCGGTAACGCACAGCATATCAAACAAAGATATGCCATGCAGCAAGGTGTAATTCTCTATCAAAAACCAGATGCAAAGCTCATGCTCTCTTTAATGAACCCTTCTCTCTACGCAGAACATGCGGAGGAAAAACTTGCAAATATCCTCACAGGTTTTAGAGAATATAGCAGAGCAACACAAGAACAAGTAAGAAAAACACTGACAACATCTTTACTCTCAGGATATACTCTAAGAAAAGGAATACTCACAGAAAGAGAACAAGCTCGTATAGAATCTCTTCTAGAACAGTACAGAAATCCTTTTGATGCACAAGCAACACAAGTGCGTGGTCTCTGTTGGCTTCCTGCTTTAGCATATGTAAAAGCAAAAGCACAGATGGAGGCACGAGTCTAATGGCAAAGCTCAACATGGTCGAGGCGATTAACCTTGCACTCAAACAAGAAATGAAAAAAGATAAAACAATTCTTATTATTGGAGAAGATGTGGGTGTTGATGGTGGTGTCTTCCGAGTCACAGAAGGTCTTTTGAAATTGTATCCTGGAAGAGTCTTTGATACACCCTTAGCAGAGTCAGCAATTGTAGGAACTTCTATTGGTCTTGCATGCTCTGGTTTCAAACCTGTTGCAGAAATACAATTTGAAGGCTTTACCCTTTCTGCATTTGATCAGATTGTCAATCATGCAGCACGAATACGCAATCGTTCTCGAGGAAGATTTACTGTTCCTATGGTAATTCGTTCTCCTATTGGTGGTGGAATAAAAGCGCTTGAGCATCACAGTGACTCTCCAGAAACATATTATGTGCACACGCCAGGAATAAAAGTAGTCATTCCTGCTACGCCATATGATGCAAAAGGATTATTGATCTCAGCTATAAGAGATCCTGATCCAGTTATTTTTTTCGAGCCAAAAAGAATCTATCGAGCAATAAAACAAGAAGTTCCAGAAAAAGAATATAGTATTCCTCTTGGAAAAGCACGCCTCGTACAAGAAGGCACAGATCTTACACTTATTTCCTATGGTGCAACAGTGCGTGAATGTGAACAAGCAGCAGAACTCCTTAAAGATCATGTCTCTATAGAAATTATTGACCTAAGAACTCTAAGTCCTTTAGACACAGAAACAATTCTTGCAAGTGTCCAAAAAACGGGTCGTGTCGTGATTGCACATGAAGCACAAAGAACGCTTGGCATGGCTTCTGAAATTATTGCACGCATTCAAGAGCAAGCATTATTATATCTGAAAGCTCCTATAGAACGTGTGACAGGCTATGATATTATCGTTCCTTTACCAAAATTAGAAGAGTGGTATTTTGTGGATGAAAAAAGAATCGCAGAAGCAATAGAGAAGGTGATGAATTTTTAGATGGCAACACAATTCAAATTTCCTGATGTAGGTGAAGGAATTCATGAAGGGCATATAGTTTCTTGGCTTGTCAAAGAAGAAGATCTAGTAAAAGAAGATCAAGTTCTTGTAAAAGTTGAAACGGATAAAGCAGTGGTAGAATTGCCTTCACCAGCTGCAGGAAAAATTCTCAAAATATATTTCAAAGCAGGAGACATTGTAAAAGTTGGGCAAGTACTTGTAGACATTGGTTCTGAAGGAGAAAAAATAAAACCACAAAAAGAAATTCCAAAAGTTCTTCCAAAGAAAGGGCAATCTGTCGTCGGAGAATTAGAAGAGGCAACAGAAGAGATCTCTGCTCCAAAAGAAAAGAAATCAAAGGCTGTTTCTAAGCAAATCAAAGCACTTCCTAAAGTAAGAAAACTTGCAAAAGAAATGAACATTGACTTAAGTACAATCCAAGGATCTGGAAAGCAGGGAGAAATTGTTGAATCTGATCTCAAAAAAGAACCAAGTATCCAAAAACAAATTCAAGTCACAAAAAAATATGATATGTATGGCTATGTGGATAGAATCCCATTGCAAGGGTTGAGAGCACAAATAAAAATAAATATGGAAAAGCAAGCTGCAATTCCTATTGTCACGCACATGGATGAAATTGATGTCACAGTGTTAGGGAATATTCGTGAAAAAGAAAAGAAAAAATACAAAGATATAAAACTGACCTTCCTTCCTTACATTATAAAAGCAGTGATTGGCTCTTTAAAAGAAAATAAACTTTTGAATGCATCTCTAGAGCAGGATGCTATTGTGCTTAAAAAATATTATAACATTGGTATTGCAGTTGCTACCGAAGAAGGTCTTATTGTTCCTGTAGTGAAAGGTGCAGAAAAAAAATCTCTCTTAGACATTGCAAAAGAAATCCAAAAATTATCTGAGCAGGCAAGACAAAGAACTTTAGACCTCATGGATATCAAGGGCAGTACATTTACCATTACCAATATTGGTTCTATTGGAGGAAGATTTGCAACGCCAATGCTCAATATAGGTGAGTCAGCAATAC
This sequence comes from Nanobdellota archaeon, assembly GCA_013331795.1. Taxonomy (GTDB): domain Archaea; phylum Nanobdellota; class Nanobdellia; order SCGC-AAA011-G17; family GW2011-AR17; genus JAGVZZ01; species JAGVZZ01 sp10136u. The sequence continues at coordinate 8,704 of DUFP01000002.1, forward strand.
TGGCTTTAGGAAAAATTTATGAGAAACCATTAGTTATAAATGGAAAAATACAAATAAGAAAAGTACTCCCCGTAAGTATTGCTTTTGATCATAGAATTCTTGATGGTGCGCATGCAGCTTTATTTACAAATAAAATGAAGGAATATTTAGAAGATCCTGATCAATTAATGCTAGAATTATCTTAGGAAGTTTTATTAAGAAATAGGGCTCTATAAACAATATGAAAAGAGTTTTTATTTTTCTTCATGGAGCAGAAAAAGAAACATTTCTAAGACTAAAACCCAAAGAAGAAGAGTCTATTATTTGTGCAGATAGTGGAATTTCCTTAGCAAGAAAAATAAAATACTCCCCAAAAAAGGTAATTCTTATTGGAGATTTAGACTCTGTTTCAAAAAAAGATATTTCTTGGTGTAAAGATAATAAAATAAATATAAAAAAATATAGCCCTAATAAAGATTTTACAGATGGAGATTTAGCCTTGGCTTTAGCTTGTAAAAAATATGGGACTAAAATACAAAAAGTAGTTTTAGGAGGAGTATCTTCAGTAATGGATCATACACTTGGGAATATTTTTTCAGCAATACCTTTTGTAAATAAAGGTCATAAAATTTCATTCCATACAAAAAGACAAAGAATTTATCTTATAAGAGAAGATCTCATTATTAAAAAAACAAAGAGTCATGTTATTTCTTTAGTTCCTTTAGAAAAAATAATAGTTTCAACAAAAGGTCTTCAATGGAAATTACAAAATGAAATTATTTATCCCTATAAATCAAAAACTTTAAGAAATAAAGCTATATCTGAAAAAGTAGAAATTAAAATAAGCAAAGGAATTTTATTAGTAATAGAATCATGGTAGCAGTAATTTTAGATTTTGATTCAACAATAACAGAAGCATCAACTTTAATGCAAATTTACTTACGACTACCAGAAGAAATTTTTAAGCAAGCAGCTGTGATATCAGAGAAAAATTATTACAATAAAGAATTACCTTTAACCAAAAAATGCTATACTCAAATAAAAAATATTATAAATAATGAAGAAGAATGGGAGAAATGTTTAAAATATATTACTGCAGAAGTAATTTCATATAGTAAAGAAATAGTCTCATTAGAAAAAGAAGGAATGAATCTGATAGAAACACCTTTATGCTATTTAGAATATTCTGGACTTCAAAGAGCGGCATCTCAGATTAAAAGAAGAGATGGATTTAATGTATTTCTAGATAATTTCCCAAAAAGTTCTATTTATGTAATTTCCTGTAATTGGAGTAAATCTCTTATTCAATTAGTATGCCCAGAAATTCCTTATAAGAATATAATTGCTAATGAGCTTATTTTCAAAAATGGGAAATGCAAAGGTTTTGATAGAAAAAATGTTATTCTTACTCCAGAAGATAAGATAAGAGCTTATAAAAAGATACAAAAACCAGAAGTATTATACGCAGGGGATTCTTTGCCTGATCTCCTTCCAATTTTAAATGCGAGCAAGGGGTTTGCTTTTATATCCCATGATAAAGATTTTATAGAAGTTTGTAATAAGATTAAAGAGAAATTTTCAAAAGAGATATTCCTTGTGCAAAATTTTCAGGAAGTAAACAATATTATCAAATAAAACTAATATCGTATCTCAACATTCCCATGAAGAATTGTACACTGGCATGCAAGTCTATGTTTTCTATCTCTGCCCATATCTTCTTCCGCTTCATTAATCGCATTGAGATTCTCAGCACCAGAAACAATATCAATCTGGCAAGTACCACAAACACCATGCTCACAGCCAAAGGCAACGCCTAACTCTCGAGCATATTCTTTCATAGGCTCACCATCTTTGACTTCAACGCTTCTTTTATTAAAGACTAATCTTGCCATAGACTTTTTAAGAAATAGCCTCTTTTTAAACTTTATTATACAAATAATTGAGGAAAAATTTCACTATAAATTGCAATAGCCTGTTTTTTGGTTTCTTTAATAGAAATCCCAGCATTAAGATATCGAACAAGAGTTCCTTTATCTTCAAAAATTTCCCTGAGAGCTTTACTTTCATACTGAGGTTTAATTTGTAGTTGAAAGTCTATAGTTTCAAATATTGCATCATCTTGTTTTTCTCTTTTAGCTAATCTTTGCATAACTTCTTCAACATTGCGAATAGTAGGAATAAGCAAAAGATTAGGTCCATGATCCAAACAAAAACGATTTCCCTCAAGCCTCATAATTTCTTCCATAGAAATTCTTCTTTCACCAGGAAAAAAATTTTGATTAGATTGGTACACAAGAGATGTGGAAACGCTTCGTGATTGAAGCACATCTTTTCCTGCAGCTAATGCTGGGAGCAGTACTCTTTTATGTAAAATCAATCTATCAATAGAATAAAGCTCTGCAGTTTGTTTTGCAGAATAATGCCTTCCATTTTTTGCAATAATCTCTTCTCGTATGGCAGAACCAACTTGTGTAAATGTTGGTTCAGAGGAAAGAAGAACATCAAAATTCTCCAATGAAACATAAGCATTAGTTGTACAATCTTTATTAAATTCTGGATGGTGCTGATGATCTTTCCAATAGTGATCTAAAGAGAAAATTCTTTTTCCTTTCTTTTGAAGAGCATCACAAATTGCTTGAAGAACAACTCCCTTACCAACACCATCAAGCCCATCGACAACAGTAAATGTTCCTGGAAAGCTATGTACCATTTCTAAGTCCTTTGAGGAGCAAAAGTTTTCTCCGTAAACCTTGCCCATCAAGATTCAAAAATTCTTCTTCTCCTAATTCTCCTATTTTTTTTCTTCTTTTGACAAAGCCTGCATTTCTATATGTCTCTAAACTCTCTAAATCTATCCCTGAGATATTAAGATACTGTGCAAGTTCTTGTAATTCCATTCTACTCAATCGTATTCCATTGATATGATAATCATGCAAGGCTTCATTCACACTAGGAGTATGTCTACGATGAGCATCATTGATCAATGCAGCAAAATCCCTTATTTCTTTTTGTGCATGTACATCTAATCGTAATTGCAAAAAATGACTCAAATTATGCCCATCTCCGCATCTCCATCCTCTTGTATAGAATCCAACACCTTTAACCAAACGAGTAAGTTCTTCAGGAGCATCAAATTCTCTCAGTTTTTGTATAGTTTCTTGCTCTCCGGAGAAAGTTTTTTGAAGAAGGTCTAATGCTTCAGCCTTTTTTGCAACATCCATTTCTTTTCCTCTTCCTTGTCTATTTGCTCTATCTTGATAACACAGTTGATCATCATGAGGAAGAAAGAATGTACTTCCTAAAGGGACATAGCCCATAAAATGATGGTGAGGAAGAGTTCTATGTCTTCCTGCTTGCCTTGGATCAACAAAGAGGGGAGTTTTTGCTTCGAATGCTAAACTCGTCATCTCTAGAGGAGATGTATGCAAATCTCGAACAAGAGTGCGAACAAGTCCTCTATCTTCTTGAATTTTTTTTGTTCCCTTTCCATAGCTTGCACGAGCAGCACGTGCAGGGGTACTGTCATCTCCAAGATAATCAACAACTTGGAATGCTCCATCATCTAAGTATTTTTGTTCTCTAAAAAGAATATCTTCTAAAGCAGAAACGCAAACTCTCTTTGTTTCTTGTGCTTCCCAAGCAGCAAGACTCAGTGGGCCATCAACAATTTTCTCATCAGAAGGCATAGTTAAATATGTTGTTTGAGGGGAATCACAAAGAAGTGCTCTCCATGCAAGAGGAGCACTATCTTGAGCAATCTTTGCAATAATTTCTACATAGTCTCTTGTAGCACTTTCTCGAGGAAGCAATTTTCTCTGTGTTCGTACAAAAGAAGCAAGATGCAAAAGATCAATATTCCAATAAAAGCTTGTATCATTATCAATGCCTAAACCAATGCGTGCAAGTTCCCGTGCAAGGTCAATATCCATAAGTTTGGTATAATTTCCATAGGTGGCTTCTCTTTGTTTTTCTAAAAGAGAATGAACATTCTCTGCAATTCCTTTATGGGGAGAGTCTCTAAGAAAATAAGCAATTTTTTCTTGAGAGGGAAGGTATGAAGTATCAATCATCATAGAATATCTCCCAGAATATTCATTGACACTCACGTGAGGATCATAGACAAAAGTAAGAGCTGTTTGAATGGGAGTCTGCATACAAAATTGAAACTTAACAGAACGAAAAGGAGTATGGATTCCTTTTGCTACAAGATGCTCTAAAAAACTATCTTCTTCTTGATGTTGCCTAAAAATACCCAGCCCATGGCCAGCTGTAGCAACGCGAATAACTGTTTGATCCCCACCCATGTAGTCAACAAGTTCTAGTGTATTGCTTCTTGATTTTTGTCTATTAAAGAGATCAACTTCTCCAGAGCCATCAATATAAAATGCACCTTTCATCCATGTTTCAGCTCCAGGAGAAACATACCTCTTTGTAAGAACCATAAACAGAAAAGAGAAAAACTGTTTTAAAAAGATTTATGCTGTCTTTTATCTATTTCTTGTAATATCCTTCTCTGATTTTTGAACGAGCTGTGCAGAAGGAAGATGAGAAAGCTGTGGTCGTAAATCATAAACCTTTGGACGGAGATGAGGTATTGATCTATGTAAATTGGGTAAAGAGGAAAGATCAAAAATTCTTCCATTTGTAGTTTCTATATACCAATAATCTTCAGGGTGAAGAGAAATATCTCTTTGCTTTCCTTCTTCTTTAGGAACAGAAACTCCTATATGGTTGTCCCAAGGGAATTCAATAAAAGTATAACTAATTCCAGCAAGTTGTAGCATTGCAGCAAATTGCCCAGAAGTAGCACCGCATTGTCCACCAGCAACAAAAGTAACTAAAGGAGGGGAATTAAAGGAGCTATCTGAGTATGCTTCTTTTTCTAAGCTATCAAGTAATGCGACAAGTTTTACTGATCTATCAATTTTATCTTTAACAATATCCTTTACAATAAGTTCTAATGTAGGAGTAATAATCGTCTGTGCACTACCATCTCTTATCCCAATAGATCTATTATATATTAGTTGACTAAGCTCAGCATTAATCTCTTCAAGACGAATGGTATATTTACTGTATATACCTTTCCCCCTCGTATTTTTTCCAATATATACTCCTGTAGAGACCTGTTCACGATCTTCTCGAAGAAGATAGTCTGGTATAATAAGCATTCTTGTTGGGTCATTGCTTACAGGAAGAATAAGATGTCCTTGAGAGCTACTAAGAGTAAATTCTTCCTCTTTCTCATCTGAGGGAAGCCATGCATTATCTATTTTAAAGTTATAACGCCCACTTGTATATATTGGTAGACGATAATGAAGGTCTTTATTTTTTCCAGTATAAGCAATATCTTGTATGTTTTTTCCATTAGAAATAAATTGAATAGCACTTTGATCAAGAACATTTTCTAAATCAGTAAATGTAGTATAATTTGCTGCAATCCAAGAACGAATAAGATCCTGGTCTTCCTCATTCTCAGGCTGGAGCCTAGTCAATGTTCGTACAGCATCAAGCCAAGTAACAAATTGATCATGCGCAGGAGAAATAGTATTTCTTCTATTGTGTGGCCTGTGTCCACTTTTTATTCCTTGAATGGCAAAAGAATAAATATCTGCAAATTGATGGTTCTTTCCATCTAAAGAAGAGAAATCCTTGAACTTTTTACAATAATAATCAGAATATGTTCTATAACAATCTTGCAGAACAAATTCCGCAGGAAGAAAATCATCACTTTGGTAAAGTTTAATATAAAATTCTTCTGGGACAAAAGATTGAGACATAAGAGTAAATTCCTGGGCAAGAACGACATCCTTCTCAACCTCAGGATCAGCAATTATTGGAACTTCAGGAGACTGATAATAAGCAGCGCATAAACCTGTGAAGAGGGAAATGCCTCCAATAGAGCCTACATAAAAAATATTTTTTAAAGGACTATTATTTTTCTGTACCATCACAAAATCTCCTTATCTCTACTTTATAAACCTGCCTATATTAACTCCTAAAAAGGGGTAAATAAAATAAAACTGCAGAAGTTTTAATTTTCCTTCTTATATTCTTGTATCATACTCTCAAAAGTACTTGTTGCTCTCTGCATGAGAGAAAGCATTCTTTGTGGCTCTCTATAGATTTGATCTAATCGGGAAAGATCTTTATATAAAAAAGCAATATCCTGAAAGATATGCGGATCTATAGCAGGATACACATCACAAATTGCTTTTGCTTCTCTTTTATCTGGCCGTGTTTTTCCATCAAGAGAATCAAGCAGTTTTGTTGCAGCACGAGAAGTACAATCAAGAGTATTTTGGAAATTTTTTACAAGTTTTTCATAGTCATGTGCAAGATGGTATGTATAAAGGAGTAATCCAAGTCTTGCTTTTCGTAAATTAAAAGACATGGTGTGAAAAATTCCATTTCGCATGCGTTCTTTTGTAAGAAATGGCCGTGGATCTTCTCCAAGAAGAACTTTTCCTTCTAAAGAAAAAAAAGAATGAAAATCTGCAAGGTAAGGGCCAAATCTTTTATCTTGAAAAAGAGTCAAATAACTCACAGTAACTTGAAAAGGGATATGCCTGTCTCGCTGTGCTGCCTCGACAACAACGCTTGCAGTATCAATCACATGTTTATCTGTGACAATATCACCTGGAACAATGAGCACTGCATCAATATCACTTCTTCCGGCTTGGTACCTTCCTGAGGCATAGGAGCCATAGACCATGAAAGAGAGCTGAGCTTCCTGTAAACCTTCTAAACCATGAACGAGTTCTTCTATAAAACAATCATAGTCTTTTGCTCCTGGTCGTCTCCGTGAATATCCTGGGATCATAGAAAGGAAAATTTATTAATCCTTTAAAAATATTACTTTTTTATGCACCACCTCGCCATCCTAGACAAAAAAAGAAAACTTCTGCAAAAAATTATTTCTGGAGAAAAATCGATAGAATCGCGTTGGTATAAACTAAAAAAGACTCCGTATGGTGTAATCAAAGCAGGTGATACCATTTACTTCAAAGACTCAGGAGAGCCTGTAGCAGTAAAAGCAAGTGTAGAAAAAGTGTTGTTCTTTTCTGATATAACTAAAGAAAAATACAAAGATATTATTGGAAAATATGCAGAGAAAATTTGTCTTCAAAACAGAAATAGTGAAGACTATGTAAAACAGAAATATAACTATGTCACCTTAATTTTTATTAAAGATGTACAAGAAATAACACCTTTTGAAATCAATAAAAAGGGCTATGGTCTTATGACAGCATGGATTACTGTAGAAAACATTGAAAAGCTAAAAAAGAAGGATTAATATAGATCTTTTTTTTCTGTATAAGAAATGAAACTAAAAAAATTAGACAAATCTTCTCAAGGCTTTATTGACCCAGATATCCTTCCTTTATTAGATATCATAAATAAAAAATATACCACAACTTCGTCTTGTTCAGGAAGAATTACGATAATAAAAGGAGTGAAAAAGGGAGAAGTAGAATGGCTCTACAAAACGCATACAAAAGCTTCAGCAGTAAAAATATATAACATTCTCCAAAAAGAGTTTTCTCTTCGTTTTTTCTACGAGCCACTTATTTTACATCTTCAATGTAAAAATCAAGAAGAAGCAGAACACATACTTCAGCATCTCCAAAATAATGGTTTTAAAAAGTCCTATCTACGTTCGTTCAAACATTGGACAATAGAAATCAATGACACTGGAAGTATGGAAACAATAGTCACAAAAGATCTCTCTAAAGAATATATTTCCTTTCTAGTCAAAGAAGCAAACAAAAGATTAAATAAAACAAAGGAAAATATCAAAAAATTAGAAAAGCTTTTTTCTTAAGGTTCTTCTTTTTTCTCTTCTAGAGCCTTGTCAACCATTTCTTCAAGTCTATTCTTGTAAGCACTGGGAGAAAATTCATTTCCATCAACACGGATATATTTTCCACCACCAAACCAGTTATTTTCATAGCTTACAATCTCAACTCTTTCTCCAGCGATTCGCTCTTCTCGCACTTCTGTGCTCTGTGAGAATGTTGTGCCATAATGATACACTGCAGCTAACGCTAAGCCTATAGCCAAAGCTGCCCCACCAACAGTGTAATCTCTTTGTGTCAATGCCATTGTTTTTTTCTCCTGGCAATATCCCTAAAAAAATAAAATAAAAAAAATTTATTTTTTACTGAAAAGCATTTTCAAAAATACCACTGCAAGAATCACAAGGATAATATCCAAAATGATCCAAAATGCTCCTGGTGATTTGTTTGCAAACCAATCGCTGATTCCCCAGCCTTCATCAGTTACAGCATCTTCACCAAAATCTACGGTGACAACTTCTGTAATCTCATTTCCAGCATCATCAGTAACAGTAATCTGCAAATCATGCTCACCTTGAGTACTTTCATCTAAGGTAAGATAGACGTATGCATGTGCTTCATCACCTGCTTGCAATAAGCTCAAATATTCTGTACCAGCAAATTCTGCCCAGCTGACATCCTCAACAGCAACAGCAATAGTTTTGTCTTCACTGCCAGTATTACTGATAAGAACACTCAAAGTAAGGTCGTTTCCACTGACAGTATAATCTTCAGAAACTTCTACACTAAGGTCTCCAGCTGCATCTTCTTCTGTGCAGGAACTCACTTCAACTGTAATAAGTTCGCTATCTAAAATTTTTCCATTCTTATCAGAGAGAATAGCTTCTAAAGAGTAACTACCTTCTGCAATATCTCTTGGCAATGTAAGATCAAAGCTTACTTTTTCTTCATTGTCGCTATCATCAAAATCTCCAAGATCAAAACTCTCAGAGCTTTCTTGTACATCAAGGTCTGCATCTTGTAATTCAACGTAGAGGTCATCGATTCCATCTGCACCAGTACTTTCTACAAGAAGAGATACTCTGTATGTNNATGCCAATGGATTCATAATCACAACTATCATCTTCATTTCCATCTTCATGTACTTGTACAAAGATTTCATATTCATCATCTTCATCAAGACTGGTAGGTAATACAAGGTCAATGCTGAAAGTTTCTGTTTCATCTTCATCAATACTTCCTTCAACACGTTCAACTTTTTCTTTGTCTCCTGTATCCATATTGTATAAAGTAACTTCAAGTTCAACATCAAGGTCATCACTTGCTTTATTTTCTACTTTGATTTCCATAGGGATAGTATCTCCTGGAATGAAATCATCGCCATCATCTGGGTTTCTAATTTCAATATCAAAATCACTGCCTTGTTTGCCTTCTTCACAAATATTTGCAGCAATGTCTGCATTCAAAGAAATGCTTCCACTTACTGTAGAGCTTCCTGTTGCACTAACTGCAATAGTTCCGCTATAGCTTCCAAAATCCATGTCTGTATCAGGATTTGCAGTAACACTAAGAGTCATGCTTGCTCCTGGAACCAATGTGCTAGAGCCACCAGAAAAACTAATCACAAGTGTGTCATCATCATTATCTAAAATTTTTCCAACATCTCCATCACTACTGGTGAAAGTAAAATTCCAACTGGAAAGCGTTGTGCTTCCATCATTTGTAACAGTAAATGTTTGGCTTTCACTATCTTCTTGCAAATCAAAAGTCAAGCTGCTTGTGCTTACGCTAAAAGAATCTTCACTATTGATAACAAGACTATACGGTAAGCTTTCTGTATTTGCAGAATTGCTTGTGTCCGTTCCTGTAACAGTTCCTATATAGGTACCTGCTGTTTTTGCAGGAACAGTCATAGTAAAACTAACTGTTGCACTTCCGTTGGCAGGCACACTGACGCTTCCAATGCTTGGTGCGCTAATAGTGTCTGTTCCTGAAGTCAAACTTGTACTCGTACTGGAAACAGTCATTGCTGTAGAGCCAGTATTTGTATAAACAATATCAAAAGTAACACTATCTCCTGGATTCCCAGACTCACTTGCAATTGGACTTCCGCTAAGATCATCAGCAGCAGCAAATGCAAAAGCCATAAGGAATACGAATAATGTACTTAAAATGAATTTTTTCATGGTCTAAAACCCCCTAAATGGTGACGGAAAAGGACTTTGCATCTTTTTTAAAGCTTCTGCTTCAAAGAAAAGGCTTTAGTCTCCATATGAGGACAATATTTTACACCTTTAAACTTAAAACTTTAGAGATACCATCCTGCATAGTAACACCATAAATAGTTTCTGCTTCAGAAATAATTGCATCATTGTGCGAAATAACAATGTACTGTGCACCTTTGGAATATTTTGCAATGAGCTTGGATAATAATTCAGAATTCTTTTTATCCAATGCAGCATCAACCTCATCCATCAGATAGAACCAAGAGGGTTCAAATTCTTGAATCGCAAAGATAAAAGATAATGCAGTAAGTGTTTTCTCTCCTCCAGAAAGACTCTTTATATCTAAATATTTTGAGCCAACAATACGCACACGAATATCTACTCCTCCATCAAAGACATTTTCAGGATTTTCCAATACTAATTCTGCTTCTCCTTTCGTTGAGAGGGAACTAAATATTTCTTTAAAATTTCTTTCCAAAAGTTTGAATGTTTTCAAAAAACTCTCTTGTTTCTTGCTCTCAATCTCAAACATCATTTTAAGAACGTCTTCTTTCTCTAATTTTAAAGTATCAAATTTTTGTGTGAGATGCAAATATTCTTCATTGACTTTTTCATAAATTTCTAATGCACGAAGATTAACATTTCCCATGGTACGCAGCATAGTTTCAAAATTTTTAATTTCTGCTTGGAGATCAACAAGTGCAATGCCTCTCCGTAAAGGAACATCCTGGAATGGTTCAAACTCTTTTTTCAATCCTTCAACTTCCCCGCCAAGTACAGCTTTCTTAATAGAAACATCATTTCGTTTTCCTTCAACAGCCCGAATTTTTTCTTCATTTCTAATGAGTACGCCATCTCTTTTTTGAATAAACTCTTCACATTTTGCTCTTTTATTGAACATTTCTTTGTATTCAGCGTAAAACTGCTTTTGATTTTTTTCTTTAATCCTAAGAATATCATCATTTGCTTTCAATTCTTCTTGCAGCTCTTTAAGCTCTTTCGTAAAAATTTCAAATTCTTTTTCCATATTTTTGAGAATGCTGAGAACTTTTTCTTTTTCTGTGCTGTATAAATGTACTTGGTTTTGTAAGGAATTTTTCTCAGAATCATTTTTAATCATTTGCTCTCGCAGTTCTTGTCTTTGTAGTTCAAAATTCTCAAACTCTTTATTGATTTCAGAGCTTCCCATTTTGGAAAGGGTATCCATATACCCTTGTTTTTCTATTTTAAATTTTCCTAATTCTTTTTCTATGCGCGCAAGAGATTGTTCAAATCTTTTGCCATCGAGTTCTTTGCTTTGTGCAAGTAATTCTTTTCTCTTTGTTTCAAGCTCTTTCACATCTTCCATGCCACCAATAGAAACTTCTGCTGCACGAATTTCTGCTTCGAGAACAGCTTTTCTTTCTCTGGAATAAATAATAACTTCTTCATTTTCTGTTTTTTTCTTTTCAAGCAAGGTGACTGTTTCGCTTAATCTTTCCATATCTTTGTCAAGTCTCTCCATACCAGAATTAACTTCTTTTTGTTGAAAACCTAAGCCTCCAGAACTTTCTCTTCGGAAGCCTCCAATCATTGCACCAGAAGTCTCAAGAAGATCTCCAGTGAGTGTCACCATTCGCGCCCTTCCAATGCCTATTCTTCGAGCAACAGCAATATCATCAACAACAACAGTTCCACCTAAAACATATTTAAATACACTTGAAAATTTAGATTCATATTGCACAAGTTCAATAGCAAGCCCATGCCCGCCATTTTCCTTTGCAATCTGTCTTTCTTCCTGTGTAATGGCTCGTTCTTGTAACTTATTCAAAGGAAGAAAAGTAACCACACCAAGTTTATTGTCTTTCAAATATTGAATGCATTTTGCAGCAATAGCATCGCTTGCAACAACAATGCTTTTCATTCTTGAACCTGCAGCAACTTCCATTGCCAAAGAATATTTCCCAGAAACTTGACCTAAATCTGCAACTGTTCCATATACACCCTGCATTTTTTGTTCGATAATTTTTTTAATAGCATGATCTCCTGCACTTGCTTCTCGAATGCCTATACTTTTTGTTCGTAATTTTGCAAATTCTTCCTGTGCATCCATGAGTTTATTTCGTGCAGAACTCAGCTGTGCAGAATAGACACTGCTTTGATTCAAAGCCTCAGAAAGTTTTTTGGTAATATCCTTGAATTCTTCTCTATTTTTCTTTAATTTAGAAAATTTTTCTTGGTCTTCTTTTTTCAAAGCTTGAATTTTTTCTATTCTTTGCTCTAAAGCTTGAATGTCATACTCAATCCTATCCTTTTTTCGTAATTCATTTTGTTTTTCTTCTTCTATAACAAAAATTTCCTTTTGTTTTGCTTCAATTTTCTGATCTAAGTCTTCGAGGATTTTAGAAACATCATCTTGGTTTGCAATACCATGTTTTTTCTTATAATTTTCAATTTTCTGCAGCACCTGCTCTTCTTTTTTCTTGACATCTTCATTTTCTTTCTGCAGTTTGTCTTGTTTCGTATGTGCTTCCTGAACTTTTTTTTCATATTCCTTGCTGCTTTCTTCAAGGCTTTGTTTTCTCTCTTTGAGTTTTTTCAGTTCATTATCACATACATCTTTTCGTGAACTATCTTTGATAATCCTCGTTTTGAGATATTCAATTTCTTTTCCAAGTTCTCGTTGTCTTTTATCGCCTTTCTCACTAAGTTCAGTATTAATAACATCAATTTCTCTTCTTTTTTCTTGAATATCTTTTTTTGTATTGGTAATCTCTTCTTGTATACCAGAAATTTCTTTCTCAAGTTCAGAGTATTTTTTTTCAACATCTTCAAGCTCTTCACTTTTTTCTTTGAGTACAAGGTGTATGCGTGTTGCTTTATTCCTCCCAATATTTTGTTCAAGTTCCTTGTATGCAATTGCTTGATCTCTGTCTTTTTTCAAGTCTTTCAGCGTTTTCTCTCGCTCAGTAAGAATAATTTCTGCTTCATTAAGTCGTTCTTGAACTTTAGTGAGCTCATGCATTGCCTTTTCTTTCTTTTCTTCAAACATAGAGATCCCAGCAATATCTTCAATGATTTCTCTTCTTTCTACTGGCCTCATTTCCATGAAATGCACAATGTCTCCCTGCAAAACAATATTATGCCCATCAGGATCAATACGTGCAGCTGCAAGAATATCTAACACTTGCTGTCGTGTCATAGTTTTATCATTTACATAATAGGTGCTATTTCCAGATTGTTTTACAACGCGTGTAATTTTTACTTCTTTGCTTTCTATGGGAAAAGATTTTTTAGAATTATCAAAATGAATAGAAACTTCCGCTTCAGATGCAGCCTTTCCTTGCTTACCACCATTGTAAATCAAGTTCGCAGATTTCTCAGCCCGTAGACCCTTTGCAGAACTTTTTCCGAGAACAAAACAGATTGCATCAATGATGTTACTTTTTCCAAAACCGTTTGGGCCTATTACGGCGTTATAACCCTCTATAAGGTCAATATCAACTCTTTTGGCAAATGATTTAAATCCCTTCGCTGTAAGCTTAGTTATAATAGTCAATAGATCACCTTTTTATCATGCTCCAGAAGAACTGACGCTATATAAATCTTTCCTCAGTAAAAAAGTATAAAAATAAATGTTCAAAGTGTTCAGATAGGTTTATATATGAGTTTTTAACAAATTTTGGTATAACAATAGTTTCTTTAGTAAGAATAGAACAAAAAAGGATAAATTTTGAACTAAATCCTCATGACTTACTATTAATTTTTCGTCAAAGATCGGAGAATCCTATTGTAAGTATCTATTATAATAATGAAAATACGTCTGAACCTCCTTTATCTCATGTTCGTAAATATACAACAGAAAGACTTGTAATGGCGCCTGCATTGATTTTGCATCCCTTCATATCAATATACGGTAAAAAATTTTCTCAAATTCAATACAGAGAAGATCTATCTTTTGGATTGAAAAAAGATATAACAGAACTTATTATAGGAAAAAATGCAATTTTAGAAAGACTTGCAACTTTAGATGGTTTTAAAGAATATGTAGATTTTTTTTCTCATCTTCCAGAACAAGCACCATATGATCCTCATCAATTTAAATTCTAATAAAATTATTTCTTCACAGCAAAGAACCAGTAAATATTTTTATCGGGGTGTGCACAGTGTTTCCATCCCCAAACTTTCTTAAAATAAGAGATGCTATACTTATGCTCTGGTCCAAGCCATGGGTCAAGAAGATAGACATATTTTCTTCCAATTTTTTTAAGTACTGCATAATGCCCTACTTTTTCTGGAGAATAATAATAACTAATAATAATGCGATAGTTTTCTTTTTGTAATTTTTGCAGTGCAGAAAGAGTCCCATAGCGTTTGTACACACATTTGAGTTTGTATTTTTTCACAAGATGTAAAAAATATTTGTCATATGTCCCTTGTTTTTTTGTGTGCAATACTTGTGCAACATGGTGCTCTTTTCTTTTCACACCTACAGAGGCTAAAACCATTCTTGCAGAAGCAGGTCCGCAAGTGTATTCTCTCTCTTGTTCATAGTAGGGCACTTTCATAAAAAGAAAGCCCAACAGAGAATCTATTTAAGGCTTGTTGTGATCAAGTATCAACAGTTTTACTGCTCACTTTTCAACCACTTTGCTGAGACTCTCTGCCTCAAAGTGCAGAATGTAAGCCTTTGGGGAACTGCTTTAAAAATAAGAAAAAAAGGGCTTTAAATACCACAGCCACCAGATTTATTTCGGCACCTTGAATTTCTGCAGGTGTAACAATTTGCAGCTGTTTGTTCCATAACATCCCCGCAAATAGTGCAAGCAAGACCTCGGGAGTTATTTCTTGACCTTCCCTTTGTGCTTTTCTTAACCGCAGCGAGAAGGCCTGTTGCTTCAACAAAGCCTCCAGTTTCTGGATCTTTCATAACAGATGCAAAGTCCCATTCATCAACAGTTCTTCGTGCATATGTTCGAAATGCTCCATTTTCTGCACCATGTAATTTAGAAAGTTCTAAACCTTCTTGATTATCTGCAACTTCTACTTGACCTAAATATTCTAAACGCAAAAGCTTAGCGGCTAAATCTAAAGGAGACCGAGCTGTTTTAATAAATGGGTGACCAGTAACTAATCCTTTAGGCTCAAACTCTTGCCCATCCCATGCTTCAAGATAATCCTCTAGTTCTACACCCCTTTTCAAAGCCTTAGATGCACCAATACCAGCAGTTTGAAGATTAGCTCCTAAAGTTGATCCTGCACGATAAGAAAGGAAAACAATTTGCCCAGGTCTCCCATCTTCATATTCACTTGCCATGATATGCAAAGGTGTCCCACCTATTTTTCCTTCCCATTCAAAAGCAGCTCTTCTATTAGGCATTTCTTCTTTTTCTCCTCTTCCAAGTTTTTTGAATTCTTTATCTCCAAAATTAAGAACTGTAGCTGGTTTGCTTCCATCTCGAAAAACAGAAATAGCTTTTAATCGAAGATCATGCCCTAAAAGATATCCATCATAAATATCTTTTACTGTAGCATGTTTTGGAAGATTATTTGTTTTTGAGATTGCCCCTGAAATAAATGGTTGTGTTGCACCAAGCATACGCACATGCCCTTCAAAGTGAATACTCCCTTCACCGAATTTATTCCCAAAAGCAGTGTCAAAAATAGCATAATGTTCTGGGTTGAGATATGGTGCTCCTCGTAATGTTCCTCGAGCAACATTTGGTGCAACTTCTTCTGAGACATAAGCTTCAATAGCTTTAATTTCAATAAGGCTATATCCAAGATTTGCAAGAGCATTTCCTGTCTCTTTATTGATAAGTTTAAGAGTTCCCCCGCCAGCAAGATCTTTAAAGATAATGTGTGAGATTCCTGGTTCAACTCCTGTAGAATCACAGCCCATCAAAGAAGAAATAGTCCCAGTAGGTGCAAGCACTGTTGTTTGCGCATTTCTGTAACCAAATTTTTTTCCTTGTTTCAATGCAGTATCCCATGATTTATATGCAGCATCTTTGAGATCTTTTGGAACTGATTTAATCCAATCAACATCATCTAAATTTTTTTTATGTGTGCTAATAACTTCTATCATAGGATTTTTATTTAATTCATAATGAATAAAAGTCCCAAGCCCAGCAGCCATTTCTGCAGATGTTTCGTATGCTGTGCCAGTCATAAGAGCTGTAACTCCAGCTGCAAAAGCTCTCCCTTCTTCAGAATCATAAGGAATGCCTTTTCGCATAAGCAATGTTCCTAAATTTGCATATCCTAATCCAATCGTTCTAAACTCTGGACTAATTGTTGCAATATCTTTCACAGGATATCCTGCAGCATCATTTGTTATATCTTGTGCGATTGCAAAAATACGGGAAGCTGCAGCGAACTTTCTTACATTAAGATTTCCTTGATCATCAGATAATGCAACGAGATTCAAAGAAGCAAGGTTACAAGATGTATCATCTAAGAACAGATATTCTGAGCATGGATTTGCAGAATTAATCCTTCCTGAATTTTTACAAGTATGCATTTTTTGAATTTCGCTTTCATACTGTATTGCAGGGTCACCAATTCTCCAACTCCCAAATGCAATTTTTTTAAGGGTTTCATCTGCATCTAGTTCTGCAACAACACGTCCATCAACAATTCTTCTTACCTCAAATTTTTTGCCTTCTTCTATTAATCTAAAAAAATGATCATCCACCTGTACTGAAAGGTTTGTATTTTGAAAAGCAACTGTGGTATATGCTTCTCCATCCATTCCAGCTGACCATCCATTTTGTATAAGAGTAAGAGCTTTATGGTCTTCATCAGGTTTCATTTCAATGAATCGCAAAATATCAGGATGTGTATATCGTATCTCTGTCATTCGTGCAGCTCTTCTGCTTTTTCCTCCAGACTTAATCGTTCCAGCATTTCTATCATACATTTCTAAGAATGTCGTTGCTCCAGAAGCTGTTCCTCCTCCTGAAAGAGGTTCTCCAGCTCCTCGGAGAACACCAATATTCAAACCTATACCTGAACCATTAGAAAAAATAGCACCTTCATCGAGAAAATGGTGAAGAATACTTTCCAAATCATCTCTTGGTCCTTTAATAAAACAAGCATGTGTCTGGGGTCTAACAAATTCATGAGGGATAGTCTCTACTTTTCCCGTTTCTGAATTTCTCCAATACACATTTTTAGAACTTCCTTTAACTCCATATTCATTATATAAACCAGCATTGATTTGAACCGGTGTATTAAAGGCTCCCATTCTATTTATCTGTAAATATGCAAGGTCATCTCTAAAAGCTTCTCTATCTTCTTCTGTTTTAAAATAACCTAATCTCCATCCTTCATCTGCAAAAAAGTTTGTAACTCTTGTAACAAGATGTCGAAGAGAATATTCATGATCATTTCCTATTTTAGCACGAAGATTATCCTGTTGAGTAGCATCATTAGGTTTGTAAAAATATGTTTTTGCAACAACGGTAGCATTATTATCATCCCAGCTAGCAGGAAATTCAGCATCATCCATCTGAAAAACAATTTCTCCTTTTGTATTTTTTAGTTCTAAATCCCTTTTTGTATATGATCCTACAGTATCATAAGGATTTATTTTTCCATCCGTAAAAAATCTTTTAATTGTAAGCCCTTCTTTTTGTGTAGGGGCTTCATGATAGACTCTTCCTATATCAATACGATCTAAATATCTTCCACCTTTGAAATCATATGCCTGGATTTCCCCTGCCCCAATAGCATAAGTGAGCTTAGATGAATCAAGATGGCTCTCTCTCTCAATCATTGCTAAAGCATCTTCTAAAAGAATATGCCTTTCTCTATCATATGTGCCTAGAATCCCCTGAGAATATTTTCCTAAACCACCATCTGCCATTTTTTGTCCCCCTCGTTAGTTCTTTTTTATTTCTAATATCTCTTTTTTAAAATCTTCAATGTCCTTGAATTCCTTGTACACTGAAGCGAATCGTACGTAGGCAACAGGATCAAGCTTTTTCAGCTCCCTCATAACTTTGTCGCCAATGATTATGCTCTTAATCTCTTTCAGGTTCAGCTTTCGCAACTCACCCTCAATTTTATCTATTGCATGCTCAATTCTCTCTACAGCAACAGGCCTTTTTTCACATGCCTTCAAAAGCCCTCGTTTCAATTTTTCCCTGTCAAAATGTTCCCTTCTTCCATCTTTTTTCACAATAGAAAAAGCAGTTTCACGTACATGCTCAGAAGTGCTAAACCTCTTTTTGCATTTCAAACATTCTCTTCTTCTTCTTGTTTCACTATCAATATCTCTCTTATCAATCACCTTTGTTTCAGTATGTTGACAAAAGACGCATTTCATGGAAACCACAACATCTTGTGGTTAACCTTGCTTGGAAAACCTAGATGCTGTATCTTTCTACAGTTGAAGAATTTATAAACATTCCTATACTTAAGAATACAATTTACAAAATAAATCTAAAAATATCTAAGCATTACAAAAAAGAGCATATCCAGAAATTATATAAACATAAACTTTTCTTACAGCACTCATGAAATACTATATCCCTTTATTTTTAGCTTCCTGCATGGAAAGTTCTGATCTAAATCACAACAATATGCAAAAGGGTTTAGACAGCACCAAAAAGGATTTAGAGTACTTTTGTGCTACAGATACAATAGACCCGGAGATTATTTCTGCTACATGGCCAAAAACAATGTCACAAAATCAATATATACAGGTGAAAGCAAAAGATAATACAGCTATTGAATCTGCTGTTTTTTCTGCAGAGATTATAAGAAGAAATCCTTCAATGGTTGTAACACAAAATGTTAAAGCAGAAAAATTAGCTGATGGTTTTTACCAAGCATCTGTTTTTCTAATGCGTTCTATATTAAAATATGAATGGACTGTAACAGATTGTAATGGAAATAAAGCTAAAATAAGTAAATCTGGTCCTAATGCAGAAGAATATGGTCTCGGTGCAAAAAATTACTAAATCAAAACTTTTCTCAGTATAAAATAGCGTCTGGGGTTATCCCTACAGCTTGCTGTGGCTGGGATAGCCGAGGGAATTTGGTTTAATATCTTCCTCAGAATAATAGACAGTATTCTCTACTACTTGTTCAAGACCTTCTTCATTTTTCCAGGGGAGCTGAAAAAAGGAACAAATCTCCTTGTTAGGATGTAGATAATCCATAAGATCCTCACAACCACCTGTTAATCTTTCAAAAATAAATGATCGGAAAAGACTATCATAAGTATATTTGTGGTCTTTTGGAGAAAAATTCCTATCTTGTCCTTGAGCGATTCTATTCAGTGAAGGTAAAATGAGGTATCTTCGTATCCTCCCATGTGCAGCATACACTTCCTTGTACCATTTTGGATTTTCGTGGATCGCTATTCTGATCTTATGATCAAAATGCCTTTGCTTAGGCGCAGGAATAAGCACAACAGTGAGTTTGTTGATCTCTAGTTACTTATGAAGATATGCAGCTTCTTGAGAAAAAAGAGAATGTATATGTTCAGGCAAATAGGACAAACCTCTTTTTGGGTCCCACATAAAATGTTTATAAAAAAATGGTGTTTTTAAAAATATCTGTGTTTAATAATCTGTAATACTTTGCTGTGCAATTTTTTTATATGTAGCCCATGATTTTCGGAAGATTTCAGGGTATTTTTTTGCATTTTTTTTCAAAAAAGCTTGAGTTACAGGATCTGCAGGATAACCGCTTCCCATTTCCCCATATTTTTTTTCTAAGTCCACAATAATTCTGTCTCGTGTGACTTTTGCAAGAATAGACGCTGCAGCAACTTGAAGATGCTTTTCTGCATTATGCTCTAAAACCAATTCCATTTTTACAGTGAGTAAATTTTGCAGATATTCTTTGTATGCAGGAATATTATTACTGGGACAATCCACAATTGCTTTGTCTGGTTTTAATTCGTTAAGAATAAGTGCTGTTTTCATTGCCTCAAGAAAATTTAAATTAGTTGTATCAGAGTTTACCGCATCATCAATTTCTTGTGGTTCTATAATGATGAGTTTGTACGCTTTGACAATTTTTTTAATAGGCTCGAAGAGTGCTTCTCTTTTCTTTGTTGTAAGCAGTTTAGAATCTTTTACTCCTATCTCTGCAAGCTTCGCTAAGTCTTCTTCTTCTACAACAACTCCACACATCACTAGGGGGCCGATGACTGGTCCTCTCGGGTTCTAAACAATGACTTATTTAGAAACGCCCGGCTTCATCGCATCCCAGTAGTAATATCTTTCCTTTCTCTGTCATTTCATATCTTCCAGAATTCAAATAGAGATATCCCTCAGTTTTAAGCTTTTCTAATTCTTTAGGAATTCTTTTACGATAAATTCCTGTAATTTGTCCCATTTGAGTATAATTTTTATGTAAGTTTTGTAAAATTTTAATTCTACTCTCTAAAATCTCTTTTTCTTATGTTCAAGTTTTTTTGTTTCTTGAAGTCCTAAAAAATTATTTTTAGTGATAATAGTTTTCCCTGTTTCTTTCTCCAGGGCTAATCTAGCATCCTGGGCAATCTTTCCTCCTTTCTGTGCAGTCTCTTTACATTCTGCAAGTCCCTTTGCATCTTTTGCAACAGTAATATCTGTTGTTGCCTTTTCTCCAAGCATTGTAAAGATAAGTTCCCAATCCGTCATGTGGTCTCTGACATTCTGGTTCTTCTTTTCTAAGCCTTTAAAGTCTTTATATTCTTGCACAGTTTTTCCAAAAGTGGCTTTACTTATTTCATTTGTAAGAATGGCAAAGTCTTTTTCCTCATGTATTTCTCTTCCTTTCCATTCATCCGTGAGCTCTTGTCGTATTGCAATCCCTCTGAGTCTCTTTTCTATCCAAGATTGTGGATAGCCTTTCATTTCATAATATTCTTTGACTCTATTCTGTGCAAGTTCTGGATTTTCAATTTCTTGTACACGTTCGTAACCAACTTGTGCTAGCCATAGTTTAAAAGGTTCGGCATGCTTGGAAGGTATAGACTGAATAATTCGAAACATGTTTTTTGTGTTTGCACAGTCTGTTTCATAATTTTTCCCATCAGATGCTGGCAATTTCAGTTGGTGACAATTTGTCACCACCTCACTTCCCTCTTCTCTTAGTCGCTGGCTTAATTTATTCCAGTATTTTCTAGCATCCCCACTCTCTGTCAATGCTCCTACCACATCCACAACAGAGAAATACCATTCTCCATTATGCCAAACCCTTCGTATTTTTTTGTCTTGAAAGACAACCAAAGCTTGTTTGTTTTCTTCTTGCATGTTTTTCTCCTATTTCACAGTTCAAAAAGAAATAATGAAAGTCCATTTATAAGTCTGGCGCGCACCTCATGCCAACATGTCCGCCTGTCCAAATGCCTAAATTTCCAGGGAACAAGTTCTATAAACAAAAACCAATTTGTCCAACTTACTCAGCCAACATCACACCTTTCTGTACAAACCTTCTTTTGTACTCTAAACGTTTCTGTACAAAACCCATCTGCACTTCTTTGCCTGTCATACCTAAGACTTTGAAAAACGCCTGAAGATCTTTCTCATTCCTCAGCTCCCACGCATCTTTTGCAAAACTTCCAATAACCATGGAAATCTTATACTTCCTGCAAAGATGAATATTTTGTATAATCCTTCCTAAATCTTTTGCTCTTTGTAAAGAATGGAGTATACTGGAAAAAGAGAATCCCACAGCAACGGTATGTTCTTTTGCCAATGTACAAAGCACATGGTTAAGTCCTGAATTTCTTTGATGCATAAAATCTTTTCTTTGTCCAAGATGTGGATCAAGGAGTACATCGACATATCTTGAAGAAAGAGCGAGCCTATTAATGGTATCATCTCCACCTTGTACAATGACTAATTCTTTGCTGGGAAGTTTAGGAATTTTTTTCAGGATTTCTCCTTTATATCCAAATCCTTCTAAAAGTGTGATATCCATACTAATAAAAGTGAGTACAACTTTAAAAAGCTTGTTTAGAAAAGATACCACTTAAAAGTAACTAATTAAGAAAGGTTTATTAAGGGTTATTCTATAGAAAAGCCAATGAATATAGATTATTTAAGTCTTATAAATAGATTCTTTGATAAAAGAAATAGAGATCCTTTAGAAGAAATCATTGAAACTGCAAAAAGGCAGCGAGCAAACTCTCCAAAGAATTGGACAAATTGTTGGAATGAAAGATGCAATAATAACGATGAAACTCGTTATTTATTGGTTGATATTTCTTTAAAGGTAAATTCTTTTTTAGAGGTGGAGATAGAAAATGTACCTCCTGTTCATTATGCATATCCTTCTTTATCCAGAATATTGAGTTTTTTTATTATTTCAAATGGATGTATCCTTGGATCTTATGTTCTTGACCACGCCTTGACTCCAGGACAAATAGTTGTTGGAACAGAAGTAATCGTTGCTTCAGGTATTCTTGGTTTAGCAGTATTAAAAATTCCTGAAGAAAAAAGTCTTGGATGGTATTGCCCAAAGAATAAAGAGATTATTCTAAAAAGAGGTGAGTTGAGACAAAGGTTAAGTTCTATTTTAGCACACGAATATACACATTATTTACAACATGAATTAAGTTCAACTTTTCACCCTATATATAAGATCTTTCTTGAGGGTCACGCAATGGGTGTACAAAAGCATATCACAGAAAGTTTAGCAGAAGAAAAAAAAGATTTTGCATATGTACAACAGACAAATGAATTACAATGGCATTTAGAGGCTGCTCTAAAATTATTCAAAGAGCATCATGAAGAACGCAAAAAGAAAGATCCTATAAAACTCGTTTTGGGTCATTCCCATTCAATAGGCCATGCTCTTTTTCAAATGGCAGAAAGAAAACATGGAAAAGGAATTTATATTGACGCAATGAAAGGGAACTATAGCTTTTTGGAGTAAATATGAGAGAACTCGTACACTATGGCATTGTTCATGATGTTTCTGATATTTTTAGATCCAGAGAATCAAAACAAGATGCAAAGAAAGTTGAGCGTTTTCATGATGTGCTTGGAGATTATTATACAACTTTAACTGGAAAACTTTTAGACTATCATGGAGAAAATCCTTTTCATAGGACCTATATAGAGGGATATTTTGATGGAGAATTAGGGGATGGACCAGCCATATATATTCCAGCAAGAGCTTTACATGATTTATATAATATTCCCATTATGCCTACAGAACATAATGGATTAAGAATACTTGCTTTAATTTATGAAGAAAGGATTATAGATGAAATGAAAAAAGGTAAAAAAATTCCTATAAGAAAATTTCTTGAATCTTTTTCTGATGGAGGAGAGATATTCCTCCCTTTTATAAAAAACTTTTTTAAAGACTGTGAATATGCAGATATTAATCAAGCTCGAGAATATTGGATTGGAAGAAATATTGCTTCAACATTACAAGAAAATGAGCGTGGAATTCTCTTTTTAGGCAAAGGTCATAATCCAGAGAATGTAAAGAAATATCTTACAAGCAATACAAAATATACCTATAAAGATTTATTTCCAGAAATAAATTAATAATACTGCTCATCACCAAAAATTTCATCAGTTTGCTTATTGAGCAATTCTTCAGCAGATCCCTTATTCATGCTTTTGTATTCATCAGGTCTGTAGACATGACCTTTAGGCTTCTTCTCCTCAACTTTCACGTCTTCTTTTTTATCTTTAGGCTTTTCTTCCTGTACTTTCTCTGCAACTTTTTCTTCTTTCTTTTCTTTTCGATGATCAATAATAACAGTTTTAGCTATTTTCTTTTCTTCAACTTTTACTTCTTCTTTTTTCACTTCAGGAGCTTTAGGCTTTTCAATTTCAACTTTAGGGGCTGGAGTTTCTTTGTCATGAAAAAATTGTTTTAAAAACTCTTCAGTAACTCTTTTTCTTCCAGATTCAACAGATTTTTTACATACCTCTTCACATGTTTTAAGCATGAGGCGTACATTATTATCTGATCTTTGGTAAATTTTTCGTATAATCATATCTGGAAGCAAGGAGAGATCTCCAATACGTTTTTTCACAACTTGTAATGCAAGGTCTTCATTCATTTTTGCCATACCTACTTCTTCTGTATGCGCTTTGAAGCCAGGTACAAGCTCACCTTTCTTGATTCCTTTTCCTACAAGAACAATAGACTTAATGTAGCCTTCTTGGTAATAAGAGTATAAACGTTCATAATCCTTAGAATTCAATTCTTGTGCTTCATCAAGCAATAAAATCATTTCTTTGGGTTTAATATCAAAAAGTTGTCCGACAAAACCATATCTTCCATTTAATAATGATTTCACATTTAATCGTGAGTCCATTCTATTACAACTATAGTAGATAACCTGTTTTTTTCCTCCAAAATCATTGAGAAGCTTTTTGAGAATGCTGCTTTTTCCTTGTCCGTAGTCTCCTTCTACAAGTACGACTTTGTTATTGAGAATACCATAAGAAATTTCATCAACAACTTTATCAAAACCAATAACATGATCATGAAATACAGCCGGTTTAATGCTAAAAGGATTAGTATGAAAACCTAGTTCTCGAAACCACACATCATTCATCTTGTACCTCTTTCTAAAAGCTTCCTTACATCGTCTTCAGTAAGGTTCTTATTTGCAACGTATGCTTTACAAACATGCTCGCAGTTATTTAAAAACTTTTGTGTGTTCTTTCCTGATAATTGATAGGCTGTTTTAATGACTCTATCACTGAGAATATGCTCCCCTAATTTATCTCGAAAAACTTGTACTGCTTCAAACTCAGAAAGGGAATGCAATTGTATGGTTTTTCGTATTCTTTGTTTAATACTTTCACTTAAGTGTAGTTTTTCATAACTTTTTGTAGTGATAATAACAGAACGAAGATGATTGCTATCAAAGAAATATTTTATTCTTTCTAGATTTCTGGAAGAAATATGCTCAACATCATCAAGAAGGAGGATCATGTTTTTGGGATATTTTTTAAATAACCAACCCAAGATGCCATTCTTTTTTGCAAGAATCTCTTCAATATTAAGTTCTTTTTGCAATTCCTTTGCATTGACATATGCTATTCTTCCATAGCCCCCAAATTTTTTAATAACTTCTTTCAAAATTTTAGTTTTTCCACTTCCATTTTCTCCTTCAATGACAAGAATATTTCCAGACATAATAGAATAATACGCTTCTTTCAGAATTTCTTCATTGCCTACACATCGTGTTTCTCTTTGTAAAGGATTTTCATCAAAATCAAGCTCTTCATACCATTCCATCTTATTCTAGCTCCCTTGCTTTTTTTCTATATTCTTCAGCTTTTGCATAAAAAGACTCTGCGCCTTCAAAATTTCCAGAATGATATGCACATTCTCCTTTTTTATGTGCTCGGCGTGCTTTTCGATAATATTTGTATGAATTCTCTTGAAATAAATAATATCCCAAGAAAAAAAGAACTACCAAAACAAGAACAATTCCGAATATTTTCCACCATTCCATTCTTAAAAAACAGCCTATTTCTCCCTCTTTATAAGGATTTTTATCATTTACTACTTATGTGTTAAGCTAAAAAGTGTTTACCAGGGGTAGTGAAGAACATTACTTTTCAAAAAGAGAAAGAAGGGAAAGCCATATGGTATAGTACCAAGGAACGTTCGAAACAATAATATTCTCACTTTGTTCACTCTCATAATGTGTTCCCAAAGCATCTGTATAGACCATATGAAAAGTAATATGCCCATTTGCAAATGCTTTCCCAGAAACTTCTGTACTGATAGTCCTTTGCCCTTCAACAGAACTCAAAGAAAATGTTCCCACACCATCAATAGAAAGAGAGAGATCTTCTACTGTACTATCAGTAACGAGAGTAAACTCCATATCTTCTTTTTCATGGAAGTTTATTTCCTTTAAGTTAATGTTTTCTACACGGAGGTTAGGAATTTCAACAATGTGCAAATCAAAATATGCATACCGTGCTTCACCATTTCTTTCTGCACGAACCAACAATCTTTGACTTTGGTAATCCTGAAGAGCTATATTCCATTCAAGCTCTTTTTTTGCAGCAAAACAAATCTCTTCAAAACAAACCTCAACAGCAGCAATGTTCCCTTCTAGAAAACACGTAAGAACAGCATTTTCTTCCGCATAATATTGATCCTTATCTAGAGAACAATCCAAAGAAACATCATCTAAATATGGCTTGTTTTCATCAACTTGAAGAGAAGAAATAATTTTTTCTGCATCTTCTAGACTTTCAGTTTCATAATTTGATGCATAGCTAAAACTCGTTTCTGCACGCCCTCCAAACATAGTTTGTACTTCAACACTTGTTGTATAAAGATACAAGGGATCAATATCTTCAGGCACTTGTACAATCCAAAATACAATCTTTTCTTCATGTGGTTCTAAAAGAACACTCTTTGTATTTTTTCCTACAACACCAGGAGCTTTTGTCAAATAAAGTTGTACAGGAACATAAAAATCATTTGGATTAGAAACGGTAATTTGGAGAGGAACATAACTCCCAGCTCCAACAGAGTCTTTGAGTGTTTCAACTTCAAGAGAGAGATATTCATCTGCAACTCCACCAAGAGCAGTAATATCTGTTTGGAAATTTACCTCTCCAACATCAACCTGAAGATTGTTTCCTATCCATTCATAAGAAACAGATGCTTCATTAGATCCAAGTTCATCTTTAAATTTAATATGAGAAGGATCAATCCATCCAAAAGTTCCATAAGTAACATCCACAGGAACCCATTTCCCATCAATATATACTTCTGCCCAGCCATGTGCACCAAAATCATCTTGTAAATTTGTATAGACCATCCCTGATGCAAACCGTGCAGGAATTCCTCTGCTTCGCGCAAGAGAAATAAATAAATTTGTAATTTCATCACAGACTCCTTCTCTATGTTCTAAAACCCATGAAGATTTTTGGCTTGCTTGTACATTTAAAGAAGACAGATTGTATTCTACATTATTTTGCGTCCAGTTTGCAAGAATAAATACAACTTTGTAAAGATCATCTTCTCCACCAACAAGTTCTTCTGCAAGTGCATCAATTTCTGAGGTAATATCAATAATTTCTGTTTCCAATGTATAGACTTGTACTTCTTCTGGAACAGATGCAGGGTAAGGAATTTTTTCAGAAATGTGAATAAGAGTATTTTCTACAAAAATTTTGCTAGAGACAGAAAAATCATAGGAAGGACTATCAGTATTCCATGTATATTTCACTCCATTGTTTGTTATGCCTATATCTGCTTCTGGATTTGCAAGAAATTCTTCCAAGAGAATAGTTTGATAAGGATAGGATTTGGGATAAAATTCTAACTCTGCAGAAATTTCCTGTGTAACTCCATTCGTCTTTTGTATGTCTGAAGAAATATCTACTTGCAATGTTAAGGAACTCACATTATTGTAATTATCAACTTCTGCAGAAACAAAAGGAAGCAGGAGAAGAATAAAAATCCAGATCGCTCTTTTCATAAGATCCTAAATGTCTCTCTTTCTATTTAAATTTTTGCAAAGAATCTTTTTTTATTTCTTGAATGTTTTTACAAGCTCAACAACTCGCTCAGAATAATCAAATTTTTGATAAAAGGTATATGCATTTTTATTAGGCACAAAAACTTCAACGCGAATAATATCACAACCATTCTCCTGAAAATATCTTTCCATTTTTTCCACCAAATTTTTGCCTACATGAAAACCTCTATAACTCTCTAAAACAAATAGTTCTAGTATCCTAGCTGGTTTTGTAATTCTACACTCAAGCAGGTTTTCTTCTGGTTGTTTCTCAATAGCACCAGCTATGCACCCTACAATTTTTTCTTGATCGTAGGCAAGAATAATAAGTCCTTCACCTTGAGAGACTCTATCAATAAGATCATTTGTATAATGTATTCCATATGAAGGAAGTCGCCGTAATCTTTGTAAAGGATCTATTTCTATAAGAAAGTCCTGAAGGTTTTCCATACAGCTCACAAGATCTTCAAAATATCCTTCCTTGTATTCCTTAAAGAGTATGTTCATAAAGATAAAGAAAAAAAAGAAAGCATTTAAATTTTGTGTAAAGTATAAATACTAATATTCTTCAAGAAAAGCACGCAAATCTTCCCAAGAATATGCAATAATATCTGCTTTTGCTTCTAAAGCTTCTGAACGATGATGCATTGCAATCACAACACTTTCAAGATTTCTTTCATGAGCCACAACAGCCATTCCTGTATCATCTGTTGTATCTCCTATAACAATCATTCTCTCAGTTTTGTGAGAAACCATTCGTGCAATTCTTTCTTTATCTTGCACTCCATAGAGCATTCCATATTGCTTGAAATCTTTTCCTGATAAGGGATTCCCAAATACTTCACGCGCATCAACATATTCTCCATATGCATCTGCAACAATTTGTAAACTGCAAGAAATAAGTGCCCTTCTCCCATGTATCAAATCCAGAGTTTCTTTTGCATGTGGATATATTCTTTTAGGAAGTTTTTTTGCTCCCTCCTGAATTATTTCCTCTGGGATTTCCCTCAAAGAATCCAGAAATAAATTTACAAGATGTTTTGTATGAATCTCCCTTTCTGCATCAGGAATCCCATTTGCTAAAGTTTTTCTATCGTAAAGAAAAATTTCAATATTTTTTGTAACAAAACGTGGAAACTGTGAGAAAGGAATACGAGGGAGAAGATAGAGTGCAAGATCTGCATTGCTTATTCCGCGAAGAAGCTTATCATAGTATCCTTTATGCAAAGTTCCATCAATATCACAAAGGATTCTCTGTGTAACAATATCCCTATTTGCCAGTGCATGGATAAGGTCATAGGCACTTCTATTTCCTTGAAGGAAAATATTTCTATTTGCAAGCGGTTGTTCTGTCATGGTAAAAGAAATTCAAGATGTGTTGCTGCAACAGAAAATCCAAAAATCCACGTGTTGCTCACTTCTCCATATCGCTCTCCATGATTGTGTATTGCTTCATATTTTTTTTCAAGGATTTCTTTTCCTGTAAGACTTTTTAAATTTTGCACAGTTTCTTCTTCTAAAAGTGTTCCTGCAGAGCCAACTTGTTCTTTGAAAAGCCAGTATTTGCTTACTCCATGCCTCGTTAAAAAAGGAGGGCTAGGACGTGTATGTGCATCAGTATTGTAAATGAGTGGAAAATCATGTTTCTGTGCAAAAACACGAACACCAGCATTGGTGAAAGTCATCCAGAGGGTGTTCCCTGTGTTAAGGCCTTCAAGGAACACAGGAAATTCTTTTGCAATCTTATAAAGTTCTTTTATTTCATCTAGTGTTGGAGGAAGAAAAGCACTCAATTGTTTAAGAACAGGAATAGGTGTTTTTCCTGCTGGGACAGTAAAGGGATGAGCAATAGTCATATAGGCTCCTTGTCTTTGTCCTTCTTCTAAAAGTGCATGCGTTCCAGAAGCCTGCAAGTGATCAAAGCCTTCTGCAGCAATATGTATCTGATGATTTTCTCTAAAAACACTCGGAGTACTGCCCTCAAGAATAGTTTCTACTTCAATGCCTTTAGTGAAAATGACTTGTTCATCTCCGCGCTTGACAATACTTGCATATGTATCAGAAAAAACAACTTCAATTCCAGCAATTTTTGGAAGAACAGCAACAAATTCTTCATAAGGAACGACATGATGTATAGGATGAAAAAGTCCATAATCTGAAATAGCCTGTATGCCAACTTTTGCATTAAAAAAACTATGAACTATTTCTTGTCGATCTTCTTCTGTTTGAAATAATTTTCTTCCAAGATGAAAATGAGAATCAACAAGAACCTTTCTTTCAGGGATACTTTTCTTTCCGAGAAAATGTGCTTGAAGAAAACCTAAGTGATCTTTACTAGTTTCTAAAGTAAATAATGGGATGCTAAACATTCTTCTCAGAGAATAGGAGCTCTTTAAAAACCTTATGATAAGCTAGGCTTGTCCGGAATTAAAAAGG
>DUFP01000026.1 GCA_013331795.1 Nanobdellota archaeon
TTGGGAAGAAAAGCTGGAATGGATCGCTCAACATTATGTCTTTTTTAAAGAAAATGGGTTATCTAATAATAAATTAGCTTTATCTTTAAGGACTAAAGATTGGCAGTCTACAACAGAAAGATGGTCTGAACATAAAGATTTATTTGACATGATAAGAATTGATGATGAAAGAATATCTCCTCTTGTTGAAGGATACCTTCGAAATAGTATTTTTAAAGGAAAGGGGCGTGAAACTGTTTTTGCCCTCATTCAAAAATGTACGTACGAAGAAATTGACAGATTTGAAAGAAATGTTTACGCTGTTTCTGGGATTCAAATAGTGGCTTCAGTTGATGCTATTTTAGCTGAATTAAACCGCAAATTTGGATATTCAAAAGAAGAAGTAAACATATACTTAGTCGCAATAAATAAAAATAAGAGGGGATTGTTGTCTTGGTATAATTATGGACAAAAAACAAAACAATATGAAGTTAGTTTAGATAGTCCAACATCTGAAGAAGATGATACAAGTTTGTTGGATAAGATTCCAGAAAAAGAGAGGACACTTTTGGAAATTATGGAGAAAGACTCGATTAATAAGGTTTATCAACACATAATCAACTTTGATCCTGAACATGAGAGAATATGGCAAAGGTTTATTTTTGATTACAGTTGTGACATGGAAAATTTAAAACCTGAAGAAATTGGAGAATTTAATAATGCATTAAAAGAATTAAGGAGCAGCAAAAGTTTACTTGGAGAAGTTTATGATCTTTTAACATAACACGGAAGCGCCACTTACGTTATTGCTCACCTATCCTCTCTCTAAAGAGCGAGGTTTTACGGTTCGCAAACGAGTGGTGGCGCTTCCGTGGGATGTAAAATCGGCGCTTGCAAATATCTCGGCGCTACATCCTCGCACTAAAGTACAAGGTTTTGCGCCGATTTTTCATAAAAAGAATAAGCATTCATCTTTTCTCATGACAACGAATTGTATTTTCTGCAAAATCGGTATTTGTTTAGCTAATTTTTAATTTCTGTTTTTGGATTATATAAAATATAAGCGAAAAATATAAATACTAGTTAGCTACAAAGTAGCTAGTATGAAAGAAACAAAAATTCAACTCAAAGGTTTTGAGATGTTGGAAAAGCAAGTTAACAAAAGTGGCAATAGCGGTCGTGTCTATGTGCCTGTTGAATGGGTGGGGAAAAAAATAAAAATTGTACTTTTGGAAAAATGATAATCCAAACATTATCTCGAGAAGAAATTATTGAGAAATATCTTGACCTCCTCCCCAACCTAAAGATCGGTCGCTCACTTAGTAAAAAAAATCTATTCTACAAGCTCACTGGATTTCTGGCGAGCATCACTTAATAATTTGTTTGTATTTACATCCATGTTTTCACCTCGGTAAACGACAATATTTAGGTGTAAACAAGGTTCTTAAGCCTTACGGCCTAAGAATTCATATCTTTTCTACAGAGCCTATAAAAAAAACTAAAAACCTTCAGGCGCTCCAGGAAAGAAATCCACTTTCATTTGTGTCTCTCCACTACTATAAGTTTTTCGTAAATCACTAATACGATCAAGAAGCCCTCGTGCCTGCACATACACGCCTTTATGCGTATTATCATAGATACTATAGCCTAATTTTCCTTTATCCAAACGATCGAGAGTACATATTCCTAAACGACCCAGGCTCCGTACTGTAGACACAATAATGCCTCCTCGTCCTTTCTTTTGATATGCATCCTTAAACCCTAAGTCTTCTAAGAGAACTAAATCACCTGTAGAAGCAGAAATTTCTTTCTTAGACTCTTGCGTGAGCGCTTCAATCATTTTCCCATATTGTACAGAAGTTTCTTTAGGATAAAAGAGATAGCGTATTGCAGAGCTGTCAGAAAGCTCATAATCTGTTTCTAGTTCTCCTTCTCGAACATCAATGCCATGCCTTGCACGAACATGCTCTGTAAAATCCTTGACAAAAGCGTTAAGTCCTCCTTTCAAAGCTTTTGCACGAAGATAGTCCTGTGCATGTACCTCATGAATTGTCTTAAAACGATTCGTATCTAAAGCAACAACAAGCTCAGAAACAGCAGAAGGTAAATTTCCCATAGTTTGAATATCTTGTTTGTTGTAAAATTTTGTATTTTCATTTCTCCATCTCCCAAACTCTCGAAGAATATATCCTGCAGAAACATGAGGATCCCCATTATTTTTGCGAATAAACTCTCTACGTACATTATCAGCATTATCCAAAATACAATCTTCTAAAAATCGTTGTGCTTGTCCAAGAACTGCTTCATGAGAAATACTGCTATGTCTGTACGCTGCAACTTCAAATCTTACAAAAGGAAAAGTCCATTCTTTCACATATCTTTCACGTAGCCATTCTCCTTCTTTAAGCCCTTCTTTTTCTGAAGCCATCTTCATAGTTATTTCCTTCAAGCTTGTCTCAAAAGGCTCTATAATATACTCATCTAAAGTTGGAATTGCTGTTCTCTTTACCCAATTGTATGTGCGAGCATTAAGCTCCTCAGATGCGTCTGTTCCATCAGTTTTTAGCTGTGTTTGTATAATTTTTCTTGTGTTTGTTACTTTCATTTTCTTAACTCCTTCTAGTACAGAAAGCAAAAGTATACTTAATTACTATCCCCTCCCTAGTGGGGGAAGATATATAAACCTCGCAAACATATTTTCAAAGATGAACATTCCATTTTTAACAGAAGGAGAATCAAAGGCCTATAAAACGCTTGTGAAGATAGGAGAATCTTCAATAGGAAATATTATCAAGTTTTCAAAAGTCTCACATTCAAAGATTTATGATATACTTCGAAGATTAACAGAAAAAGGTTTAGTGAGTTCTATTACAAAGAATGGCAAACAATATTTTTCAGCAGCAGATCCAAGAACTTTACAAACATTAATTGAAGAAAAAGAATTAATAATTCAAAAAGAAAAAGAAATCCTAAAAATAATTATCCCTCAACTCCTTGCAGAAAAAAATTCCAAAAAAACAGAAAACATTCTTACAGCTTTCGAGGGGATTAATGGAGTAAAACATCTTCTAGAAGAATCACTAATAGAAACAAAAAAAGGAGAAGAGATATTAATTTTAGGAACACCAAAAAAAATTGTTGAATATGCAGGTGGTTATTTAAAAGATTGGCAAAAGAGAAGAATTGAAAAGGGAATTATGTGTAAAATCATTGCAGATCCAGGAACACCGCCTTGGGATGAAAAATGGTGGAAAGAGAGTAAAAAAAGAAATATTTCAAAATTAAAAGTTTTCTCCTCAGTATCACCAGCATATTTACTTATAACAAATAAATCAGTAACGACAATTTATTTTGCAAATACAATTTTTGGTTTTAAAGTATCACATAAGGAAATTGCAGAAAAATACAAATTATTCTTTGAAGATATTTGGAAAGTGAATTGAAATATTCCTCTTTCATCATCTAAGAAAATATATTTTTTGAAGGGATTCACTATCATAAATTTGGAGCAAAATAGCCTCCTTTTTAAGGTTATTTTTACAATATTCTAAAACAGCTTTAAACAGGGTATAAACCATGAATTATGCACTTTAGAGAAAAGAAAAGCATATAAAGAAACAATCGCTAAAAAACACAGAAAAAGAGCTATTTTTACGCACAAAAATCAAAGGAAAAAACACACGAAACTAGTACAAAAACTCAACAATGACAGCAGACTACAAAGCAATAAATATTCAAGTTCTCAAAGGCCTTGAAGCAGTGAGAGCAAGACCTTCCATGTACATAGGAGATACAGGACAACGTGGTCTTCACCATTTAGTTTATGAAGTTGTAGACAACTCTATTGATGAAGCATTAGCTGGTTTTTGTACAGATATCCAAGTAATAATTCTCAAAGATGGTTCTATTTCTGTAAAAGATAATGGAAGAGGTATTCCAGTAGATATGCATCCTACTGAAGGCCGTCCAGCAGTAGAAATAGTTCTCACAGTCCTACATGCTGGAGGAAAATTCGATAAAGATTCATACAAAGTTTCTGGAGGCCTGCATGGAGTGGGAGTGTCTTGTGTCAACGCACTTTCAAAAAAGCTTATTGTGACAATTTATAGAGATGGAAATATCTATCAACAAATGTATGAAAAAGGTATTCCTGTAACAGAAGTAAAAACACTAGGACAAACAGAAGAGCGTGGAACATCCGTGCAATTCTATCCAGATGATTCTATTTTTCAAGAAACAACACTTTTTGAATATGATATTCTTGCAAAGAGATTAAGAGAATTAGCATTTTTAAACAAAGGAATTAAAATTACATTAAAAGATGAACGAGAAGAGAACAAAGAAAACCTCTTTCAATATGAGGGTGGTATTATTGAGTTCGTAACGTACCTAAATAAAAATAAAGAAGTTTTACACAATCCTATTTACATTGAAAAAGAAGAAGAAAAAACAGTGGTGGAAATTGCTTTGCAATACAATGATAGCTATAATGAAAATCTATTCTCATTTGTAAACAACATTAACACGCAAGAAGGTGGAACACATGTTGTTGGCTTTGGAATGGCACTCACAAGAGTCATTAACGAATACATAGAAAAAAACATAAAAAATGTAGAAGAAAAACTCTCTGGGAATGACATGCGAGAAGGTTTGACTGCAGTAATTTCCTTGAAAGTACAAAATCCACAATTTGAAGGGCAAACAAAAACAAAGCTAGGAAATAGTGAGATTAAAGGTCTTGTCACAAAGATTGTGTATAATGAATTAGCAACTTACTTAGAAGAACATCCTGATATTGCAAAGAAGATCATTGAAAAAGTTTTACTTGCTGCAAAGGCAAGAGAAGCTGCGCGAAAAGCAAAAGACCTTGCACGAAGAAAAGGTATTCTCTCCTCTGGATCATTACCAGGAAAACTTTCAGATTGCCAGGAAAGAGATCCAGCAAAATCAGAAATATTTTTGGTGGAAGGAGATTCTGCAGGTGGAAGCGCACGTATGGGAAGATCAAGAGTATCTCAAGCAGTTCTCCCATTAAAAGGAAAAATTCTCAACGTGGAAAAAGCACGTTTAGATAAAATATTTGCAAATAATGAAGTAACAACATTAATCTCTGCATTAGGCTGTGGTATTGGAGATGAATTTGATATTACAAAAGTACGCTACCATAAAATAATTGTCATGACAGATGCAGATGTTGATGGATCACATATTTCTTGTCTCCTTTTAACCTTCTTTTACAGATATATGCCAAAACTTATTGAAAGTGGATATATCTATTTAGCAATGCCTCCTTTGTATAGAGTGAGCAAAGGAAAAGAAAAAATATATGTCATGAATGATCAAGAACTCCCTGCAATACTAGAAAGAATGGGAAAAGATGTAAACATACAAAGATACAAAGGTCTTGGAGAAATGAATGCAGATCAACTTTGGGAAACAACTCTTGACCCAAGCACACGGCATTTAAAACAAATAACAGTCCCCGATGCAGTTGTTGCAGATGAAATGTTCACTGTTCTCATGGGAGATCAAGTAGAACCTAGAAAAGAATTCATATTCGCAAATGCAAAATTCGCAAAGAACTTAGACATCTAAAATGGAAGAAGAACGACTCATAAAAAAACCGATTGAAATAGAAATGAAGGAAGCATACTTAGATTATTCTATGTCTGTTATTATTGGAAGAGCACTCCCTGATGTACGTGATGGTTTGAAACCTGTACATAGGAGAATTCTATTTGCTATGCAGGAATTAGGCTTGAGCTATAATAAATCTTTTAAAAAATCTGCAAGAATAACAGGAGAAGTTTTAGGAAAATTTCATCCTCATGGGGATGCTGCTGTATATGAGAGCATGGTGCGAATGGCCCAAGAGTTCGCATTACGATATCCTCTCGTAAAAGGTCAAGGAAATTTTGGAAGCGTAGATGGGGATAGTGCTGCAAGCATGAGATACACTGAAGCAAAACTCTCCAAAATTGCAGAAGAACTTCTTGCAGACATCAACAAAGAAACAGTACACTGGGTAGATAACTTTGATGGCTCACTCAAAGAACCAGAAGTTCTTCCAGCAAAACTTCCAAATTTGCTCATTAACGGTTCTACAGGAATTGCAGTGGGGATGGCAACAAACATTCCTCCACATAATATCACAGAAGTTTGTAGAGCAATAATCACACTTATTGAGAATCCAAATGCAGAGATTGCAGATCTTATGCAACATATAAAAGGCCCAGACTTCCCAACAGGAGGAACGATCTGCGGAAAGATGGGTATCCTCAACGCCTACAAAACTGGTCGTGGAAAACTCCAAGTACGTGCAAAAGCAGACATTGAAGTCAAAAAAGAAAAACAAGCAATCGTTATCACAGAGATTCCTTATCAAGTAAATAAATCAAATCTTATTGAAGGCATTGCAAGATTAGTTACAGAAAAAACAATTGAAGGGATTTCTGATATTCGTGATGAATCGGACAGGGATGGCATGCGCATTGTTATTGAACTAAAACGCGGAGCAGATGCAAACGTTGTACTCAATCAGCTCTACAAACATTCTCAGTTAGAAACCACTTTTGGAATTATCATGCTTGCAATCGATAACAAGCAACCAAAAGTTATGAATTTAAAAGAAGTCTTAAATTATTATCTTGCACACAGAAAAGAAGTTATTGTTCGAAGAACACAATTTGATGTAGAAAAAGCAAAAGCACGTGCACATATCCTTGAAGGTCTAGAAATCGCACTGAACAACATTGATCCTATTGTCAAAGGATTGAAAGAATCAAAAACAGTAGAAATTGCACGAAACTTTCTTATCACCAATTACAAACTCACAGAAATTCAAGCAAATGCAATTTTAGATATGAAATTACAAAAGATTACGTCTTTAGAAACAGAAAAGCTCAAAGAAGAATTTGAAGAAATAAAAAAGCTTATTGCAGAACTCAACTCTATCCTTGCATCTACAGAGAAAGTTTTAGAATTAATCAAAACAGATTTAAGAGAGATTATAGAAAATTATGGTGATAATAGAAAGACAGAACTTTCCGATCTAGAAGAAGAATTAGAAATGGAAGATCTTATTCCTGATGAAGAAGTTGCACTTATGATGACAACCTCTGGTTATATTAAACGAATGCCAATACAAGAATACAGACTGCAAAAGCGTGGAGGTGTCGGTGTTAAGGGTACAGAAAAGAAAGAAGATGATGATGTAGAAACCATTATCCATACAAGCACACATAACTATCTTCTCTGCTTCTCAAATCAGGGGCAAGTCTACTGGTTAAAAGTCTATCAAGTTCCAGAAGCAGGGAAATATGCAAAAGGAAAAGCAATTATCAATCTCTTAAACATCAGTGAAGGAGAGCGTATTACTACTGTTATTCCTATCAAGCATTTTGATGACAAACACTTCCTCATTATGATGACAAAAACAGGTCTAGTAAAAAAAACAGAATTGATGGAATACTCTAGACCAAGAAGTAATGGAATTGTAGGGATAAAATTAATAGAAGGTGATGAGCTTGTCACAGTAAAACTCACTCCTGGAACATTAAAATTCATCATTGGAACCAAAAAGGGAATGGCAGTGCGCTTTGAAGAATCAGAAGTGCGTGATGTGGGAAGAAACTCACAAGGAGTACGAGGTATTCGACTAAGAAAAGATGATGAAGTTATTGGTATGGAAGTGGCAATCGATACAGGGCAATTATTAACAATCACAGAAAATGGTTTTGGGAAGAGAACTGACATTCCGGAATATAGATTAATTTCTAGAGGAGGAAAAGGTGTTATTAACATTCAAACGACAGAAAGAAATGGTGATGTAGTTGCTATAAAGACTGTAAAAGACAATGATGAGATTATGGTTGTGTCAAAAAATGGTATTGTCATTAGAACTCCTGTCACAGACATTCCAAATATTAGCAGAAATACTCAAGGTGTGAGAATTATGCGTTTGAAAGAAGGAGACAAAGTCTCTACAGTAGAAAAGATTAAACATGCCTTCCCCCTAGTAGAGCCTACAGAAAAAAGTGAAGAAAATACAGAACAAAAAGAAAACTAACTTCTCGCTAAAGCAAGCGCACCAACCATATACTTTTTTAAAATAGGCAAGTTATCAAAATTGCTTGCTTTACGCAAAATTAATTTTGGCCGAAAATAAAATTCTCGCATTGCCCTTCGTTGCATTGCCTTCACATCATCAGAGCTTCTGCCATGCGCTGTCCACACTAACCCATCATCTCCAAACCCTGACCATGTTAAATATTTATCCCAATCATCAAAATCTGTATGGAATTTCCCCCATTGTTCCGCTTCTTCAAACAATTGTGTTCCAGGATAAGGAGTTGCAATAGTAAACTGTGCCCAATCAGGATCCACATCTTTTGCAAACTCAATAGTTGCAAGATCATCCTCAGGAGTAGAACCAGGCATGCCAACCATAAAATATCCTCTCGTCTCAATTCCCACTTCCCGACAAAGAGTAAAAGCATTCTTAATCACTTCAAGCGTGCTGTCTTTCTTCACAGTATCAATCAATTTCTGTGTTCCACCTTCAACACCAAAATGCATACCCCAACAGCCTGCTTCCTTCATCTTTGTAAGCATTTCCTTATCTACAAGATTTGCTCGAGTAATGGCATCCCAAGTGATTTTTTTGTGCATACCAGATGCAATAATCGCATCGCATAACTCTATTGTTCTTTTTCTATTCAAAGTAAACGTATCATCCCGCAAAAGAATTTCTTTCGCACCAAAATCTTCCACAAGAATTCTCATCTCCTCAACAACCCTTGAAACAGAATGCATTCTATACCCTGTCTTTGCTGTTGCACAAAAAGTACATCGATAGGGACAGCCTCTTGTAGTAATCATCGTATATGCAGGCAATCTTCGATAATATGAAACAGAAGGTCTATACAATTTCATATTCAACAAACCACGATCAGGAATAGGAAAGAAATCAAGATCCTGCACTTTAGGTCTTTCTTGTGTCACAGTAACTTCCCCATTCTTCTTATCTTTAAACGCAATTCCTTGTACATCTTTCAATGCTTTTCTTCCTTGAAAAACCTCAATAAGTTCCATAAAAGTCAACTCGGCTTCACCTACAGTCACCACATCAATAGCATCTTCTTTCTCTGCAGTTTCCTTTGGGCGAAGATTTGCATGTGAACCACCAACAACAACCTTAATCGCAGGATTTATTTTTTTTACAAAAGTACACACAGCAACAGACTGACTATACATAGCTGTAAGCATAGCAACACCAACAACATCATAGTTTCCTGCTTGAATTTTTGCTTCTAAATCTTCTAAAGAAAGTCCTTCCGCCTCACAATCAACAACCTCTGCATGATGCCCATTTTTATTCAAATACGTAGCTATATATAAAAGGCTTAATGGTTCAGATTTAGGCCCAACTTTCTTTCCTAATTTCTTCCAATACCCATTATCTAA
The DNA here is from genome assembly GCA_013331795.1 of Nanobdellota archaeon. Lineage (GTDB taxonomy): Archaea > Nanobdellota > Nanobdellia > SCGC-AAA011-G17 > GW2011-AR17 > JAGVZZ01 > JAGVZZ01 sp10136u. The sequence continues at coordinate 9,445 of DUFP01000026.1, forward strand.
AGAAGGCATAACAAAGAGTATTTTCATAGGTGTTCCCACAACTCTCTACTCTAAGAAAACCTTTATAAGCATTATGCTTGTTTATTCTATGACTTATGAATACAATAACGGAAGAAAAACTGAAAAAATATTTCCAAGTAACAAAGAAAGCATATACAATGGCAAAAAATTCTGGAAATAGACATCCAAAATTAGCTGTAGAAAGAGAAGATTTTCTAGATATGATTGAACGGTATATCAAAGATGCAGAGCACTTTGAAAAGAAAGGAGAAATTGTAGATGCCTTTGCAGCACTAAACTATGCACATGGCTGGTTGGATGCCGGTGCACGTCTTGGTTTGTTTGATGTGCATGATTCAAAACTATTTACGGTAGACTAAACATTTAAAAATATCATAAGCTTCTAAATCAACAATGAAAAAGATCGTGATCTCCGTAGGTGGTTCTTTACTCAATCCAGGAAAGCTAAATCTTAAATTTCTCAAAGAATTAAAAAAAACAATAAAAAGTATAAAAAAGAAATATAAAATAGTCATTGTTACTGGTGGTGGCCACCTAGCACGAGAGTATATGCAACCACTAACAAAAGAACGAGAAAAAGATATTATAGGCATTGAATCAACAAAACTCCATGCAAGCCTTCTCTCTCATTATCTCGGCAGCCATAGGGCTGTAGCAAAAAATTGGAAAGAACTTAAAGAAAGAGTAAAACATGAAAATCTCTTTATCTGCGGTGGAGACCTGAAAAAAATTGGAACAACATCTGATGGCACTTCAGCAGAAATTGCAAAGCTCATAAAGGCAGATATTTTCATTAACATGACAAACGTTTCAGGCTTATACACAAAGGATCCAAAAAAATACAAAAATGCAAAATTAATTCCCAAAATATCACACAAAGAATTCAAAATCCTTATTGATAAACATCATGAAAAGCCAGGGCAGCATTTTGTTCTTGATAAACATGCAGCAAAAATTGTATACAAAGAAAAAATTCCTGTAATTATCCTAAAAGGAACAAAAGAACTTAAAAAGGTTTTACAAGAAAGAAAATTTAAAGGAACACTTATCTCTTAACTCTCTTCCTTTGTAATGTCTTTTTCTCCTGCTTCCATTCTAAATATCCCACAATAGCAAGAATCAATAAGAGAAGAATGCCTAAAGAAACTGCAATATAACTTCTCTCTACATTCTCTTGCAGAGGAGCTTTCTGTGCAGAGAGCACAGCACCGGAAGAACTTTGAGAATCAAGATAAATTTGTGAACATTCTGACTCCTGCTCACACACTCCATACTCTTTACCAGATAATGGGCAACAGACAGAATACGAACAGTCACTCTCTTCTACACAAAGACTCTCCGAATCAAGTGTATAGAAACCAGTCACCCCATATCCTATAGAAAATAACATTGCAAATGCTAAAATCAAAGTCAGCGTCTTTTGATACATTACTTCATATGTGAAGCAATCTTCTTTTTAAATCTTTCGACAGAAACCATAAGATTTCCGGAAATACTAAAATTAATAAAGATTCAAAATCCTAAATATCCTATGATTATTATTATCACAGGCACCCCAGGCACAGGAAAAACAACACTCGCAAAAGCTCTCGCAAAAGAGATAAAAATAAAATATCTTGATGTAAACAAAGTTATAGAAGAATACAAACTTAGAGAATCTTACGATAAAAAAAGACAAACCTATGTAGTAGATGAAAAGAAATTAAATAAAATTCTTATACAGAAAATAAAAGAATACAAAGACCTCATTATTGATTCACATCTTTCTCATGAGCTTTCCAAAAAGCATGTAGATATCTGCATTGTCACAAAAACAGATATAAAAACATTAAAAAAAAGACTAGAAAAAAGGAAATATACAAAAGGAAAGGTCAAAGAAAACCTTGATGCAGAAATCTTTGAAGTCTGTCATACAGAAGCACAAGATAAAGGGCATAATATTATTATAGTAGACACAACAAAAAACAAAACGCAAGAATGTATCAAATATATAAAAAATGAAATTAATGAAAACAAAAGATAACTCCTACACCTTCTTTAACGAAAAGTATCAAGAAGCATATCATTCCCTCACTGGAGCACTTGAAGAAGCACAAAAGAAATACATTGAACCTCTTGAAGTAAAAGATGGTTATATTATTCTAGATATCTGCTTCGGCCTAGGCTACAATACCTTTGTAGCTTTAGAAAACACAAAAAATATTAAAGTTATTGCATTAGAAATTGATGAAGAAATTCTTAGAGATCTACAAAATATTGAAATAAATAGAAAATATGAAATAATAAAGAAACTCGCGCGAGAAAAAAAATACAAGGATAAAGACTATGATCTCACGCTTATCATGGGACCAGCACAAGAAACAATAAAGAAAGTAAAAGAAAAAGTTGATTGTGTTTTTTTAGACCCATTCTCTCCAAAAAAAACCCCAGAACTTTGGACAAGAGAATTCTTTAATGGTATATTCAAAATCATGAAACCAGGAGCAAAACTTGCAACCTATTCCTGCGCGCGAGTAGTTCGTGATAATCTTAAAGCAGAAGGTTTTACAATCACAGATGGCCCTAAAGTAGGAAGAAGAGGCCCAAGTACTATCGCAGAGAAGCCTTCTTTGTAAATCTATGCTTAAATTTTTTTGTTTTACTTACTGTATATTTTCCCAAATAACGAAAAAATAAAATGACACCAGTCATCTCAAAGGTAAATGGAGCAACAATATACACTGTTGTAAGAAAATAGGCGAGCTTATGCTCTTTCGGATGAGCCATAATATACTCAACACGCTCTTTAATATACAAAATATCCTGTGCAATAAATTCATAAATTTCAGTCTTTTGAATTTGAGAGATAAGAACAAGAACACGATCTCCATGTTTTTTCACTAATGCAGTATTTCCTATAGATTTTGCTAAAGCATGCAGTTCTTCTTGTAATTGACTAACAAGCTTCCAAGAATGTCTAACCTTCTGTTCATTGACATGATAAGACTGTGGAAGCGCATGAGAAAGCTCAAATATTTTTTGATGTAAAAGCAACTCTTTTTCTGCAAGCTGACGAAAGCTTCGCAGCTGCCTTTGAAAATATCCTTGTTTTCCAGTAGCAAGTTTTTGTATATAAGAATAACCAAAAGCAAAGACATTTGTTTGGCAGAGAACAGTATTCTCTTCTATAAGGACATGGGTGATTTCTTGTAATCGAGAACAAATAGGATCTACAAAGCTTTCTTGAATTTCTGTAGGAAAAGAACTCTGTCCAAGAAGCCTAATCAGTTTTTTATTGACAAGAATTTCTTTTGTAAGAATGATATGGATCTTATTCAAAGTTTTCGCAGACCGCATATAACTTTGTGGGTACAACTCTCTCATAAGTTCAAATTTCTTTGTATGAAGAATATAACGTTGATACAAAAGTTTTTCAATTTCAAGAAGCATACAAGTATTCAGCAGAAGAACTATTTAAGCTTTTTTCAAATAAATATTCTAAGAAACTTCACTTCACATAATCTTCTATGTTTTTCCCATCTACTTGAGAGAAATATTTGACGCCATCTCTTTCTATGTAGATATCTGGAATAGCTATACCAATAACATGTTGTTGATAAAGAAGATCATCTTGAAACAGATTACTTAATCCTTGGCCTAATCCATGTAATCCCCCTCCTACACCAACAGCAATAATAATCCCCATAGTTAAGGTAACTACATAACCTAAAGGAGAACTTAAGAATACCTCTTTAAAAGAATCGTAAGGTACAAAATCAAATGTATTTTTTTCTTCTGCCATGTTAATCCAACAATTCAATAGAAATATTCACATTTTCAGGGATGTGCACTCTCATAATCAATCGAAGACTTCTCTCATCAACACCCAAATCAATAAGTCTCTTATGTACCCTCATCTCCCAATTATCCCAACTAGCTTTTCCTTCTCCATCTGGACTCTTTCGTGTGGTAATCTTTAATTTCTTAGTTGGTAAAGGAATAGGACCAGAAATTTTAACCTTCGTTTTTTCAACAATATCTCTAATAGATGCAATAATTTCATTCATCTTATCGATGTTATTGCTTGATAATTTGATACGTGCTCTTTGCATAGGAATCTGGTTTTCCCCAAGCTTTATAAAGTTTTTGGAACACCACGAATATATGCAACAAGAATATCCTGAGCAAGATAAGGAGGCAGAAAACGTGCAAGAACAGAAACACATATTTGATTTACACCAGAATCAGATACTTCAAAAAGCACTTGTATTCCAGTATTAATGGTATATACCTCTTGAAAATTTCTCACTTGTAAATTTTTTAATTGAAGAAAAGTAAAACTTCTTAGTATATCCCCAGCAACAAGTTGCTTAGTAGTGGCATCTCTTTGGCGAAAAGTTAAAAGTCCATATTGATTTCCTATCTTTCCTACTAAACCTGATGCAACAACTTTTTCAAGAGAAGAAGGAGCTAATAAGTGCCTATAAATAGTCCCCATAAAAAAGGAAACTAAATCGAAATATATAAAGATACTGCTACACAAGCTCCCAAAGAAAGTTTGTTTATGAGTCCTTAATCAAAATATTACTTAAAACGATAAATAACTTGAGCAGTATCATATAATTCTTTAGAAAACGGAGGAGCATTTTGATCTTCCAAAAGACAATCCATAAGATAAGAAAAAGTCATAATCATTCGTGTCGTAGGACGATGAGAACGAAATATTTTAAGGAGTTCAGGAATTTGACAAGCTTGTTCATAATTCACAGTCCCAGAGGAAAAAACTACATAATCCTGAGCACTAAACTCTATTTGTACATCCTTATCTTCTCGAGCAGCTTGAAGTATATCATCTACTAAAGAAACTAAGTTATTTTCAGAAAGGTTCTGGGGGGACTGTATTGTTTTCATAAAAGAAAAAATAAAGAATTACTATATAAAACTAATGAAAATAAAAAAAGAAGCTATTACATAGCTTTCTTAACAAGAGAGATACATCTTCCTACAGCAACAGTTTGCCCTGCATCCCTGATAGCGAATGAAGACATTTGCGGAATTGTTGCTTGTGTCTCAATAACTAAAGGTTTCAAAGGTTTTAACTTAACAATTGCTGCGTCCCCATTCTTGATAAAGTCTGGGTTCTCTTGTATAACTTCTCCAGTTGCTGGGTTCAATTTTTTCTCAATTGCAATGAATTGACATGCAATTTGAGAGGTGTGCACGTGGAATACAGGTGTGTATCCTGCTGTGATAACAGTAGGGTGATTCAACACCATAATTTGTGCAGTGAACTCGCTGACAACTGTTGGAGGATTGTCTGGATGTCCAAGAACGTCTCCTCGAGCAATATCTTTCTTCCCAATTCCTCGTACAGAGAAACCAATGTTATCTCCTGGAATTGCTTCGCTAACTTGCTCATGGTGCATTTCAATGGATTTACACTCTCCAACAACCCCTTTTCCTTCTCTTCCTGGAACAATAATAACCTTATCTCCAACCTTCATAACCCCAGTTTCAACTTTCCCTACTGGAACTACTCCAATACCAGTGATGTTATAGACATCCTGTAAAGGAATTCGTAAAGGTAATCCTGTTGGTTTCTCAGGCTCTTTAAAGAGATCCATTTGCTGTCGTAATGTTGGACCAGTATACCAGCTCATGTTCTCAGATTTCTTGACAACATTGTCTCCCTTCCATGCACTAATAGGGATGAAAGGTACTTCTTCTGCTTTATATCCAACTTGTTTTAATAAAGTAGTAATCTCTGCTTTCACTGCATCGAACTTCGCTTTGTCATAGTTCACAGTATCCATTTTATTAACTAAGATACCCATTTGCTTAACATTCATCGTTCTACAGAGAATAACGTGCTCTCGTGTCTGAGTCATAATACCCTCAGCAGCTGCAACAACAAGGAATGCAATATCAGCTTGAGAAGCTCCTGTAATCATATTCTTGATAAAATCCTTGTGTCCTGGAGCATCAATAACAGTATATTCAAACTTATCTGTCATAAGTTTTTTATGCATCAGGTCAATGGTAACCCCTCTTTCTCTTTCCTCTTTGAGATTATCCATAATGAAAGCGAACTCGAATCCAGCTTTACCTAATTCTTGAGCTTTCTCTTTTAACTTTTTCATTGTTTGCTCATCGATAACACCAGTATCATAGAACAATCTACCTACAGTAGTACTTTTTCCGTGATCTACGTGACCTACAAACACAATGTTAATGTGTGGTTTTTCTTTTGCCATACTATTTTTCCTCCAAAGTATTATCTTAAAATGTATTTCTATGGAAATAGAAGGGGTTTATATACATTTTGGTTGTCTTTTGGAGAAGAAAAAGCCTTAAATAGTCTTCCCAATATCCCCCAACAAATGTTTCAAGCCCTAGAAAGATCCTGGAAACTCATCAAAGGCAGCTTCAAGCTGATCGCAGCAAACCCTACATTATTTGTCTTTCCTGTTCTCAGCTTTCTAAGCTTCATTGCATTTCTTTTCCTTATTGGAATCTTTGCCTTCCCAGCATTATTTCTAGCTTCTGAAGAGCAAATTGCAGCAAATCTGCAAGGCATCATTTTTTTCGGATTTTTCTTGCTTTTATTCGCAAGCCCATTCTTTGGAACATTTTTCGCAGTAGCACTATCCTATGAAACAGGAGAAGTCCTAAAAGGACAGAAAGTTTCTATAAGCCGTGGAATCAAGCATAGTATAAAAAATCTCAAAGAGATTATCTTGTGGGCACTAACTTTATTCCTTATCAACATTCTCCAAATGATTCTTCGAAGACTTGCAGAAAAATATGGTGGAGGCTTGGGAAGAGTCGCAGGAAATACAGTTATTGATATCCTCCTGGCTGGATGGGGCTTTGTCACAGCCTTTGTTATTCCTATCATGGCATTTGAAGATACAACACCTTTTGCTTCCATGAAAAAATCATTTCATTTATTAAAAGCAACATGGGGAGAAACCTTAGTGGGCTATATTGGAGCAGGTTCTGTTTTAAGCCTCTTGCTCATTCCACTTTTCTTACTGCTTTTTGTGCCTGTCATTGGTATTATCATAATCCCAATACTTATCCTTGCAGTAATTTTCATTTCATTGCTTACCCAAGTCTTTAACACAGTCTTCATGACTGCACTTTATTTGTATGCAACAGAAAAAGATGCAAAGAAAGCAGAAAAATATTTTGACAAAGATCTCATTGAACATGGCTTTTACTAAAATGCAACAAATATTCACTCTAACACTTTTAAATCTTCTTGCATGTAAAGAAGAAGATCAAAAACCAAATTTCCAAAGAATGGGCTATGATCTTTACAAAGAAAAAAACGAAACAGAAGAAATCTATAGAATTGAAAGGCCAGATGACTTTCAATGTTCTATCCTAAAAATACAAGACAAATACAGAGTCCAAATTACAAACAAAAAAGAAAAGAGCCCTTTTGGATTAGAAAGTAGCATGACAAAAACAGAAAGACTTGCATCATTAACAACCCCACAAAAAATAACTATAGATGAAGAATGTAGAACAATAATGAGAATGTACGAAGAAAGCCTAAAAAAAGAATTTTTTTCAGAATAGTTTACTGAACAGTCCTACTTCGCAATTCACCACGCAAATCTTTTCCAAATAATTCTCTAACCTCTTTGGGATGATTGGAAACAAGCCATGCTAATTTAATGTAGGCAGTCTCAGGATGCATATCAGAATAGTTTCCTAAAACACCTATATCTAAAAGAGTTCTTCCAGGAGAATACACATGCATATCTACCCGCCCAGAAAGAGTTTGTAAACTCATCACCACAGGCATTTTCTTACAAAGTTTTTTCAGTTCCGCAAGAATTTTTTCATTTTCCTTATCACTTCCAATGGGCATATGCCCCATACCTGTTCCTTCTAAAAGCAATCCATGATATTTGGAAAAAGCTTTGAGCTCAGAAGCAAACATCTGCGGTCGTGAACGCAACCAACCTATTTTTACTTCTTTAAATAATTGTAACTGTAATTCTTTTGTACTTTTTTTAGTATAAGAATGATCAAGAATATGAATCTTTTTTTCTAAAAAATGAACCTCAGCATAAGGCTCTGCATTGATTGCATGAAATGCATCTCTTCGAGAACTATGCATCTTTCGGCATTTCAATCCAGGAAGAATCACACAAAGATCATCACTTAATCCTTTGTGCATACAAAGTCCCACTTCTGCAAAATCACTCTCAAGCATAAAATACACAGCAGACATAAGATTCAAGAAAGCATCAGTGCCTCCTCGATCACTAGAACGTTGAGACCCCACAAACAAAACTGGAACAGGCAGATCCTCAAGAATAAAAGATAATGCTGCAGAACTAGATGCAATAGTATCCGTACCATGCGTAATAATAATGCCATCCGCTCCTTCTTTAATTTCTTTCGCAACCTCTTTTGCCATAGTATTATAATGAGAGAAACGCATATCATCGGAAGACATATTGCTAATCAATCGCGATCGAATATTTGCTAATTGTTCTAATTCAGGAAACATATCAACAATTTCTTCAGGGCTATATTTTGCAACAACTGCCCCAGTCGCATAATCCACTTTCGAAGCAATAGTTCCGCCAGTATGCAGAATAGCAATGGTTTTCTTCTTAACAGAATGTGCAATTTTTTTAATATCTTTTTCTTTTGTAACTTTCATTTTTTCCACAAGAGAAACAGTTTTTACATTCTTTCGCGGAACACCAACATTATAGCCAGAAGAAAGTTTCAAAACAAATGTTTTTTTTGTCGAAGAAGGAAGAACAACTCCTTGCATATCCCCTGCTTTTGTATGTGCAATAATATGATCCCCAACTTCCATAAGCATAAGAGAGAAAAAGATATTTAAATACTTATCTTAGTTGAGCTGTTTCAGGATCAATAAATCTCCATTGCCTAGTGAATGGAATAGTAGAATAAAAAACAATTCTTTTATCACTTGTAGTATGCATAGCTCCTCTATATTCTTCTATATCTTCATAATATGGAGTTTTAATTTTATGTAAATTTACAAAAAGAGAAGTTAAAGTATATCCTTTTCCAATAATATGTGGAACTAATCTTTGAAAATAAGGAATATATTTCCCTGAAATACTTTCGAACTCTAACTTTAAAAATCTCTTATCAGTAAAAAATTCTCCGAGAGGAAAAAATCCAAAGCAACATCATCTGGTCGTAGATCAGCCAAGTGTTCTTTCCATCGTTAAGCAGTTTCATTACTAACTTTATCTATCAGACTTATAATTTTGCACTCAGGTTTTTTACCCCAGGGTATAAATCTTACTTTGTATGCTATCAACAACTAATGGTAATGAACGTTCTACCATACGTAAAACCCAATTCTCAATGCAATTCCTATTGAAGGATATCCTTCAGATAAATTATACGGAAAGTTTTCTGCCATTCTCACAAAAAGAAAAAACTCATAGTTTTCTTTTTTCACAAGCATATATTCATACTGTTTTATTCCAAAATTGTTCTCTTCTTGTCTCTTTCTTTTGTCTTGCATTCCCAGAAGCTGTTCTAGGCTTATTTGTTTCTTGATTACAAATGCTTCTGCAAAAGAAGGAAGCTCCTTTTCTTGTCCTCCTGTCTCCAACATAAAAAGTGTTTTCATTTGCAACACCTCCCACAATGCTAAGAAGTATATACACAGAAAAAGAATAATCTAATCCTTAGAAAGTACATATTTTATGTATTCTTTAGAAAATAAACAGAAAACACTAAAAAGAACACAAAAGCAACAACCCGTAACATACGTTGAAAAGGGCTATAATATGCTTCTTCTTTCACCTATTCTAAGCAAGAAATATCCTTTTTAAAGCTTTCGAGGATAAAACACATACTAGGATATAGATATTCTAGTCCAAGAATATTTATATAAAAGTTTTGACTAGACAATATAATAAAATTAATCGAATTTGGCGATTCGATTGTTGAAATCTTTTTTGGCGAAAAGATCTCAGTTGAACTGGCGTTGTTCTTGGTTGAATAGAGTACAAACTAATTAATAAATATTTAGTTAGTTCAGTACATAAAAGAAATGGTATATGGGGTAAACAAAATGGACTTTTTAGTACAAAACGCATTACAAAATATGAACACACAGACACAACCAACACAAACTGTTGGACAAGCAAACATAAAAGTAGTTGGCTGTGGTGGTGGGGGAACAAACGTAACCAATTGGCTCTATAAAAAAGGAGTACAAGGTGCAGAAATCCTCGCTATGAACACAGACAAACAACATCTCGATCTAGTAGAAGCAGACAAAAAACTTCTCATTGGTAGATCTCTGACAAGAGGACTTGGATGCGGTGGTTTCCCACAAAAAGGATACGAAGCTGCAAAAGAGCAAATGTCTGAAATCAAACAAATGATGAGAGGCTCTGACATGGTCTTCATTACCGCTGGTATGGGTGGAGGCACAGGAACAGGCTGTGCTCCTGTTGTTGCAAAAATCGCAAAAGAAGAAGGCGCAATTGTTATTGGATCTGTAACCATGCCTTTCAACATAGAAAGAGCAAGAATTGAAAAAGCAGAGTATGGCCTACAACAATTAAGAGATATTTGTGACACAGTAATCGTTATTGACAACAATAGACTTGTAGAGATTGCAGGAAACTTGCCAGTGCAACAAGCATTTGCAGTTGCAAACGAACTTGTTTCCACAATGATTAAAGGGATTGTAGAAATTATAGCAGTGCCATCATTAGTAAACTTGGACTACGCAGACGTAAAAGCAATTATGTCTAATGGAGATGTATCCGTTGTAGGTATTGGAGAATCCAGCTCTGAAAAGAGAGTAGAAGAAGCAGTAAAAAGAGCATTGGGGAATCCATTATTAGAGGTAAGTTATGAGGGCGCAACAGGAGCACTTATCCACATTACTGGTGGAGCCGATTTAACATTGGATGAAGTTAACAAAGCAGGAGAAATGATCACTACAGCTCTTGATGAAGACGCAAACGTTATCTGGGGAGCAAGAATTTCTGAAGATATGAGAGGAAAACTTCGGATTATGGCAATTGTAACCGGAGTAAAATCTCCTTACATCTTAGGAAAGGGTAGTGTAAAACAAAGACAAGGTGAATCTGTCGCAATGACACGAGAATTAGGCCTTGACTTTGCAGGATATTAAGAGAAATAACGAGGGTTTACCCCCAAACCCACACTTCAATCAGCGCTCGTATCTCTTCCTCGGGATACGAGCCTAATTTTTTTTTTAAGAATGTCCTTTTATAAACCCCAAATAATACTTCTAGAATATATTTACCACAACATTAATAAAGAATAAAACATTTTCTACTACTATGAAATCAGTGAATTGTTTTGATTGTGGCAAAGAAATGGAAGTTTTTAATTCTCAGCATATAACAATCCCAAAATATCGATGTGAAATCTGTTTAAAGAAAAGATGAATAGTTTTCTTTTTATATACCTCAGTATCATTAGTTTTATTGTTTTTATCTATCTTTTTCAATTTTTTCTAAAGAAAAAGAACTAATCCGAAAATCTTCCGGATTTTTCGGAAATCTTTCGGAATTTTTGTCTAAAGCTTTTTTAAGAAGTTTTTCCTAAAAGAAACAAGCTCAGAAAGAATACAAAGTGAGCATGGAAAGGAGGAGAAAATGGAAGCAGAAACACAAACAATAGAATTGAGCCAAAGAAAAATTCAAGACTTAAACGAGCAACCTGTAGTAGAAACCTGTATGTATATAAGCCAAGATGGAAAGTGGTTTATACATAAAACAATTATTACAGATATTAAACCAATGAACTACATAAGAACAGTGATGGACAAAGAGTAGAGGAATTTTTCCTCTCTTCTTTTTTTAAAATGAAATTTATTGAATCTTATGGTTATACTCTTTAGAAAATAACAGTTCTAGGCTAAATATATATTTAAAGCCCTTCTGTATTTACCCACAATAAGATGGTAGATCAACTCAAAAACATTGTTCCAGAACTTGTACAAAAGTTTAACGCAGAAAAAGAGGACACATTCAAACGCATGGTTCCAATTGTTCTAAAGAAAGGTCTTGAGAACACGAACCTTGACATGTTTGGCGAAGACATGCAAAGGGGAATTCTCAATGCAGTTGCTGAAGAATTGGTAAAAAAAGGGCGAACCAAAGAAGCAATTGCAGCCTATATGAAGGCAAAGAATAAGGACAAATTAATCGAAATTGGCGATTCATATAAAAATATGAATATGTTTTCTCATGCAATCGAATGCTATTGGATTGCAGAAGCACGAGACAGGCTTATGGCGGTAGGGGAAGTTTGTTTGCGTGATGGACAAATGGCAGATGCAATTAAAGCATTCCAGCTTGTAGAAGACAAAACAAGACTTCTTCTTGTAGGTGATGAATGCCTCAAAAGAGAAAAATACGAAAGTGCAATTGAAGTATTCCGCTTCTTAAGCCATAGAGACAAATTAGTCACTGTGGGAGATGAATGTGTCAAGCATGACCAATTAGTATTGGCTGCAAAAGCATATGAATTCGCACAATCTAAAGAGAAACTCAACAATGTAGGAGATATTTTCTTGCAGAAAGAGCAGCTCAACAATGCCTATGAAGTGTATAGAATTGCAGGGAACACCATTATGATTGAATTCTTGCGAGAAAACTTTAATATGGCATAATTTTTTTATTTTTTTAAAATTCTATAGTAAGCTTATTAAAGAAAAAAGGGATCTAAAAATAGAGATGCAAAAAGAGTAGTGATTTATGGCGAAAGCGCAGGCAAAAGGAAAAAAATCAGCATGAGAAGTAGAAACATAAGCCATAAGTGGATCAAATTCCTTTCCAGCCCAGTATTTAGAGAGATAAGTTTCATAGAAAAAAGAAATTATATATTGTTTAAAAACATTTGTAATCTGTTTTTGTAAAAAAAACTTTAAAAAGAAAAATGAACAACCCACCAGTACAGAGCTCCAAGGTATTTAACCCTTCAAAGGAATCAACTCAAGCCAACCAGCACCACACCAAAGATAATAATTCCTATAGCAAGCCATCGCTGCAACGTAATCTTCTCTTTGAAAATAAAATACGACCCTAAAGCAACAAAAAAGTATCCTGAACTAATCATGGGATAAGCATAGCTTAATTCTAGTTTAGATAAAATAACCAGCCACATCAAAAGAGAAACAGCATAACATACACAGCCAAGCAGAACAAATTTGTTCCAAAACATTTTCAATAAAAGAGGAACTATCTTCTCAGATCGAAAAGAAAGAATCTTCGCTTGAATCATACCCTCTTTCAATGCTAATTGTGCAACAACTCCTAAAAATACACTTATCACTAATAAAACAATTGCAAGGCTCATCGTTCTGTTCGTGCTAACAAAAACACGCCCCCAACAATAACCATCAATCCAACAACACGTAAAAAGGAAAGTGTTTCATCAAAAAATATCCAAGATAACAAACTCACAAAAACATATCCAAAACTGACTATAGGATAACCATAACTCAAAGGTATTTTACTCAATGCCAATAACCACCCTAAAGAACTAGAAACAAAGAGCACAACACCAATGAGAACAAAAATATTAGAGAAAATTCCTAGAAAAGGAGCAATATATCCAGCACTAAAATCCAAGCTTCCTACTTGATTCACTCCATACTTCAAAAACAATTGTCCAATATCAACAAGGAAGACGGAAACAAGAACAAGAAGTAATCCAGTATAACTTTTCTGCATGAAACAAAGAAGCAGTAAGAATCTTTAAATACTTTTTCTTCTTAAGAAAAGGGAATGAACCTAGAACAGACCTGTAAAGCAATAAAAGAATTAAAAATTCAAGGAGCGGAAAACATTACAACAGCAGCACTTCTTGCAATAAAAAACATTCTTAAACAATCAAAAGCAAAAAAACACGAAGCTCTTTTATGGGAATTAGACCTTGCAAAAATAAAGCTATTCAATACGCGCTCAACAGAACCAGAAATGCGCAATTATCTGAACGCATTTTTTTCCTATGCAGAAAAAGAAGAGACAAAAACAAAACTCCTGCAAAAAATAGACCAACTTTTGAAAGAACAAAAAGCGAACAAAGAAAAAATAGTTTTTTATGGAACTAAGCTTATACACAAGCATACAAAAGTCTATACACACTGCCATGCAAGTACCGTAACAAACATCCTCAAAAAAGTAAAGCAAAAAAAAATCATTGTGTATAATACAGAAACACGCCCTTTATTGCAAGGGAGAAAAACAGCAACAGAACTAGCAAAAGCACACATTCCTGTACATCACTATGTGGATGCATCAATGTGCAATGCTATCAAAGAAGCAGACTGTATTCTCATTGGCGCTGATGCAATTACCTCAGAAGGGGTCTACAATAAAATAGGCTCAGAACTGCTTGCAATTCTCGCAAATCATTATCACAAACCTTTGTATATCTGTGCTTCACTCTACAAATATGATGCACACAAAGAAAGTATTGAAGAGCGCTCTCCTAAAGAAATATGGACTACAACGGAAAAAAATATTTTCATGCATAATCCTGCATTTGAAAAAATCCATTTCAAACACATCAAAGGAATCATTTGTGAGCAGGGTATCCTCAAACCTAAAGAATTTCTCAAAAAAGCAAAGACTATATAAGAAACAAAACATTAAAAAAAAGAATGAAAAGAGGAAAGATAATCATTCTTATTGTAATAAGCATCCTTGTACTTTCTGCATGTAAAGAATATAAAATTACAGAAGTGGAAAAAATCACAGAAGATATAGCAGAAGAAGAAAACGAAAGTGAAGAGGAAATAGTAGAAGAAGAACCAGAAGTCCAAGAAGAAGAAATAATACCTGCAGCAGAAAAATTTGAACTATTCAATCCAGAAATAACATACAAAAACTTCTATAATGGTCCTTTGTATAATGCAAATAAAGAATGGAACACGAGCAGCGCTGCACTCTTTGAAAAAGAAGAGGAAAATGGCATTAATTTTATGCTCGTACAAACAAGTGAAGAAGATACAGAATCTCTCAAAGGAATAATACAAGAAAACCCTTCCCAAATTATTCTTATGATAAACCCAGGATTAGCAACAGAAAAAGCAAAACAAGCACTCTTTAACGATGAACTTCCACAAAAATACAAAGATGCAGAAAAAGATGCAAGAGGAGTATTTGGAGAAGGTTCTATAACAGGACTTGGAAGACTAGAGTTCAGCTCTTGGAATGTACAAACAACAAACTATAAAATCCAGGAATTGTATAATTTTGCAGAAGAAAAAAAATATCTTCTTTTTTTGGAAATAAATGCAGGAGAAGCACAAAGAGACGAATTTGAAGAAACACTTATAGAATATCCAAATACAACATTTCTTATACATATTGAAGCAAAAGAGTTCCAAAGTAATGAACAAAAAATAAGAGAACTGATGCAAAAGTATGAAAATATCTACTTAATTATAGATGCAAATGATATTTTATATGATGGACAACAAGGATTATTCGAAACATATAAAACAAAGAAAAATGAGGAAGCAAAAGAATTATTCATTGAAGAATTTGATACAAGTTATGAGAGGTATATCACAGATGCAAATCAACGATATACAACACTCATTGAAACACTTCCCAACAAAGTACTATGGAGTTTTGAAATGGGGCCAGAATATAATTATGATCCAGAAATATATGATAGAGCTATAAAAGTATCAAGAGGTTTTATCAGTACACTTAATACAGAATATCAAGAAGGAATAGCATATAAAAATGCTGTAGAAATTCTCGGAAAAGGAATAGAGTAAAAAGAATTATTCATTTATTTTCTCTTCAATAGTTCGTACCCCGGGAACCCGCCTA
>DUFP01000001.1 GCA_013331795.1 Nanobdellota archaeon
CTTTTTTTGCTGTTTTGCTTTCTCTTTTTTCATTGCTTTTTCTTTTTCTTTGAGAAGTGCTTTCTTTTCCACACTTTTCTTGTCTCTTGCCTGTCTCTGGGATGTTTTTTTTATTTTTTCTTCCCCTTGCTCTTTGAGTTCTTGTTCTCTCTCAATGATCATTTTTTTAATATTTGAGACAGTCTTTTGATTATCTTGTTCTTTCATCAGAGTTCCACATTCTTGACAACGAAACTCATGCTCCATTGCAGCTTCCATTTGCAGGCGCATACAGCCCATGGGGCATACATAGAACAGCCCTTCAGCTTCTCTTGATAATCGTGCTTTTAAATCTTCTAATTGTTTTTGGTTTACTTTTGTTAAAACACCTTCTATGCTTTTTTTGTTTAAACTCCAATAATAAATATACCAGCCTTTTTTCTTATCCTTTTTTCGAATGAAGTCTACTAAGTTCTGTTCGTTCAAAC
Organism: Nanobdellota archaeon; assembly: GCA_013331795.1. Lineage (GTDB taxonomy): Archaea > Nanobdellota > Nanobdellia > SCGC-AAA011-G17 > GW2011-AR17 > JAGVZZ01 > JAGVZZ01 sp10136u. The sequence goes on from DUFP01000001.1 coordinate 468, forward strand.
GATAGAGCATATTACGCACTTGATTGACTGTTACATTGAGCATCTCTGCAATTTTAAATTCAGAAATATTATTTTTACCCCAAAGAATACGCACTAAAGGAAGAACATCTTCACCCACTATGGTGATTACAAGATCTTCCAAGGATTTGAGAGTTATCTTCATAGAAGTAGTTTTTCATTTGATTTTCAAGGTATATAAATGTTTTGGTTGTATCTTTGTTCTTTTTTCCCTTTTTCTCGAGAGGCGAAAAGCATTTGTAACTTTTCAGAAGTTGTAAGAAAGTTTTTTAAAGAATGTTTCGTTAGGACTTTTCAGATACTAATCTTGGAGGTGTATCATACCATGGGGTTATTTGGATTTAAGAAAAAAGAGGAAAGTTCTGATCTTCCACCATTACAGTTCCCAGAATTACCTACGTCTGTGCCTAGTTTTGAGCCACAAGGGAGTTTTGGAGGGGATGCAGAAAGAATCAAAAACGCTGTTTCTATGCCTTTACCATCTTTGGGTCCTTCTTCTGTTGATTCATTCGGCGGAGAAAAACCACTTTTTGTAAAAGTAGAAAAATATCGTGATGTTGTCGAAACATTGAAAAAACTAAAAGCTCGATTGAATGATGCAGATTCTGTTCTTAGTAAGCTTGGACAATTACGAGAAGAAGAAGACAGGGAACTTGCTGCATGGCAAAATGATCTTGAAAGGATACGAGGGCAATTATTAGACATTGATAAGAAATTGTTTGAATAGAAAATGAAAAAGAGACCTGAAGAAAGCGTGCATGTTTGTTTGCAGATGCCTGTGGATAAGCGAAGAACTATATTACAGGCTACTATTGATACTATGCAGCTTATGAAGCGATATGAGAACCTTGTTCGTATTCGTCATGAAAAAGATCAGCATTATGCAGAGTTTCGCAGAGTTCTTGGTATAGTTAACAAACTTGTCAAAGAGGTGCGTGTGAAAGAGCTTCCTTTGGATGCCCAAGATATACGACATGTGCACAAAGTCAAGAATGAAAGTGTCATGGCACCTGTTGCTAAGAAAGTAGAAAAAGTTCTTCATGCCAAAGAAAAGAAAAAAATTGTTGAAGAACGAAAGCCTGCAATTGATCGACAAATAGAAGATTTGCAAAGAAAACTGCAAAATCTTTAATTTTTTTTATTTTCTTTCTGAAACTTTTGTATCATAGACTTCTCCTTGCGTTCCCCATTGTATTTCTCCTCTCTTTTGGAGTTCTTGCATGTGTGCAAAGAAAGATCTGAGTATTTCCTCATTTTCTTCTGAGTAATATTTTAATGGGAGATGGATAAAAAGGTGTGCTACTCTTTCTTTATCTCGTATCTTATTTGCATCTGTAATTTTATCATAAATGAATTCTAAATCTTCTTTAGTAAGCTTGCATTTTGTTCCGCAGGTTTTTCTGTCTTCTGCCAGGCTCCCTATTTCGCCTAATGCACCATTCAGCAAAACAAAGGTTCCTTCTTCATCTTCAATAAAATCTTCTGCGTTTTTTACAAATCGAGGATAAATATGATCTGAGAATTCTGGAATAACAGGATCATGATAATATATTTCTCTTATCTCTTCATCTGTCACTTGATTTGGGCGAATAGATTGGTCTTGTGCAAGATATGCTAAATATACAATACCATCAAGATAGGAAAACCCTGCTTCTTGAGCTGCGAGAACAGAATCAGATTCTCCCCAGCCTCCAGAACAGCCACGATTATTTTCTTTTCCTACAAGGCTATCTACAAGCTCTTTTCTTTTCAAGTAACTTTCTGTGAGCGCTGCGATACTTGATGTATCCATAGCACTTCCACAATGTGTTCCTACACCATTCCCTCTTTCTAAGGCATTTGTTAAAATATCAGAGCCTGAATTTTTTACTGCACTTGCAAAGGGAATCTCTGTTTCTATTGTTATTTTTGCATCGTAGTCATCTGCAAGATCCATAGCCATATTGAGCTGCTGTACATGTTTTTCAAAAACTGCAACATCTTTATCATCTTTAAAATCTTCTTCCATGTGGATCATGATAGAAAAATATAATGGATACTCTTCTGTATCAATGGTTTCTATGCTGCATGCAGTAAAAAGAAAAGATATGATTATGAGAAAGAAGAATTTTTTCATATCTTCTTTTAGAAGCTTGTTCTTAATAAATCTTCACAATAAACTATTTAAAGATTCCTTTCTTTTTCTTTTCCATGCTTCCAGATAAGGAAATCAAACAAAAGTACAAACCTATTTTTTGGAAAAATCCTGAAAAATATTATGCGACTGCAGTTCTCAAAGAAGAAGGCTTTCACAGAAATATTTGTACACAGTGTAAAAAACCTTTTTGGAGCACGACAAACAGGACTGTTTGCGGAGATCCTGCATGTTCTGGAGAAGGCTTTGCATTCATTGGAAAAAGCCCTGCAAAAAATAGACTTCCCTATGTAGATGTATGGAAGAATTTTTCTAAACTCTTTCAGAAATTTGGCTATACTCCTATCGAGCGATATCCAAGCGTTGCACGATGGAATCCAACAATGGAATATACGAATGCTTCTATTGCAGCATTTCAACCCTATGTTATTTCTGGAGAAGTAGAGCCACCTGCAAACCCACTGATCATACCACAATTTTGTTTACGTTTTGGAGATACAGATAATGTTGGTATTACCATGTCTCATAATACAGGTTTTGTGATGATTGGGCAACATATGTTTGTCAAGCCAGAAAATTGGAATCAAAATGAAGCCTTTCGGCATATGCTGCAATGGAATATCAAAGGTTTAGGATTAAAAAAAGAAGATATGACTTTTCATGAAGATGCTTGGGCTGGAGGAGGGAATCTTGGGTGTTGTATGGAAATGTTTTCCAAGGGATGTGAAATTTGGAATCAAGTCTATATGTTGTATGAACAAACACCTTCCGGTGTTAAAGATTTGAAGATTAAAGTGCTTGATATGGGATTAGGAATGGAGAGAAATGCATGGTTTTCTCAAGGGACAGCAACGATGTATGATGCTACGTTTCCTCATGTTTTGAAACATCTCAGAAATGCAAGTGGGGTAAAATATGATGAAAAAGTTCTGCAAAAATATACACCCTATGCTTCTCTTTTGAATAATGATGAAGCGGAAGATATGAATAAAGCATGGAAGATTGTTGCAGGCCAAATGAAAATGGATGTGCAAGAGTTAAAAGAATTTATGCTTCCCAGCGCGGGAATATATTCCGTTGCTGAGCATATGCGAAGTGCATTGGTTGTTCTTCATGACGGAGGACTGCCTTCCAATGTGGGAGGAGGATATAATCTTCGTATGTTGATTCGAAGAAGCCTTGGTTTTATTGATAAGTACCAATGGAATGTTGATATTAAAGATGTTGTTGACTGGCATGCAAAAGAATTGAAAGATTTGTATCCAGAATTACGAGAACATCTCCCTGAAATTTATAGTATTTTAGATGTAGAAAAAAGTAAATGGGAAAACACAAAACAAAAAACGCAAAAGGTTATTTCTGGGTTAAAAGATGTCAAGGAAGAAGATCTGCTTACTCTCTATGATTCCCAAGGTATTAGTCCTGAAATGATTTCAGGAGTGAAAATACCAGATGATTTCTATGCAAAAGTTGCTGCACGGCATGAACAAAAAGAACAAAAAGCTGCAACAGTGAAAGCAGAAGAAGTTCCACTAAAAGATATTCCTGATACACATGCACTCTATTTTGATGATTACACGCTTTGCCGTTTTACTGCACAGGTCTTGAAAATTGTCCATGATGTTGTTGTTCTTGATAGGACAGCATTTTATCCTACTTCAGGAGGGCAGCTGCATGACCTTGGCACTCTTAAAGGATGTGCTGTTGAAGACGTATGGAAACAAGGTGCTTTGATTTTACATCGAGTAAAAAATATTTCTTTCAAAGAAGGAGATACTATTGAAGGAAGAATTGATGAAGCACGAAGAATACAAATGGCACAACATCATACTGCAACACATATTATTAATGCTGCTGCACGAACAGTGCTTGGGAGACATGTAAACCAGGCTGGTGCGTTTAAGGATGTGGATAAAGCACGTATTGATATTACCCATTATGAAACTCTTGCAGAAGAAGAAATTGAGAAAATTGAAAAGGAAGCAAATAGAATTGTCAAACAACATATTCCTATAGAAAAAAGTTTTTATTCTAGAAATGAAGCAGAACATGCTTTTGGTATGGATATCTATCAAGGAGGGGCTGTTCCTGGAAAGAAATTGCGTATTGTTAATATTGTTGGTGTGGATGTGGAAGCATGCGGAGGAACGCATTTAGATAATACTAAAGAAGCAGAACTGATTAAAATTATTAAAAGTACAAAAGTGCAGGATGGAGTTATTAGAATTGTTTTTGTTGCAGGAAAAGCCGCGAAAGAAGAAGTCAAAGATGAAGAGGGTACTCTTGTGCAATTGGAAAAGCTTTTACACTGTGAAAGAGCAGAAATTCCTGGGCGAGCTGAAGAATTGTTTACCTTATGGAAGAATGTGGTAAAGAAGAAAAAGGATGTGCCGAAAAAATTACTTTCTCATACACAGTATAAAGGAGATATTCTTGGAGAAAGTGCAATGGTTTTGAAAACGCAGCCAGAGCATGTGGTGAAAACTGTGGAAAGATTTTTAACAGAGTTGGGAATGCGAACTATCATACACAAAACTTTTAGATAGGCAAAAGTGAACATATGTGTCAAGCATTCTTTTTTAGAATTAAAGAAAATAGCTTAGAGCTTACTAATTCATTGTCCTATCCACCAAAGTATCTAGGCATTGGAGGAAGTCGTCAAAGGAGAATAAAATACTTTTCTTAGAATAGACTTTTACCCCTTCTTCAAGGATTATAAAAGCAGGAGCTGGAATAGTTAGTTGTTTGTATTTTACAAGGGGAAAAACTCTTTGTAATTGCATATCTTCTAAAGCTCTTTGCATTGCAAAAGTGTTTGTCTCTTGTGCAATATGAGGAAGGATGAGATAATTTTTATTTTTCTCCATACTTGTTACGCTTCCTTTTGGAACAATTTTAAAGAGATTTTGTTCTAGATATGGACCAGCATCATACAAACCCCAGCCTTTTCTTCTGATCTTCTCTTGTATATCTTCGTACATAACTTTTAAGAAAAACAGATGCTATAAAAAGCTTTTTATTCGAAAGGAATTTAAAGAGGTTGTTCTTTTTTCAAAAAATGGTACAATATCGTGAAAGTGCAGAAGAACTCAGCGAAGAAAAGCTTTTTTCTCTTTTTCCTTATTTACGAGAAGAATTTGAAGAGCTTCGAAAGGAAAGTTTTGGAAAAAAACAGATTGTACGACTTCTCTCTGCACAGCTCATTCACACAAATACTCCAGATATTCCTGATCCTTCTTCCTCTATTAGTGTTGATAGTTTGGAAACACATGTTTCTCGAATTCTTGTAGATATTATTGATCGAAAGAAACAGACTCATCTTTATTCTTCCTGTGATTGGACCTATCCTTGTACGCTAGGAGTAAGCAAAGGAAGTCAAGCACATAAGGCTCTTGCTCCTTTTCATGAAAAAGGTGAGGAGACAGGGGATGTTCTTTTTTGTATGTCCAGAGCTCCACTTTTTATTGTTATCAAAGAAATACACACTACTTTTAGGTATAATAAACCTCAGCAAGAAATATTTTATCGGATTACTGCACAACATCTTCTGAAGGATCCATTTAGAGATTAAGAATCAATCTTTAGATTATTAATTCCTTTTAAATTCTTTCTTAAGAAATCTTCTGCGCTTTTTTTCAAAGGAGGAGCTTCTGCTCTTTTGAAGAAGAGAGCATTTGTTTTTTGTATTTTTTTTTCAATCTTTTTTCTTTCTGAAGGATTTTCCCATGCGCGTTCTAACCTTCTATATCCAACACCGGCATTAAGATTGTATGCCATTCCACTTGAAACATACCATATTCTATAATCCCCTACGCCTACATTTTTATGTGAGAGATCTTTTTCTTCTTCTCTTGTATCATATCCTGTGCCTATTCCAATTTCATAGATAAAAAATTTTCTTTTGAGCATGCTTGCCATTTCTTTTTTACATGCTCCAAAGCCTTCTGGAAATGCAACTGTTGTGACATAACTTGGCAATTCAATTTTTCCTTTTGTATTTGGACCTTTATAAAATTCTTTTCCATTCTTATCCCAAAGCCATGTTGCACGATCTTGTTCTTCCTTTTCACCTAAAAGATAAAAAGGAGAGATATGTGAATCAAATATTATACGAAAATTTTCAGGTGTTGGATAGAGAACTGTTGCTCTGAAGCATTCACTTTCTGGAAGGGAAATATCTTCAAGAAAATCAAGCATTATTTCTGAATTGACGTGTAGAATTCTTTCTGCTAAACCTTTTTTTCTTAGAATTGTATTAATAGAAGTATCATAGTTATGCAAATCTTCCATTGTTTGTTCACTTGTTTTATATTGCCTGCTCCATTCGAGAATTTGTTCTTCCATCTTAAGAGTTTTTTTATTTAGAAATATAAATCTTTTGGTTGCAAAAGCAAAACTTTATAAGTTATAATACTCTGAAACTCTCTATGAAGATTGAATTACGTGAGAAACCAAAAAATCCTATTATTATTGAAGGTTTTCCTGGCTTAGGTTTGATTGGAACTATTTCTACGGAATATTTGATTAAACATCTTGGAGCAAAATCTATTGGCTTTGTTTCTTCACAAAAAATTAGCCCTATGGTTGCAATTCATGATTCTAAAATTATCCAACCTCTTGAAGTCTATTATGCTAAAAGCAAAAATATTATTATTCTTCATGCACTTGCTGATGTACGTGGCATGGAATGGGAAATTGCGGATGCACTCGTAGAATTATACAAGACATTGAAAGCAAAAGAAGTTATTAGCCTTGAAGGTATTTTAGGACAGAGCAAAGAGACGAATATTTATTATTACACAAATAATACTGCAAATAAAAAAATAACTAAAACCAAAGGGAGTCAACTCAAGGAAGGTATCATTTTAGGTGTTACTGCAGCTTTGCTTTTGAAAAATAGTGAGCTTATTACTACTGGTCTCTTTGTGGAAACACATTCTAAACTTCCAGATAGCAGGGCAGCTGCACGGATTATAGAAATGTTGGATGGCTATCTTGATTTAGGTGTGGACTATAAGCCCTTGGAAAAAGCAGCAGCAGAGTTTGAAGATAAACTTCAAGGCTATGTTGAGAAAATGAAAGTTGCCTCCAAAAAAACTGATGAAAAAGCAGAGAATTATTTTGGATAAGGTCACATTGCTTTCTTGTATTTCTTTTTAGAATTTAGATAGATCCTGAGTTATTTCTGTTATGAGGATATAGACTTTTCTTATATTGATAGGTTGAAAATTTCCAAATACTTGAGCTGTAAAGTAAGATGGAGTTAATTAAGATTCTTAATTTTGATAGAAGAACATCAACCTAAATTTTTCAAAACCTTATCGACGTTGAGGTCTGGGGAACACTGAACTATCTATTTTGGAGAGTGTTTAACTGATAAAGAAAGTTTTATAAGTAGCTTTATCTGAAAGAAATGATATTAAAATGAAAAAGAAAATTATTACCATTGGCATTTTTCTGATGTTAATTATTTCTCTAATTGTTTTTGTTGCGGCTCAAAATGAAAAAAAGTGTAATAAGTAAAGAACAAAAAGTAGTTTTATCCAAAACTTATGGATGGATTATATTAATAGGATTAATTATTCTTGATGCTTTTCTTGATATAATTTTTGCAGAAGGAAAAGGACTTGAAAGTAATATACTAAAACCAATAGCGGATTTATTTGGAATAAGCAATCCCCTTTTCTTAACCCCTCTTATTATAATAATATTTTATTTTGGAGTTAAAGGTGGAGCTTGGCTAATTAGAAAAGCAGATAAACTTGAAAATAAATCTGAAGAATTAGTTTTAACTACATTAGTTATTGTTTATGGTATTTTAGTTTTATGGCTTATTTCAGTTTATCTTTTTAATTTTACATTGATTAAAAATCATTATTATCTCATTCCAATACTTATTATAATTGGAATAGCTTATAGTTGGTGGGCTGAAAAAAAATTAAAGATAAAAAACTAACTATTAAGAAAAGGTAATTTTTTTAGTTAAAACAACACCCGCTTACTTTACGCTCACAAATACTAGGCATTTATATAGCA
>DUFP01000023.1 GCA_013331795.1 Nanobdellota archaeon
GGTTTCTTCTTTTTCAAAGTAAAGACTAAAATTGCAAGAATAGCTAGGCCTGCAACTATACCAAAAAGATAGAGTGTATTATTATTTTCTTCTTCTGCTTCTTCTACAGTTATGTAAAAGACCACAGATAGTGAATCAAATTTTTCATTTTCATAGTGTTCTGATGGCTGTACTGTGAGTGTTGCAGTATATTTTCCTTCTTCAGGAAATTTGTACGACATTGAAAATTGATTGCCATGCGAATGCAATTCATAATCATCTACTAAAAGCTGCCCATCTTTTTTAATATCCAAAAGACCATCAATATGCGTGACAGATTTTCCTTCTGCATCATTCACTTCAAAAGAAAGTATTGTTGCTGATCCTGCTTTTGGCTCAAAAGGAAGAAATTCTAAAGAGATTATTTTTCCGTCCACTTCTTCTTCGTGTGATTCTTCTGCATGTGCAGTGATAAGACTTAGACTTAGGATTACATAGACAACAAGAAAAATTCCAAAAACAGTTTTATTCATAAAAAAAGAGTTTTCTCGAGCTTTATAAATATTTTGAAAAGAAAAAAAGAAAAAATGTATACTCCATTAGATCTCTTCATAGACTATTTCTATTTTTTGATCATCTCGTAAAACAAGGTTCCTATATTCTGTATTTTCAATGCCATTTACATAAAGAGTTAAAGTATGTGTTTCATCTTCACAATTTCCTATGATACAGGTTTCTGTAAACTCTTCTTGCCATACATCAAAAAACTCACCTAAGGTAAAGTCTCTCGGACAAGGGCCTTCTACATGAATTTTTCCTGAAGCATCATGTGTGTGGATAGGACGCATTACTACACCTTCCAGACCAATGTTTGCAGGTATCAAGATTGTTTCTCCATTTATTTCTATCTGAAGACTCTGATGAATATGCGAAACTACATTTTGATGACCACCAATATCAATTTCTGTAACTGGCTTTGTTGTACACGAATCTTGGTTTGATGCAGCGAGAGAAAAGATATAATATACTAGTACAATGCCTATAAGAATTCCTATTCCTGTATATATTTTTGTTTTTTTGTTCATTTTCTTCTTTTCCTCCTATTTTCTTTTTTTAATAAAAGATAGAGAACCCAAAAAATGAGTGCAAATATGAGTGCTGTNNCCCATAAATGTATGCATTGCATCATGTAATGTACCAGGATGCATCAACTCCATATAATATTCTCCTACTGCTACTAATTGCTCATCTGTAAGATTATTACAAGAACTCTTTTCGTCTACAATTTGTCTTCCTTGTTCAATTTCTTCTTCATCTGCAGAAACAAAAACAAGACTTGTTAATATTAAAATAAAAAAAAAGAAAAAGAATGTTTGTTTCATTTTTTTCCCTCTTCTGTTTTTCCCCAGATAAGGAAAAATATTGCAAATAAAACTGCGCCAATGGCATCAAAGAAATAAAATTCTGGAGCTATTCCAAATATATTTTTACCTAGCATGAGGCTTATCCACGCGGTGAGAAATGTTAGCAATCCACAAAGTAGGGATACCCATGCAAGTATTTTCCATAATGTTCTCATTTTTTTTCTCCTCCTTTTTGTGTCATTTTATAGATGATGACTGTAAGTGCAGCAAACAAGAGGATCACTGCAAGGATCATGAACAGAGGAAAAATGGCTGTCCCAAGAGAAGAGCTTCCAGAGGTTTGCGCTGCTGCAAAAGATCCTGTGTTTACACCGCATCCACTAACCATGTTCATCCCCTTTTTTTGCTTCGAATCTTCTAAAAATATCTCCTAAAGCTAGAGATTCCTCTTTTATTATATGTAGGCCGGATTTTTTAATGTTGCCCTTTGTATCCCTATTTATATTAGAACCAAAGAAAAATTTTGTAAGAGGATTATGGATATCCTGCCAAAAAGCAAGCAAAGGATTCTTACTTCGAACATGCTCTACCATAATAATTTTTCCCTCTTTTTTTATGACTCTCTGCATTTCTTTTAAGGCTTTTACAGGATCAGGTATGGAACAAAGTACAAAAGTTGTTACAATATAATCAAAACTATTCTCTTTGAAATCCATATCTTGTGCATCCATATACACCATTTTTGCTTTGGAGAAATTCTTTCTTTTTGCCATCTCAAGCATATTTTTACTAAAATCTATTCCTGTATATTCAATATTCTTCCAGTTGTAATAGGGGAGATTTTTGCCTGTGCCTACACCTATCTCTAATACTTTCCCTTTTAGTGGAGAAAGCGTTTCTCTCCTTATTCTTGCAAAGAATAATCTTTCTATGGGGTACTCAAAAAAATCGTATACTCGTGCAAAACGATCGTATCTTTCTTGGATATTTTTTGTGCTAGTCATAGCTTTTTTCCTTTTAATAAAAGAGAGTTTGTGACAACAGAAACTGAACTTAAAGCCATTGCTCCTCCCGCAATAATAGGAGAAAGCAACCATCCTGTCCAAGGAAATAAAACTCCTGCAGCAATAGGAATTCCTAAGACATTGTAAAACAAAGCCCAAAACATATTTTGTTTTATTTTGCTCATTGTATATTTGGAAAGTTTAATTGCCCTCGGAACATCAAGCAAATCATTTTTCATCAGAACAATAGAGCCAGATTCCATTGCAACATCTGTACCTGAGCCCATTGCAATACCAATGTCTGCTTGTGCGAGTGCTGGTGCATCATTTATTCCATCGCCAATCATTGCAACTTTTCCTTTCTCTTGCAATTTTTTCACATAGTTTGCTTTGTCTTCTGGAAGTACTTCTGCAAAGACATGTTTAATTCCTGCTTGTTTTGCAATTGCTTTTGCTGTTCGTTCATTGTCTCCAGTGATCATATAGACTTCCAAACCTAATTCGTGCAACTGCTTCACTGCTTCTGGAGAAGATTCTTTTATCGTATCTGCAACTGCGATGAGCGCAAGAAGTGTTTTTCCTGATGCAAGAAGCATGACTGTTTTTCCTTCTTCTTCTAAACGATGTATTTGTGTTAGATGTTTCGTTACAGAAACTCCTTCTTTTGTCATAAGTTTTTGATTTCCAAAGGAATATTTTTTTGCTGCAATTTTTGCTTCAATTCCATACCCTGGAATTGCTTTAAACTGAGAAACTTTCATGAGAGATACTTTCTTCTTCTCTGCAGCTTTGACAATTGCTTCAGCCAAGGAATGTTCTGATCCCTTTTCTATTGATGCTGCAATTTTCAAAATTTCTTCTTCTGAAATTTTTTCTACTGTAACAATATCTGTAAGTTCTGGTGTCCCTTTTGTAATTGTTCCTGTCTTATCAAAAATAAGATATTTGAGCTTGTGTGCAGTTTCTAATGCTTCTCCCCCTTTAATGAGAATTCCTTGTTGTGCGCCTTTTCCCGTCCCTACCATAATAGCGGTTGGTGTTGCCAATCCTAATGCACAAGGACAAGCAATGACAAGGACTGCGACTGCTGCAATCATTGCAAAAGAGAATGCTGCTCCTAAAATGGAGAACCAGATTACAAAAGTTAAAAAGGAAATGAAAATAACAATGGGAACAAAGTATGCAGAGATCATATCTGCAAACCTTTCAATCGGTGCTCGAGATGCTTGTGCATCTTCTATAAGCTTGATAATTCTTGAAAGCGTTGTGTTCGCTCCAACTTTTGTTGCTTTAAAAGTAAAAGATCCATGCTTGTTTATTGTTGCTCCAATAACAGAATCCCCTTTCTTTTTTTCTACTGGAATACTTTCTCCTGTGACCATACTTTCATCAACAGAAGAATGTCCATCCAAAACAACACCATCAACAGGGATTTTTTCTCCAGGCTTGACAAGAATCGTATCTCCTAACTGTACTTCATCTATAGCAATTTTGATTTCTTTGCCATGGCGAACTACTGTTGCCATTTTTGGGCTTAGACCAATGAGTTTTTTAATTGCTTCAGAGGTTTTTCCTTTTGCATTTGCTTCTAAAAATTTTCCTAAAACAACTAAAGTGATAAGAATTGCAGAGACTTCAAAGTACTGCCCCAGAGAAGGCATGAAAAGCACTGCGAATGCAGAGTACACATATGCTGCAGTCGTTCCTAAAGCAATCAGGGTATCCATGTTTGCAGATTTGTTTCTCAATGCATGATACGTGCCTTTATAGAACTGCCAGCCTACATAAAACTGTACAGGTGTTGCAAGAACCCACACAAAATAATGATGAAAAATCTCACTAAAGACTTCTATATTAAACCATTCAAGGATCATTAATGCAAGGAGTGGAATAGAAAAGAGAAGTCCAATAAGAAACATTTTTTTATACTCTTTTTTTTCTTTTTGCAGAAGCTGCATTTGTGCCTCTGCAAGATTTGTTCCTTCTTGTAAAGGCGTTGCACCGTAACCTTTTGCTTTTATTGCTCCTATTAATACTGATTCATCCACTTTACCTTCGTCAAACTTTATTGATGCAGAAGCTGTAGAGTAATTTACAGAAGCATCTTTTACCCCTTCCACTTTTGTTAATGCTTTTGTAATTATTGTTGCACAGCTTGCACAATGCATTCCGGAAATTTGTAGATTTGTTTTTTTCATTTTTTTATTCCTCGACTGTCAAATATGTTACACCCATACCCATAGAACAAGTAATGACTACTTCTCCTGTTTTTGTAGGGGTAAATTCTATAACACTATCACTGCTTGTTATGAACTTACTTAGTCCATAGGCAGGAATTTGCACATACCGATAACAACCCCGCAAAGAATTTGCATCTGCCGTTATACGCACTGGCTGATTTACTTTTACTATGTTTGGGCTGAGAACATAATTAAAAGAATAGCCAGATTTTCCATACCTTAATTGAATATTTTGGTAGCCATCTTCTGCAATTGTTGCATAGCTATCAGCAGTTACAGGAACTTCTGATGCGTTCCCATCCCCGCTGTAATATACCCAGATGAGTCCTATTACTACAATAAAAAGTATTATGTATGTGCTTGTTTTCACTTTTTATCCTCCCACCAAAGGTGATTTTATTCCAAATACCATAACCATCACTAAAATTGCTGTGATTACTATACTAAAGAGTGTAAGCTTGAAAAAAGATATAGGTGCTTTTGTTACTTCTTTATTTTCTACCATCTCTTCAAAGATCATATAAGAAAAGCCCCACACAATAACAAGATTTACAGCCATAAATAAGGGCATAAACCAAAGTAAATGATCTGAGAATAACATGAGCGTTGTCATTGGACCCATGATTCCCCCCATAAGACCAGCCATCAGACCTTGTATTATTCCCATAATGCCACAACATTTTCCTGTCAATACTCCTGCAGTTACTCCTAAAATAAGACCGACAAGAGAACCAATGAATAAACCGTTGGTTGCACCAAAAACTGAACCGAGCATTAAGCCTGTTTGCATTCCCATGGTCATGCCTATCATCATACCGAGCATACAGGTTACGCGTGCTTTATACGAGAGGAAATGCCAAAGTGCTGCACTCAAGCTTGCAATGCTTATATTTAGGTATAATAACCACCACCTATATTTTTCTACAAAAAAAGGAATATTCTTGAAGTACAGAAAATAGGCTATAAGCTCTAAAAATCCCAGTATAAAAAAGATAGCTAGAGAATATTTGAGAAGCCTGTATTCCATTTCATATTTTACTTTCTTCTCTAAAAATTCACGTTTTCTTTCCGCTAAATTTTTTTTCTCAAATGGATGGATATCAGCCCTATATCCTGCATCTCGAATTGTCTGCAATAATTTTTCTGTAGAAAGTTTATTCTCTTCGAAAGAAATATCTACAGCTTCACTTGAAAATTTTATTGATCCTATGCCTTCTAATTTTTCAAATCTTTTTTTTAATAGTGTGCTACAGGAGTCACATTCCATATCAGGAACATAGATTTTTACTTTCATTTCACTTTATATCCTTCTTTTTCAATGATTTGCCTTACTTTTGTTTCGGAGATCTTTTTTTCATCTATTGTTGCAACTACTGTTCCTTTGTTTACAGAGACTTGAACGTCCGTTGCACCTGCGTCTTCCAGTTCTTCTTTGACTAGCACTTCACAACTTTTACAGTGCATGCCTTCAACTTTTAAAGAAAGTTTTTTCATATTGCTAGAAAAGGATATCATCTATATAAAATGTTTCTCTTAGATATTGGTTTAGAGATATGCTTAAAATCCATAATTTTCGTCCCTTATCGTTTATAATTGCTTTTTAGAATTTTCTTACCAGGAATATTTCATTGGTCTTTCCATGCTCTTTTCTTGTAATAATTTCTCTTTCTTCTAAAGACTTCAAAAGCAATGATAAAGAGGTTTTGGGCATATTTATTCTATACCTCAACGTAGATTGCTGGATTCCTTCTTGTTCTTTTACTGCTTTCAACACTTTTTGTTCTTCTTCAGAAAAGCCTGCAAGGTATGCTTGGAAGACATCTTTTTCTTTTGCTTCTTTTAATGCGGAAGCAACTTCTTTGTGCTGCTGCAAAAGCATTTTCTGAGACTTGTCAAAAAAGAGGAGATAAGCTCCAGAAAAGGCCACTACTACTGCCAATAACCCCCCTAGAAAATATTTGATAAACTGTTGATCATGCACACATATTCCATCGACATAACAAACACCACCTTGTTCTTCTATGATTTTATCCAGATATATATCCTCTTGTTGTTTTGTTACAAAAAGGAAAATTCCTATAAAAAGAGCAACTACCAGTAATACTGCTCCTATATGCCTATTATTCATAAAAAAAAGAAATAATAGGAGTTTTTAATAGTTGCGTTTACTCTTTATTGTGTATTTTTAGTACATCATGAAGCCAACAATAGCCCCAGAAGCTCTCTATAAGTGCTATCCAAGCAACTACAATGATGAGCCAATTTACCCAACTATTGCCATATCGCAATGCCCATGGGCCTAACCACCAAAAAGCTAATGCAAAGCGTAAAACTCTGTCAATTTTTCCAAGATTTTGTTTCATTTTTTTCTCCTTTTATCGTTTTGATTTTTTTTCTGTTATATGGTGTACTCCCATTATAATCAGAACTATTGCTATGATACTTACAGAAATACCACTTCCGTAGCTCATCATACTATATCCGCTTGTAAAGCCCATCATTCCCATCATGCCATTATAGCCAATTCCACCGGAAGTAAGCAATGCAAGAAATCCACCTATTATTTGTATCCAGCCTATTCCTTTATGATTCATTCTTTCACCTCTTTTACAATATTTATATTCTAGGATAGAGCTTCTCCATTAAAAAGCTTTTCTATATCTCCACACCTATCCATATTCGTAAAAGATATCCTATGACAAAACTTAATAGTGCAATGCTTAAACTTACCAAAGCCATTTCAAAAAATCTTTTCTTAAAAGAAATATTTTGGATGTAAGAAATATAATAGGTAAACGCAGCTATAATCAATAAAGCGTTGAGTACAGTAAAAGATAAACTTAACAAAGCATTTGAAAAAAGAAAGAAAGGAGAAATTAAAATAAGTACGGTTAAAAAATAGACTGAGCCCGTGTAGAAAGCAGCGAGTAAAGGTTTTCTTTTTGAACGTTCTGTTTTTCTGGAAAAATATTCAGAGCTTGCCATGGAAAGAGATGCTGCAATGCCTGTGATTAAGCCAACTAAGGCAATAATTTTGGTATTTTGCAGAGCCAAGGTTAAACCAGCTAAGGCTCCTGTCAATTCTACCAAGGCATCATTCATGCCTAGGACTATTGAACCTAGATATCTTTTCTCTTCTGTAAAAAAAGGAGAACTCTTTTTCACTCTCTCTTAGAAGAGCTATTTCTTTTTAAGGTTTACTAGAATATTTTTGGGATCAAGGCTTTTACTTTTTTCTTGTATTCACCATATTCTTTAAATGTCTCTTCTAATATTTTTTCTTCAACTTTAATTCTATAATATCCGGATGGTATTAGAAAAATAATTGTTGCTAGAGTTCCGAGCCATGTTTGAAAGAAAATACACCAGCCAATCACTTCTATAAGCATGCCAGTGTAGCCTGGATGCCGCATATACGCATAGAGACCATCGCTTTTTACTTTGTGATCGTCAAGAATTTTTACATTAAAGGTAAATAATTTTCCTAATTGTATTCGTGCAGTTGTACGTATGATCGCGCCTATGAGAAAGAGCAGAGCACCAAGCCAATAGAAAGAATATACCCCCTCTTCCAAAGCGTAGACTTCATAGAATGTTGCAATGATAATAAGTGCGAGAGCTATAAGAATAAAGTGGAGAGAATATGTATCAAAAGATTTTCCTCCTTTGCGAAAGCCAAAAAGCATTACAATTTTTTCTTTCATTAGTCTTGTAAGGTTTTCTTCCTTTTTGAAGTTTTCTTTTTTCTTTTAAACTGTAAGTTCTTGTTTTGAGGAATATTTTTAAAGTTCTTGTTATTATACTAAAGGATGATTCACATCAGAAGACATCTCGTTTCAGATATTCCTTTACGAGTACAATGGCTGAATAATCCTCATGTCAATAGCTATCTTCGAGATACAAATGAATGCACAACTATCCAAAAAGAAAAAATTTGGTTTCAGAACTATCTCAAATCACCACATAAAAAATTTTTTACTATTTATTCTTATTCTCACCCCATTGGATTTATGGGACTTTCTCATATTACAAAGAAAAGTGCAGATTTATTTATTCTTATAGGAGAAGAAAAATATCATGGGAAAGGCCTTGGAAAAAAATCTTTCCAATGGCTTTTGGATTATGGTTTTCAGAAATTACAATTAGATACTCTTCGCCTTTGTGTTTTTCAGAAAAATATTCCTGCTCTTCATTTGTATACATCTTTAGGCTTTCGCATTACAAAAAAAACAAGAAAAGAAATTTTTATGAAATTAGATAAAAAAGATTATAATGGAGCAGGCGGCAAGATTTGAACTTGCGCATGAGAGGGTTGCAGCCTCTTGCCTTACCGCTTGGCTACGCCTGCAGATAGAAGAAAAAAGAAAGTAGAGCTTTATAAGTGTTGTTGTGAGAAGATATTTAAAATAGATACTTTGTTTAAAGTATAAGCGAGTCTGGCGGGATTTGAACCCGCGACCTATAGCTTAGAAGGCTTTAGCGGGATCTTTCAACCCTATCGCTCTATCCAAGCTGAGCTACAGACTCATAGTAAGCATGAAAAATACTATGTTTTTAAATCTTCCTCTTAGCGTCTTTTCCTTTCTCCTTCTCTAAAGCGAAAATCTTTCGAAAAAAAAGACTTTTTTCGGAAATCTTTCGGAATTTTTTGGTGAAGTTTTATTAAAAGAGTTTTCTTAGAAGTATTTTGTGCTGCAGTTGCCTAATCCGGTAGGGCAGAGGTCTCAAAACCCTTAGCACCAGAGGAACTAAGGGGCAGAGACAACCTCAGTCTCCCAAGACTTCTGGGTTCAAATCCCAGCATGGGTGTTACAAAGTATTTAGAGAATATAAATTTTACAAAAAGAAAAAGGCTGGATAAAACCAACAAACACTTACACCGTGTTTCACGGGCTCAAAAGTGCCCTGCACGGAAAATCCCGTCTCCGGCACTGTAAGAAAGTAAAACAATGTAGCGAGAGCTATAGAAGGAGGAAAAATGTTAGAAAACCACTGTGATGTAGAAGCAACACCCATTGTTGCAAAAAACCCTATTGCATTTTATTATGCAAAGGCAAAAGAATTAGAATTGCATCTAGGATATTTGCATTTTCTTAGTGCAGAAGCAAAAGAATTGTATGGACAAGAATTACAAAATGTCTATGACATTCTTTTTGATAGAGTGATGACAAGCAAACTGAGTCCATTTTTTAAACAAGAAATAGAACAATGGTACAGCTTTAATAGGGATTTCCTTGGCTTTTGTGATACTACAGAAATGAATAGAGAACTAGAAAAATTATTGGGGAAGTTTGAGTTGCTCTAAGACTGCACACTTTTGGCAGACATCTTGAGAGCTTGGCTCTTTGCATTTCATACAGTATTTTATTTTTCCTTTTTTCTCTTGTTTTTGTAATGCAGGAAGTATTTCCATGAAAGAACTGACAATAGAATGCTTTGTTCCCGGATAAAGCTCTTCAAAATTATTGAGCATTTCTCGCACTTGATTTCGATAACTTTCTTTATTGTAAGGGCACTCATTAAACTCTCTGACAATTCCTTTTAGAAATGCATAGGTCATAATTTCTTTTTCAGACATAAAATATAAAGGTTTTATTCGACGAACGAAGGCTTCATGATCTTCTATTCCTGTCATTGGGCCTAGACGTGCTGAAGCACCTATATTTTTTCTAAATTGGTTCATAATAATTGTTTGTGCTTCATCATCAAGATTATGCCCTGTTGCAAGTTTTTTTACTTGTAATTTTTTTGCATAGCTATTGAGAAGACTTCTTCTGAGCACACCACAAACAGAACAGGGTTTTCTTCCTTTTACCACTTGATCTAAATCAAAAGAAAATTCTTTTTTATAGGAAACAATTTCTAAAGGAATCTTTCTTTCTTTACAAAATTTTTTTGTTGGTGCGATACATTCGTTTCTGTACCCTTTGATTCCTTCATCAATCATCAAAGCTTTTAGAGTAATCTTTTTATTTTCTTTGTAAATATTATATAAAATATCTAAAACTGTCAAAGAATCTTTTCCTCCAGAGACTGCTACTGCGATTTCATCTTTTTTTTCTACAAGCTTGTACACACGAATTGTTTTCCGTACTTTCTTTTCAAAGTATTTGAAGAAGCAATTTTGGCATAACTGTTCTCCAGAGTGTAATTTGTATACAGGATTTTTTGGGCAGTTGTTACACATAGATTTTTTGGGAGAGAATGGCTTTATAAAGCTTATCCTCCAGACACCACAGAGAGAATTTTTATTTTATCCTTTGTTTTCAAGGCATACTCTTCGGTAACTACCATACCATTAACGACAACAATGACAGAATTTTTATTTAGTTTTAATTCTTTCAACATATCCTGGATATTTTTTGCTTTTACTGTATACTCTTTATTTTCTCGATCATAATAGACTTTCATGCATATACCTTCTTTGCAAGTGCTTCTATCTTTTTCAGATCCTTGCATTTTTTTACTAAGAGTTCACCATATTTATGAATTACTATTTCTACTCCATCTTCTTGAATAACTAAAGCAATGGGACTATCAAAAATAATTTTGAAATTCTTTTTTATTTTTGCAAAGTCTAATTTTAAATTATTTAGGGGCTTTACTGTATAGCCACCTTTGCTTTTGCATTCTTTTATTTCAAACATAGAATGGGAGTAAAAAGATTCTTTAAATAGTTTCCCCATAGTATATAAAAAACTTTGCAGGCCTATATCGTACTGTTTGAGGGATATGATCTTTTATCAAGATATTTTTGTCTTCTATTTGAGAAAGAACTTCATAAATGGTATCATCAGAAGGATACGTCCCCCAACGCCTTATGATAAGTGCTTTATTATCCCCTCCTATTTCTAAGACTTTTTCTTTTTCATTGAAAATAAACATTCTTATTGCTCTAGGATAAAAATACAAGCCTTTTGTTTGTTCTCTTATCCTTCCTACAATAAAAATTTCATCTTTGACTTTATTTTCTCTCTTTTGCATGCGCGGGAAAAGTTTATAATATTTTTAAGGCTTTTCTTTTGTATGAACTGGAAAAAGAAACTTAGTACAGAACAGTATCATATTCTTCGAGAAAAAGGAACAGAACTCCCCTTTACTGGGAAGTATTTGTACAATAAAGGCAAAGGAAAATATATTTGTGCTGCATGTGGTGCTGCTCTTTTTTCTTCTGAAACAAAATTTGATTCTGCTTGTGGCTGGCCTAGTTTTTTTGCTGCTGAAGGAAATGTAGAGTTGAAAAAAGATACAAACCAAGGCATGCATAGGATTGAAGTTCTTTGTAAAAAATGTGGTGGGCATCTTGGACATGTCTTTGATGATGGACCAAAGCCTACAGGAAAAAGATTTTGCATTAATTCGCTTTCTTTAGATTTTAAAAAAGAAAAGACGTGATATTTTACAAAAAGGTTTATATATATAAGAAGTCTAAAGTTCAGGAATGAAAAGAGGTTTATTTGGACTGATTAGCTTAGTGTTGCTTCTCTCTCTTCCCAATGTTTTTGCCGCAGAGACTTTTTTAGATCTCATTTTTGGCACGAGCAATGAAAGTATTCTTTTTTTGAAAGTTGCTTATGCAATGCTTGTTTTCATTATTTTTGTCAAAGTTTCTAAAGAAACAGTGTTCAAAAAAGAACAAGCAAACCTTGCAAATATGTTTGCTCTGCTTCTCTCTTTTTTTACTCTTCGTTTTACGCCAGATGGTATTGTTCAAGGCTTTGGTTGGGTGATTATGGCCATTGCGCCTTCTATTATTTTTTATAAACTCAGTTCAATATTTGTAAAACAAGAAGATGGAAAATTTTCTTGGGCACGAACTATTCTTGCCACTATTGCCACACTTATTCTTTGGTTTGCTTTAGGTTCTACAGATGCATTTGGTGCTGGACTTGGAAGTACTCCTGGTTTAGGTGGATTTTTTGATGAACTCTTTTCTGATATTCATTATTTCTTTTTTGGAAGTTTAGGACCTTTTTTTGTTTTTCTTCTTATAGGAATTGTCCTTGGACTACTCTTTCTTCTTTTTGGAAGGTTACGAGGAGGAACTGGAGCTGGTGGAGCATTTGGGAACTCTTGGGGACGAGGACTTCTTCTTGTTCTTGGGATTGCATTGCTTGGAGCTTTGCTTGGTGGTCTTTTAAGAGTGGGTTTACCTAGGGGATTATTAGGAGTACTTTTTGAAAGTCTTTATTGGTTAGGGATTCTCGCACTTGTTATTCTTTTTATTTATCTTCTCTATAGATTTCCTGGATTTAGACAAGTTATTTGGAGAATTGTACGATTTCTTTTTTGGGATCTTTGGAGATATATCATTGGTAGTATTGGATTTGTTCTCATACGATTATGGAATTGGATGCGTGGATTATTTGGAGGAAGAGGACCTCGAACGCCTTTAGGAAATGCAGATCTTATTCTCAACCTACAAGTGGGAAGAAATACTGTAGGAGATCTTGCTGCGGGAATTCCTGGAATAATTTTTGTGAATGAAGGAAGTACAACACCCTTTATTTTTACTGCATACCGAAGAAGAGGACTTTTGAGAAATGTTCGTTTGGATGCAGCAAACATTACTGTGCTTCGTGTGAATAATGGAATTATTGCTCCAACAACAGGGGCTACAGATGCAAGAGGAATGCTTCGCACATTGTATACTGCTCCAAATGTTGCGGGCCGTGCACGGTTACATGTAGAAATTACGCATCCTGATTTAAACCCAGGCATTGTTATCCCTGATGCAGAGATTACGATTGGCACTGCACAAGATCTTTTTGTTGCTGTTCCTGCTGTAGCTGCAGTTGATGTAGGAAATGCTGCAGACATTGTTGTTGAAGTTGAGGATGGTATCACAGGAGCTGGCGTGAATGGCGCAGCTGTTGAAGTTGTTTTTCCTAGAAATCCAGGCATAGGACCATTTCGAGGGACAACATTAGGCGGTGCTGCTGCAAGAGCTGCTGTACTTACACTTAGAACAAATCCCTTTCCCACAGCTGGCACGTATAATTTTATTGTTACTGTTACTGCTCCTGGATACAATGCTCCTGCTCCTATCCCTGGTGCAATTACTGTAAACAATCCTCGAATAGAAGATTTAGAAATCTTCAATGTTGCAGGAAGAGTAGGAAGAACACTTGTTAGCGGGACTCCAGCTATTCCTGTGCGTGTTGGACAACGAGTAGATATAGAATTGTCTGTGAGAGTTGCTGGAGCATTACCTGCACGAATGATTGACACTGCTACTCTTAGCATTACTCCTGCAACGAATGTCACCAGTCCTGTGCGACGAGGAGCTGGACAATATATTGGAACTTTTACTCCAACAGCAGCAGAAATTGGGGTGCAGAGATTTGTTATTGAAGCAAGAATGACAGGATACAATAATGCAGTTGCATATCTTGATATGGAAGTTGAAGATCTTCCTACATTGAATGTTGCTGTTCGCGGTCCTGTGGCACCTTTCCGTTCAGGTATGACTGGAATTATTGAAATAGAAATTAGCGACGCTGCAGGAAGAGCTCTCAATGCTGGTGTAGAAATTTTCCAAGGTACTGGCGGTGGCAGAACTTCTCTTGCTACAGGAAGAGCAGGGACAAGCACGGTTGGAGGAAGAGCAGCACGAACGGGATTGTATTATTATCCTTTTACTGCACCTTTAGGGATTACAAGAAATGTTGATGCTCCCTTTACTATTGTCGTACAGGAAAGAGGCTATCAAGGGCCTGTTAGTATTCCATTAATTGTTACAATAGAAGCTCTTTCTGCAGTTGATGTCAATCTTGAAATTTTAGATGATACAGGAAGTCCTTTGCCTGCGACTGGGAATATTTATCGAGCTCAGACAAATGAAACTATTACTTTCAATGTGCAAGTTACTGATAGAGCAAGTGGAAATCCTGTTGGTGGAACAGTTACTTTTAGTCCAGTAAGAGGAACTGGTTTTACGCTTACGAATAGCATAGGAACTTTGAGTGGAACAGGTGCGCCACATAGTGCAGGATTTATCGCTACAAATGTACAGCGTTATCCATTTAGCTTAGCGATACGACCAGATCCAGGATTTGTTGCACCAGTAGTAATTCCTTTTATTATACAAACACTTTCTGCGCCTGCATTGCGTGTGACTGTGAACTGGGTTCCTGAACCAACAACTTCAAATAGATATATGCTCATGAATTTTGTTGTCCTTGATGATAGTACAGGAAATCCTGTTACTGGTGCAGTTATTCGCATTACTGATACACATGCAAACTCTGTGCTCTTTGATCGAGCAGGGCCATACAGGACAAACAATACTGGACAATTAGCAACAGAATTACGTATCCGTTTAGGAAGAGTGCTTGTACGAGGAGGAAGTGAAGTACATCGTTTAGATATTGAGGTTGCTGCAGGTGGCTATACTACACGAACAGGAACTATTGATATTACTTTCCATCCTCCACGATCACGATTAGGAGGGCCTGTATCTCGAGCACTTTAAGATGGCAGAAGACGATAAAAATAGCATAGTAGAACTTTCTGAGGATGTTCGTTTTAATGGGAAATCTATCAAAGGACAAAGTATTCCTGGACCTGGAACTGTAGAATTTGTGCAAGAGTTGCGAAGAGCTGATGGCAGAGTTATTCCTGTTGTGCAAAGAATTATTGTGCCTGCAGATCTTTTTACGAAAGAAACTGTAGGAATTGCGTTTGATGCAGACATTCCTAGCATTCAGCCTGGCAATGATCTTCCCATTCGCTTTCATATTACAGAAGGAGAACTTTATCCAGGTGATCAAATACAGATCGCTTTTTCTTCCCAAGGAAAAAGTGATTTAAAATATTTTAAAATCATTGCTGTTGTTCCTCCTGATCAAAAAGAATTTGTTTTTCCAGGAGACAAAACAAAAAATATTGATTCTGATGATTGTTATATTGCTTTGAATATTGTGAGTTCTGCATCCGAACTTTTAGATTCTATTCTTTCTTCACAATTTGCGATTAAGAAAAAAAATACTACTCCACCACCATCTTCTTCTGTAGCTACTATTGATATTGAGCTTTATTCTCTCACAAAAAATCAAAAAATTCAAGCAGGAACAAAGGTAGAAGTTAAATGGAGATTAGAACCTAAAGATTTGAGAACAGAAATGCTCGTGTATTCTAAAATAGGAAAAGATAGTAGTCCTTACCAGCTCATGAGTAATCTTGGACTTGTTTTTGATCGAGGAGTTTTTACATGGAATATTTCTGGAAATATTCCTGATACTACTGAAGCATATATCAAAGTTACTCTTCCTATGCAGAAAATAGAAAAAATATTTGGGCCGTTTTTGATTGTTGGTGGGAAATCAGTACGAGCAGTTGAAGAAATTAAAGAGGAATTTGATCATATAGACACTTTGCTTAGAACTATTCGACTTCCCGGAAAAGGATGGCTATCAAATAGGGTTAGTGTTGGAACTTATCTGTATTATTTGATCAACTCTAGTGAATTAACCAATTATGTTACTGTTGCAAATAGACTTCGAGAGATACAATCCTATCTTGAAACAAAGGATATGGAACATAAAATTTCAGTTTCTCTCTATGGGGAATTTATGACCCAAATGCGAGAGCTTGAAAGATTACGATCAGGTGTAGAAGGATTGGAAAGAACTAAGGAATTAAAAGACCGGCTGGTATCTTTGCTCAGAGTATTTATTCCAGCAATTAATAAGGATCTTCTAGATGATTTCAAAAAACACCATGGAGTTGATATGAAAGCTCTTCGCGCAGAAATTATTACTGCAAAAACAAGCCAAGGATTAAATTATCTTTCTTGGGTTATGGAGCATGCACAAAAAATTGATCAAGTAGCGGGAACAGGAAATAGTTATGGTATGCTTGACCTTTATAATTATATTCAAGAACTCCAAGACCATAGTAATCCAATGCTTGCTCAGTTGAAATCTATGCGAGAAACTGTGAGAAAAATTAAAAAAGAACTCAAGCTCCAATAATCTCTGTAAATTTTTTCTTTGCTTCTTTCTCTGAATTGGCTTTTACTAAAACTCTTTCTTTAAAAATATAAAAATCTTTGTAGACAAAACTGTTTCCTTTCCCATGCAATCTTTTTTTTATTAAATTGAAATCAAAATCTCCTTTAAATTGGTAGCGAGAAGAACCACAAAATTTTATAGGCCTTTCTTTTTTTCCTTGAAGATAGAAATAATTTCCTTTGCACACGGGACAAGAAGGATTCCTTTGCACCTTTATCCATTCTCCATTTGCCCAGAGACCAGAGGATTTCTTTCCTGAAAAGATTCTTTCCACTTCTTTTTGCACTATTTTTGCTAATAGTTGCGCCTGAGAAAGATCCACACCAGCTGTCGTGCATGTTTCTAAGCCTTTTACTTCAGAAAAAATGCAACGAAAACAAAAATTGCCTGTGAAGGACATCATTCGAGCACGAGAAGCTACTATTCCCGTGTAAATCCAGGGAATTTTATTTTTGGTACAAAACTCATTCATGAGAAATCTTGTTTCTAAATTATCTGTACAATCAATAACAAGATCTGCTTTTTTCAAAAAAGAAATATTTTCATAATCAAGATCTATATCTTTATAGGCATATTTGAATCTTTTTCCAAGAACCTCTGCTTTGGGCTTTCCTATATCTTTTTTTGTAAAAAGTTTTTGTCTTGAGAGATTTTTTTCTTCTACGATATCTCTATCTATAAGGGTGATTTTCCCATTGAGGAGGGGAATGATTGCATTTCCTGTTGTTCCACAACCAATGATCGTAATTTTCATGGGAAAATGGGAAGAGAAGAGATTTAAAAAACTATCGCCTAGAGCTTTTTATTGTTTTTAGTTTAGCTATTTTTTCTTTTCCACCAGGCATAGCTTCAATTCTTTTTAAAGCAGCATTCGCCATTTCAAACTGATCATTAAGAAACCTTGTATGTTGCTCTCTCCAAGTCTCTGGATTATCTTTTATATATTTTGCCCATCTTTCTATTTGTTCCAAACGTGAAGGATCTAATTTAGTTTCCATTTTCTTATCAAAAGCTTTATACCACTTATCTTTTCTTCATCTATTTGATCTTTATATATCAATCGCAAATGCTTTGCATCTTCTAAGTCCTTTTCACTTTTTAAATATTCTTCTTTAAATGCAATATTCATTTCAATGGAGCTAAACCATACATCTACTTGAGTGAAAGGAATCTTCTGCCTTGTTTTTATTTGATAATTATCTAGTGGATTTTTTGCAAATTTTATTTCCATCTCAGGCAAATATTGTTCTTTTTTATGGTAACGAATACTTGTTTTTTCTTCTAAATAATCCTTATAGAGCTCTTCTGCTTCTAGATCTTGTACACAAATAAAATTCTCTTTTAGAAGCTCTTCATGTAGCTTCCTAAAAGTCTCCAAAGGAATATGTTCTATAATCATATCTATATCCTCTGTTCCCCTTGAACGACCAGAAGCTATTGCTACATACCCGGAAACAATGATATATTTACAGTATTTATCTACAATTGAACAAAAATGCTCGCAAAATGTTTTTAGAATGTTTGTGTCAGCTATTTCTCTCATCTTTCTGGTTAGGGGATATTTCTATAAAAAACTATCGACTAGGGTTAAATATTCTCTCACCCACAGATTTTTAAAGGTTTTTTGGCTCTTTTTTTGGCTATGCAGTTCTCTGATCTCATTAAAAAATTGAAGGCATATGAAAAAAAGCCTGATTTTCCTTTAATCAAGAGAGCCTATGCCTTTGCAGAAAAAGCACATGAAGGACAGAGGAGAGCAACTGGAGAGGCCTATATTGAACATCCACTGCATGTTGCATGTATTCTTGCGGATTTGAAACTTGATGATGTTACTATTGCTGCAGCACTGCTTCATGATGTTGTAGAAGATACAGAATTCACTCAAAAAGACATTACAAATGAATTTGGAAAAGAAATAGCACAGATTGTTGAAGGGATGACAAAAATTAAAACTTTAAAGAACCTTTCCAGAGAGGATTATCATGCAGAAACTATTCGAAAAGTTATTCTTGCTTCTGTAAAAGATATTCGTATTATTTTAATCAAACTTGCAGACAGATTGCATAATATGCGGACTATTAGTGTTTTTCGAGAGGAAAAAAGGCAGAGAATTGCCAGTGATGCTTTAGAAGTCTATGCACCTATTGCACACAAACTGGGTATCGCAAGTATCAAATGGGAAATGGAAGACCTTGCATTTGAACAGCTACACCCAGATATTTATGTTGATATAAATAAAAAAATACAGCAATCCCACAAAGAACGAGAAAAAGAAATTGCAAAGATTAAACGTCTCCTCCAAGAGGAGTTACAAGGGACAAAAATTAGCTGTGATATTTCTGGAAGACCAAAACATATTTACAGTATTTATAGAAAAATGTATAAAAAAAATAAAAGTTTTGAAGAAATTTATGATCTGAGTGCATTACGAATTATTACAGATACTGTACGACACTGTTATGAGCTTCTAGGAATTATTCACAATATTTGGACACCAATCCCTAAAGAATTTGATGATTATATTGCAACACCAAAATCAAATATGTATCAATCTTTACATACTGTGGTCATTGGACCTATGAATAAACCTGTAGAGATTCAAATCAGAACAGAAGAAATGCACGAAATTGCAGAGCAAGGTATTGCTGCACACTGGAAATACAAAGGCCATGGCTCTGATAATGAATTTGATCAGAAATTGAAATGGATGATAGAAGTTAATGAACTACAGAAAGATTCTGAAGATGCAAAAGAATTCTTAAAAATGCTGCACATTGATTTTTTTGAAGATGAAATATTTACTTTTACGCCTAAAGGAAAAGTTATTGAACTTCCTAAAGGTGCAGGGATTTTAGATTTTGCATATGGAGTACACTCTGATCTTGGAGATAAATGCATCGCTGCAAAAGTAAATGGGCTTTTTGTTCCTCTACGAGCAACTTTACGAAATGGAGACAGAGTTGAGATTATCACTGCAAAAAATCAACATCCCTCGCGAGATTGGCTAAAAATTGTCAAGACTTCTAAAGCTGCATCTAAAATTAAAAGATATATTACCCTCACACAAAAAGTTCCTGTACAAAGCTTCAAAAAAGAAGAAGAAATAAAAAAAGAATTAGAAGCATGGATTATTGATGTAGATAGTATGTCAAAGCCAGAAATTTTACTTTCTAAATGTTGTAGGCCTACTCCAGGGGATAAGATTATTGGATTCTCACGAAGCATTGGGAAAGTGAATATCCATAGAAATGACTGTAGTGCTGTAAAAAGAAGAGTCGCTGATAGAAAAAAAGTTACTGTCCGATGGGTAGATAGCATTGGAAGAACTGTTGAAATCAAAGTTGATGCAGAAAATCGCACAGGACTCTTTGCAGAGATTCTCAATACACTCATTGCACAAAGTACTTCCATTAAGCATGCACATGCAAAAGCTATGGGTGACCAATTTGTTGAATGCAGCTTTGAAATGGAAACAGCAGGTCTTGAGCATCTGCAGGATTTGATTAAACGATTACGAAGAATTTCTGGTGTAAGGCATGTGTTTATTGGAAATATGAGCTCTTAAAAAAAAGAAAAAAATTAAGAAGAAATTTTTGCAAGCTCCTCTTCAATCACTTTTTGGAATGTGGAAAATTTTTCATTTCCAGATATTCTTTGTTCACCAATAAAAAAGGTTGGTGTACTGGAGACTCCTAAAGCAATTCCTTCTTGCTGATCAGCTGCAACTTCTTCTGCCATTGCATCTGAATCAAGGCACTCATCAAATGCTTCTGTGTCTAAGCCAAGATCTTCAGCATACTGTTTGAGGTTCTTTTCTTTTAGAGAATCTTGATTTTCAAAGAGTGTATCATGATATTCATTAAATTTTCCTTGAAGATTTGCACATTTTGCTGCTTCTGCTGCCTTCTGTCCATTCTCATGACTCGGAATGGGAAACGTTTTGTAGACTAATTTTACATCTTCTGGATATGCATCAAGAATTAATTTCATTGTCCAATAGACTTGCCCACAATAAGGACATTCAAAATCAGAATATTCTACAATGCTTAAGGTTGCATTTGGATTTCCCACGATGAGATCCCCACTTGCTTCTCTTGAGGGAATATCTGCTTCTTCTGTTATTGTTTCTTCAGATTGAAAATCACTTATATCAATTGCACTTGGAAAAAGTAGTTCCCCATCTTTTGTTACATACAATGTTGCATTTTCTTTTTCTTCTGATGTTTCTGAAGAAATTACAAGCTCTAATTTATAGAGATCATTTTCTTCTGTTGCTGATTCTAAACTTGCTGTTGCAAAACCTGCGAGAAGATTTTCATTCAAAAAAGCTACTGCTCTTTCTGAAGCCTGTTCCTGAGATTGCTCAGTCATTTTTCCAGGTAAGCCATACGTGTAAACCCCTATAATCATAAGTACAAGAAGTAGCAAAGTACTCCATTTCCAAAATCCTGATTGGGCCATTCTATTCCTCCTTACATTTTCTTTATGTTCTGTTAAAAAAGTATCCTTATCCATCTTGATACCTCCCCAAATGAAAAGAAAATTAAAAGAGTCTATTTAAAGATTTATGTTTTTTATAATCAAAGCATATTTTTAAAGGAAAAAGAACATATACATTCTCGAAACATAGTTTTTATAAAGCATCTTTCTATCAAAATCGCGTATGAAATTACAAGAAATTTTTAGCCCAAAGGAATATTCCCATTCTGATGTAGATAAAATGGTTTATTCTAGAGATGCTTCAGAATTTGAAGGTGAGTGCCAAGCAGTTGTATGGCCAACGAGCAAAGAACAGATTATACATATGTTGAAATTTGGAAGCAGTGATGGTACACATTTTAGTGTACGAGGAGCAGCAAGCAATACTTTTGGAGCATGTGTAGCAACACGTTCTGTTGTTGTTGATATGTCACGCTTGCATAAGGTTCTCGAATGGGGCTCAGATTTTGTTGTTGTGGAAAGTGGTATCCTGCTTAGTGATCTTTTGCGAAGCTTAGAAAAGAAAAAATTAATTTTTCCTATTAAGCCTTTGGAACACCCTGTTTGTACAATAGGAGGAATGCTGGCAATGAATTGTTATGGGCTTGATGTGTATTATGGCCCAATTGCACAGTGGGTAGAAGAGCTAGAAGTTATTACAGGAAAAGGAGATAGAATACTTGTTTCTGGTGCGCAAATAAAAGATTTTATTGGGATGGAAGGGAATACAGGGATTATTTACAGTGCGAAACTTAAACTCCTACAAGAGCCTCAAGAAAAAACAGTCTCCATTTTCAAATTTAACACTCTTAGTGCAATGATGGATAAGGTTCTTATTCTTGATAAAAACCCACAGGTTCTTTCTATAGAATATTTTGATGACTATTGTTCCAATTTTTTACAATTAGGGCAAGCCTTTCATTTGCTTGTTGAATATAAAAATGATTCAGGACTTATCAAAAACTCTGAAGAGATAGAAAAAATTGATGAAATGAAAGAAAAACTCCAGCATATGCTTGTCAATAAAAAATATACTCAGAAAGAAGATCCTAAAATCCCTCTGGAGCAAATACCCAAATTTCTTCATTGGGCACAGAAAAATGGTGTCCCTTGTTTTGGACATATGAAATTGCGTATACTCCATCCTTGTCTTCGAGAAGGATCCAAGCTTCATTCAGAAATGTATCCTTTTATTCAAAGTCTTGGAGGAGAAATTGTTGGGCAATATGGCACTGGAATGAAAAGAAAAAGATTTGTCAGCCTAGATAAAAAAATAAAATATAAGAATCTAAAAGAGAAATATGATCCTTCTAAAATTTTAAACCGTGGCGTACTTTTTGATTAATAGCCTTGCAATTCCTGTATACACTTCTCTAGACTTTCAGGATAGGAATTCAAAGGAAAATACTCTTTTATTTCTTTAAAAAAATCTTCTCTTTCTAGAATGGGCTCTTCTGAGAAAATAAAATTTCTTGTTCTAAATGTATGATTAAGGTCTTTGCACCAAGATTGCAGCTCTACTATTTTTTGGACTTCCTCTAAAGAAAAAGAAATGGAAGTCTCTTGCTTGATTTCTGGTTTTGGCATACAAGAGACTAGGAGGTTAAGATAAAGGATAGATCTCATTTTAATATTTCTCCAGATTTTCTTGACCATAACACAAAATCTAACTCATCCATACTTATGTTAAGATATTTTGAAAAAAGTTTTAGTTTCTTTTCTAAAATAAGATAGTTCTTTTTATTCATGGTTGGTATTTTTTTTATAATGCCAAATTCTTGCATTGCCCTCAATACATGTTTGTCTAAGATTGCATAGTCGCTATGGCCCATATTTCTCAGGAAATGAGAACTCTCTTTGTACCCAAAGCCCTTTATATTTTCTGCGAGATAGTCTCTTTCAAATTTTATAGGGACATTGCGTGCAAGAAAAATATATTCTGCTCTTTTGTTATAAAAACGGCAGCTCAATGCATGTAATCTCTCTCTTATCTCCTGCTCTGAGCCTGTAAAGATTACTTCACCAACTCCATTCATTACTCTTGATGCCATTTTTGAGGAAGTATTTGCTGCTAAGATACAGAAACATATCTCACGGAATGTTTTTTTTTCATCACGAACTTGCTTGAACTCTTGTAAACGCTCTTTGATTGCTTTCTTATGCTTTTCGTAGTGATGATATAATTCTTTCCACTTCTCGGATGACTTCTTCCATTGTTTGCTTTGTTGTATCGATGTAGGCATCATAATTTTCTCTCTTCTCTAAATCTAAATTATATCTTTGTATGTATCTTTTTCTATCTGTTTCCCAACGTTCTTTATTTCTTTGTGCAAGCTCTTCTTCCGTTTCTGCTTTTCCTTCAGATTTTCTTGGTTTGAGAAAAATTCTTCGTGCACCTTCCTCATAAGAAACATCTAAAAATACTTTTATTGCATCAGGGATAAAATGGAATGCTAATCTACTATCAAAAATAAAATTATCCTCTGTTTTTCCAATCTTTTCAGTTCTTTCATCTACTTTTCTATCAATCTCTTCTGGTGTCACAGAAGAAAAAGCTTCTATTGTATAGCCCATCCCCATAGCTATTTCTCTCATCATATCACCAGTAGAATAATGCTTTAGATGATATTTCTCTGCTAGGAATTTTGCAATGGTAGATTTTCCAGAACCAGCACGACCTCCTAAAGTAATTTTCATTTTATGGTACAATATCCGATTAATCGGAATCTATGACCTACAAGACGAGAAACTGTAATTTTATCTGTTTTTTCTGCACATACTGGAAGTTTTAATTTTACTGTAAAATAATTTTTAGACAAATCTGTTACTAGACCTACTGTTGTTGAAGAGTTCACATTGAGCATAAGATTTTCTCCTTTCTTAATTGGCTCAACTTGTAATTCTTTCTCTGAACCCACAACACGATCAAGCAAATGTGGGACTAGTTGTAATTCTAGATATACTTCTGGAAGATGCCCTGGATGACCAACAACATTTCCTGTCAAGGAATCTGATTTTACCAATGCTGGATCAAGTGCAGTAAGCAATGCAATAGATGCACCAGGATGCGCTTCTTTAAGATCATCATTTCCTGTTCTTATTTTTACAATAGAAGTATTTAGGGAAAGCCAAGAAACTTTTCCTTCTCTTTCTACCTTTCTTCCTGGGCGAATTTCAATTGCATCTCCTTCTTTGAAAATACCCTGCTTTAATGCACCACCAAGGACTCCACCAACAATCTTTGTATAGTGCACTCCAGGTTTATTAATATCAAAACTTCGAGCAATAAACATGATTGGAGATTTTTTGAGATCTCTTTTTGGTGTGAGAAATTGTTCTTCTATTGTTTGAATAAGAAGATCAATGTTTACATTATTTTTTGCGGATATAGGGATAATAGGAGCATTTTCTGCTATAGAGCCTTTCACAAAAGCTTTAATCTGCTTGTAATTTTCTAGTGCATCCTCTTCTGCAACAAGATCAATTTTATTTTGTACAATGATAATATTTTTTATACCTGAGATTTGTAAGGCCATAAGATGTTCTTTTGTTTGTGGCTGTGGACAGAGCTCATCTGCTGCAACTAATAACAAAGCTGCATCCATGATTGCAGAGCCTGAAAGCATTGTTGCCATCAGTGTTTCGTGCCCAGGTGCATCTACAAAAGAGACTGCACGAAGAAGCTTTGCTTTGCCTTCACAGTTTGCACATTTTTCTGTTGTCCCATATGCCTGCGAAGCTTTACATTTTTCACATTTGTAGAAGGATGCATTTGCATAGCCTAGACGAATCGTAATTCCTCTCTTAACTTCTTCAGAATGCGTATCTGTCCATTTTCCAGAGAATCTTTCTGTTATGGTTGTCTTTCCATGGTCAACATGGCCTACCAAACCAATGCTTATCTCTGGCTGTCGGTGCTCCTGCTCTTTTATTTCTTTCTTTTCTTGTTTTCCCTCAGGAGTTTTTGCTTTTGCCTTTAGCGCCATGTTAAGGACAAAATTTTGATCGTTTATAAAGCCTTCTGTGAAGAGAAAGACCTAAATAGGCATATTTTTTAGGATTTTGTTATGAGCTCTTTAGATCTAGTGTATAAGATTTTTGAAAGAGGAATTAAAGGTTCTGGAAAAGTATATGTTCTTTGCCCTGAGAAATATGTTAAAATTCAAGTAACCCCCATGATGGTATTCTTATTAATTATTACAATGGTGAGAGCTATGGACAAGAAGGTCTTGATGGTTTGCTTCGAAACATGTTTGCAGATCCAGAAGTTCTTGCTTTTGGTATGAGTTCTCCTGAAGTAAAAGATCTTCTAGAATGTACTGGGGAGTTTATTTTTGTTAAAGGAAAAGCGCATGCATACAAACAAAAAGACACAGGAGAATTAGCTTTATTTTAGTGCAAAAGCTCTAGAAAAATCAGTCGTTTTTGTTTTATTCTTGTTTGCCTGTTACATAGACATGATCATTGTTTACTTCAATCTCAATCTCTGTGAGATTATTTATCACAATGTCATTCCCTGGAAGAAGATAGTCTATATTTAAGCCTTTAATGACAACTTTATGTATCTTCTCAAACTCGACTACTTCTTTTGGCCCCTGAGTGTTTAAATGAGGGTTATTTTCGTCAAACAAACTAATAAAACAAGGTCTACGACTAAAGTCATCACCGGATTCCTTTTTCCGAGCTATGAGAACACTTTTGGTTTTATATTTCATGGCGTATTCCTCTAGGAATTATGATGAAATGCCTATTCTGCCTTTGCATCTTTTCCAAAGATGTCATCCAAAGGTTTTGGTCCGTATTTTTTGACAGAGAGATTGAGTTGCGCTGTTTTTATTGTTACTTGATTTCCACACACAGTTTTTCTTTTTTTCATACCTTTTCTGTCAATTTTTACCCCTACTCCAGAGCCAAGCAATGCCTTTTTCCTGATAGGACCTTCAATGTCATTGCGCATAGGAAAACCAGCAAAATCACTACCACCACGAATTTGTAATTCATAGCCTTCAAGACCTAAGAAATCTCCCACAATAGTCTCTCCGATTCTTTTCCCTACAAGACTTTCGTCTTCTAGAGCTTTCTGGTAGCTTTTTCCTGTTTTTGTGTCATTTATGACAAATCGTAGTTCAGCCATTTTTCATGTTTTAGAGTTTTTAGCAGCTTTATAAAGTTTTTGATAGTCTTTTCCTGCTCTTTTGAGCTGCCACTTTTAGAGAGCATCTCTCCTCTGGAAAAAAGAGGGTTTACTTTGTTATTATTTGTTATGTACCATATCCCAAAAGAGAAACCAATGAGGATTTGTTTTTAGTTCTTGGGCTTTATGCACTCCAGTATGATCTTCTTTTGAAGTTTCCACAATGAAATCACAATAGGTATTTGCTTTTGCATATTGTTTCATAGTACTATACATTGCTGCAGTAGAAAGGAGCATTGCATTTCTTTGTTTTTCATTTTCTGTATATCCAGCAACTGCTTTATATCTCTCAATTGTTTCTTCAAAATCCACTGGGATTCTCTTCCCTCTTCTGAATTCTGTTTTCTTCTCTCCAAGTAAAATAGCGAAATTTGCATCTGCATACTGCTCAGGAATCGTTGTATCCCTTGCAACTTTCTCATAATAATCCTTTCCAAGAGCAGAATATGCTCCATTTAGATCCCCTAAAAGAGATGCAGCATCTACAGCAGTTGTGTCAGTATGAGTACTCACATCTGTTAACCAGGCTTCTGTTTCTCTGTTTGCAAGAAAAGCATCTCCTGTTTCTTGGAAAACAGCTTTGTATATATTATCATATACTCTTGATAAGGTTATTCTAGTAATATAATAAGGAATTTTTCTTCCTTCTTCTACTGCTTCTTGTTCAAGAATTATACTTGCATCATCACTGTCAACAACTTCTTTTACTTCTTGAAGAAGATCTGCAAGTTTAAATTTTGCTTTTACAGCAATGAAATCTCCTTTATAGAACTTGATAAATTCTTCAAGCGAATGTATTTTTTGGGCAATAACATTAGGATTCATTTTTTCCTGAGGCAATGT
Source organism: Nanobdellota archaeon (assembly GCA_013331795.1). Classification (GTDB taxonomy): domain Archaea; phylum Nanobdellota; class Nanobdellia; order SCGC-AAA011-G17; family GW2011-AR17; genus JAGVZZ01; species JAGVZZ01 sp10136u. The sequence continues at coordinate 27,118 of DUFP01000023.1, forward strand.
TTTTATTGAAGCCATATTAAACAATTTTACTTCATCTGTTTGTAGTTGAGAATATATTTCTCTTGAACAGATCTCTGCAAGCTCTACCTGCGCACTTAGATCTCTATTCTCAAAATTTCTATCTGCTATTCGCCAGGCATAAAATTGTTTTTCTTTTTCAGGATTTTTGAGCTCTTCCCGTACAGAGGAAAAATTTTCCTTGTTTTGGTGTAGCTTTGCAGATTCTATCAAGGGTGCATCATTTATATTTTTGAAATACGCATGTGCAAATCCTGCTGTTGCAATGAATGTACCGAATATTGCTAATCTCCCATAATATTGTTCACTGGAAAAAGCACGATACGGCAACATCCTTGATTGGATTACAGCTTTTTGTCTTTTTCTTATTTCTTTTGTTAGCGTGCTAAATGCTTTCTTCTTTTGTCTTTTATATTCTTTTTTTGGTAATGCATCACTTAAAATTAAAGCAGTTTGTGTGATGATAGTGGAGAGATTTTCTCCTTCTTGTAGAAGGTTTTGTATCTCTTTCATATTTTCTGTATCATTTCTTCTTTCTAACTCCCCAAGATAACTATTCACTAAAAATACTTGTTCTACATAGGGATGAATATCTTCTTGTTTTGGAATTATTTCTATATACTTATCTAAGATCTCTGGTATAATTCTTTGTGTATGCGCTTTGAGTATGAGAACGTCTCCAGGACTTAGTCGAGGATTTGCTAAAATATCTTCTAAAGTTTTCATTTTTCTTTTTCCGTATGATTACATATATTTGTTTTCTTAATCACTTGTGCTCTGCTTGCTTCAAATACATCATAGGCAATATACCCATTGATATGCTCTCCTGCTCCACTAAGATAGAGCACTGCTTCTCCGGCCATAAGAGCTGCACAAATTTTACTTGTACTTATAATACTTGGCTCTGGAACTGCATCACAGCTATCTCTCTTTTTTTCCTCTGCTGCAAAAAGAGAAAAACCAAAGAGGCAATCTGGACAAAGTGTTTTTCCAGGAATGGATAGGGAAGATTTTGCACTTCGAAAACTTGTTCCTCCATGCACCAAGGGCATTCCCATCTTATTGAGTATCAATCTTGCTTCAAAATTATCTAAACAGCTTACTATAAGTTCTGGAGAGAGACCTTTAATTTGTTCTGGAGTTATACATTCATATCCTTCTTCTTTTTCTTCTACAAGTTTTGCATTCAAAGCTCTTATTTTTGCCTTAGGTCTTATTACTCCTAATTTTTCAGATAATACCAGAGCTTTTGGTCTTCCTTGAGCATCATAATAAAAGATTTGTCGTGAAAGGTTAGAAGTACTAGGGATATCATAGTCAATAATGTGTATGTCATCAGCTCCTTCAAGGAGCAAAGCAGTGAGGCAAGGTGTCGCTAATGCTCCTGCGCCTACACTGACTATAGATTTTCCAGATAGCTGTACTGTTGCATGAAAATCATTTTGCTTTTCAAATCTCTCCTTAGAGAAAAGATTATACCAAAACAGTGTTTTCAAAGTTTTGCTTTCCTCTGCAGCATAGGGCATACATGATTTTCTTGCTTCTTCCACCATCATTCCTCCAATAATCATACTTGGAATAATACCCTGTGATCCCTGGAGTTCTTGCATCTCAGAAATATATTCTTGATTTTTTCCAGAAGCAAGTGCCCCACGATATTTTTCTGCAGAGCCATAAATAAGAATTTTCCTTTTTTCTTTTGCATATGCACAAAGCATTCCCTTCGTTTGAGGATCATTTGTTGTTTCAAAAAGAAGATCTGCTTTTTCTAGAAATATTTCTAAACTTTTTCTTCTTAGAGGCCAATCTAAAAAATCTATTTTTATTTCAGGATTCACTTTTTTTAAGAAGTCTACTGCAGAATCAGACATTGAATCTCTAGAGGTATTTGGATAATAGCCTTTTTTCTCCGCACTATTCTTTTTTTCACCAATAAATAAGATATCTCCCAAACCTGTTGCTACAAGATTTTCCAGCACTTGCTGGCCTAAAAGATCATCACCAATAACTACAGCACTCATGCTTCCCCATTTTTTCTGATCCCAACCTAGAATCATTTCTTGGCGAGAGTATCTTCCTTCAGTCATTGTTGTTTCCTCTTCTAAAAAGTTCTTCATAGCGAAGAGAGTTTGCCACTTTCATTTTGAGAGCTCTTTCTGCTACTTCTTTTTTTATTATGTCTCTTTCTTTTTCTTCTTCATTTGTATCTATAATTTCTAAGGATACTTGCCTTTCTCGAATTCTATCATCTGAAGTATTCAAATATGACCATTTTTTCCAGAAGAACCCAGCATAAGGATCTTTACAAATATCTTGCTGGAATTCTTGCCCTAAATAATGCTCTGGAGCTTTTGCAATCTTTCTATCAATAAATTCTAAAATTTTATTTGCACCTTCAACTGCACTTACCAGAATATTTGGTGATACTGAAGGATTCATAATAATACATCCAATATAAGAATAATATGTTGGGAGCATTGTACCAATAGAATCTATAATCTCTTTGAGATCTTTTCTTTCTTTATCTTTCAACTTTATAACAAAGTTTATATGGCTCTTTCTTGAATGCAAGAAAAACTCACCTTCTTTTTCTTCAATGAAGAAATCATCTATACTCCTCCTTTCTTCTTGAGCATAGATTTTGTAGTTTTCCTCTCCAATTTTATTTAAGAAGGCCCCACAACTATCTTTATCATTCACTACTGGAAATCTTGGGCCTGATGGACGAAGTGCACCATAACAATGGTGGTGTATCCAGCTATTTAGGATTAAATTTTCTGCTCTCTTTGCTTCAATAATTACCGGAAAAAGAGGATCATGCACTTCCACTCCTTCTGCTGCACAGTGTTGAATAGGAAAATAGAGGTCTCTAATGATATGCTCTGGATCATCTTTGGCTCTAAATCCATACATATAACTTTCTACAACACCTTTTTGCAAAACTGTTTCATCAATATATGCTTGTGCTGCATTATATGCTCTACGACTTATTTTCATCGTTGGAAAAAGAATTTCTACTGGGAATAATTTTCTGTCTACATCTATCATATTTTTTCTCCTATAATAAAGTCCGTTTTCTTTGGTATAAAAGAAACCCATTGTTTATGAAATCGAGGATTATCAAGCCTATGTGGATTTCCCATGTTTGTCATGGTAATTAAAGCGAGAGGCCCATGTATGTCATCAAAAATATTGGTCATATTTGTGCCATAAAATAAAGTATGTCTATTGAGAGTAAACAAAGATGCTAGATTTTCCATCTGATCTGCAGTTTTTGCATTTTCATATTGCTCTTTGTAGCCTCTTAGACAGACTTGACCGTAATTAGGATGACGTTCTGGATAGATAAGAGGGTGCTGTTCAGGAAGCGAATAGTATATAGGATAAAAAAGAAACTGCATATTTGTTGTTGCAAGGAGTTTTGTTTCTAATTCCGCTTGTTGAAATTGAATATAACATCTTACTCCTGGAACCTGGATATAATACTTTGGAATACACATTTTTATGTTGTATTGCCCTCCAATTGCTTCTTCAAATAAGAGCCCATACGAATGAAAATCTTCTTCTTCAAATCTTCTTTGAAGATAATGCCTTTGTTTTCTTGCAATCTTCATCTCATCTCCTAAAGAAATACTTGAAGCATACCGTTTGAAAAAATTATTTATATACCTTTTTCTCATTGCAACACTTTTTTCTGGGGTAATTCCTGAAGGATAAATATCATATTCCTCCCCAAAGATTTGTATCCCTCCTTTACTTTTTATTTCTTTTTGAATTCTAAAAGCAATGCCATCCACAAAAAGAGTGTAATTAGTCTGTGTTGAATTTGCTTTGATAACTGTTTTTAGTCCTTTCATAAAATCTTTTCTTTTTTTTTCTTCAACAGGATCATATTCTTTTCCAAACTCTTCTTCTAAACGTTTTTTGTCTGGTACTTTAGATGGAGTGTAGGTGCTCATATCCAAATATTCTTTATATCCTATGTCCGCTTTTAATCTTCTAAACAGATTTAAAATTGCTACAAGAGACCTATTTCCTAGGATATAGTCTGCATAAGTATTTTCAGGCATTGCCTCACCTAATGACTGTAAAAAATTATCTTCTATTTCCTTTTGATATTGCTGAAGATAGATTTCTATAATTTTTGTATAGCTACTTGTCTCCTCTAAAGCAAAAGGAATAGAATCAATACAAATACTTCCTGTTCTATCCCTTGGAAATGCTTCTGTGCCTATATATATTTTATCTTTTAGAATAAGAACTATATGCTCTTTTTGGACTATATCTTCTAATGGAAAGGATGGAATCATTTTCTAAAAAAGAAAATAAAAAATTAATAGACGCCCCCACCATCTCTCTTTGTTACTCTTATTGTAAATGTTTTATATGGAGATTCTCCACTAACGGTCATCATGCTGTCCAAATAGTTTACTGCTTTATCTGTTTGGCGTGCAGGTTTTCCATTTACTTCTAGTGCATAATCTACTAAAACTCCAAACCTTTTTGCTTTTAGAATATTGGTGACATTTTTTGCAAGCTCTTCTTGTGAGCCTTCATATTCTTGTTGCAATGTTGAATCTATCAAATCTAAAAGAGTTAATTCTGCAAAGTCAACAGGGGCTTTTTGTTCCAGCAAACTTGTATCTCTTGTTAAAGCTGTTCCTAGTCTTATTCGTACATCATAATTTGTTTCTGCTATCATTTTTATTCTCCTTCTTAATAGATATATTTCTCTTAAGAGAATTTAGCTTCTCTTTATAAGCTTTGTTGAGGGCTATTTTGTAGCTGCATTGCCTTACTGAGTATTGGATTTTGCAGAGAGATTTGCATTTTGTCTTTTGCTCTTTCAAAGATAGTTTTTTTGGGAGGATCTGGCATGTCAGCACGAGAAAGATATTCTGCAAAAGACCATGGAATTATTGCTATTGAAGTTAATAACATAGAAGAGGCTATTGTTTTACTTAGAATGGAAGCTTCATCATCATTAAATGTTTTATATGCTACCCTCCCCAGGGTTATTGCTACTATTGGAAGAATTATACGTGCAATCTTCATTCCTTTTTTAGGATACCCTCTTGCTTCTTGTTTTATTTCTTCTTCTAATGGACTTAAGATCTCTGGGTCTTTACTTCCATAATATGTTAGAAGACTAAAAACTAAATTCGGAATCATTATTGGACTTGCTACAATAAATCCATATGATGAAAGAAGATACGCAGACTTTACCAATTCTACATAGCTCTTCCCAGTACAGTGTTGATACATTTCTCCTAGAAATCCAGCATTGCGAATCATGAAATTATCATAACGTGTGAGTAAAGTTCCATCCTCTGGAAAAAATCTGTCTTCTAAACTCATCTTAGACACCCCAAAAATTATTTGCTTTTCTTTTTATTTCTGCAAGCTCTTTGAGAACATGTATCTCTTCTGGTAAAAGTAATTTTTTAAATTCTTTCAAACGACGAAAGTTTTCTTCATTCATATCAACATAATAGATCTCTTCTTCATGAATTTGCCGACCAGCAGTAACTCCAGGGAGAGAAATTGCCACTTGTTTTCCTTTTTCTGCTACTGCAATAGATTCTCTTTCATACTCCACAGTTTTAATATGCCCTAGAAGATCCCCATTTTCTTTTATGAGGTCGGTATCAGGACGCAACGTTCCTTGCAATATTTCTACACCAATAACACAAGGATTATTCTGGCGAAAGGTACAGCCACGAAGATATTTGATTTTTGCAGGGCGAATGAGACCAAGTAATTCTTTTTGCTCTTCTTTTTTCTTTTCTGCTGCAATCCATGCTTCAAAATCATCTATTAACTGGTAAATAACATTATGTGAAATTATTTTTACTGCTTCTCCTTCGCCTTTGACATTGAAACACAGAATGACGCGTTCATAGGGATCTTCAGAAGATGCTGCTGCTGCAATATCTTTTTTTGTGACATTGCCTACTGTTGCTTTTTTTATTGCAATATGTTTTTCTTTCAACATAGAAATGAGTGCTTCTAAAGAGCCAAGGGTATCTGCTTTCACGATAATCCCTTGATTTTCTGTTTCTATAACTACTTCATCCACTTCTTCTTGGATTTTTTCACGTAACTCAGATTCATTTTTGTCTATCACAAAGAGAGGCATACCAGAAACAACTTCTTTAATATCTACTGCAGAAATTTTAACCCCTGCTGCTGCATGTACTTCTTTTACAGATATGAATTTTCCTTTTTCATCTGGTAAAAAAAGAGCTCGGACTTTTGTGACAATAGGCTCATTGAGACCACCAATGATAATGGGATCATTCACTTTTATTTTTCCTTCATACACAATTGCATCTAAAGTTACGCCAAGACCTTGTTCTTCTTTCACTTCAAGAACAGTTGCTTTTGCAGGTGCATCTTGATTGCTTTTCAGATTTTCTTCAAGATACTTTTGTGCAAGGCCTATTAAGACCATGAGTACTTCTGGAATGCCCATGCCTGTTTTTGCAGAGCATGGAATCATTGCCACTGTTTTTGTATAATCATCAATGCGGTCAAAACGATCTGCTTGAAAACCAAGCTCATAGCATTTTCCTACAATCTCATACAATTTTGTTTCTATTGCTGTTTGCACTTGTGGAGATTGCTCTGCGATTGCCTGCAAGACAAAGGAAGATTTTGCCGACCTAAAAGAAGATACAAGATCTACTTTATTTAATGCAATGACAAAAGGAGTTTTGTATTTTTTAAGAATAGAAATACATTCTTCGGTTTGGGGCTTGATACCTTCATTGATATCAATGACCAAGACTGCAATGTCTGCAAGGTTTCCACCACGCTTTCGCATATTGGAGAATGCTGCATGTCCAGGCGTATCAATGAAGACAAAGCCGGGGATAGAAATATTTTTGTTTTTTAATAAATCTCCACAAATCTTTTGGATAGTTTTTACAGAAATTGCAGAAGAGGAAATCATCTGTGTAATTGCGCCAGGTTCTGATTCTACAACTGCAGTTCTTCGTATGCAATCCAAAATTTTGGTTTTTCCATGGTCAACATTCCCCATTACTACTACTAAAGGTTGTCTGAGCATTATACTTCACAAATGATGGGAACAGAGTCTATTATATAAATGTTTCTTCATAAACTATCCTATACATAAGTAAAATCTATCCTTAGAAAAGACTTATAAAACAGAGTAAAACTAAAATGTTATGGACAAAGAAATAACGCTTGAAGAACTGGCAAAAAAGATGCATACTATTTTTGTAGATGGGACTATTTATTATAAAGACCTTCCTACATCCTCTCTTGAGAATGGAACTTATTCAAGTGAAGGGCTTATTGCCCAATACTCTAAAGCAATACGATTTAATGAACAAGGCCTATTTGTAAGACAAGAAGAATATGTGGAGAGGATATTTTGGTGTATGAAGAATAATGAGACTATTCATTCTCCACCATTTATTCTAAACGAATATAAATATTTTATAAAGTTAATCAAAAAACAAGTGCCTTTTTTGAGGGATACTAAAATTAGGTCTCATTTATTGAAAAGCCTGGAGAAAATATTAGAGAGCCATCAAATGATACTACACCTTCTAACTGATCGTGTTCAAACAGAAACAGATGACAAATCTTCTTTAGCTTACTTTCTTCTCAAAAATAAATTTCACAAGCCTTGCTCGGGATATTTTAAAAAAAGAAGGCTCATTGAAGAGACTTCTAAAGCTGATGCACAATTAGTAAGTTTTGCTGTTGATGAAGCAATGATTAAACATGAACCAATTGCTATTCTCACAAATGATTTTGACATCCCTAATATGCTTTATAATCTGGTTCTTTCTGATGGAGGAAAATTAGGTACAGAGATAGATTTATCTATATACTTTCCATCATACAAATTATGGCCTGGAAATTTTGATTTAGAGCTTATAACAAATTCTAAAGGGTATGCCCTTAGAGACCTTAAAGCCTATTCAAGAGGAGTCTAGGTCTCTCTATAAAATTTACTTTTTTTCTAATTAAAACGCTTTTTTCAGAAATAAATCCCTAACAAAAGATATTTAAATGTCAAGGCTTTCTTAAAAGGAAATAATTATTATAAATAAGGGAGGGAAAAAGAAATGGCAAAAGGTGAAGCAAAGGCAATGTTAGGACGATGGGCTTTCTTAATTGGTGTTGTTTTAGCCGTAATTTTTGGGTTCATTTCTGCTGGAACATGGTTATCATGGCTTCTTGTAGTAATTGGACTTGTTGTTGGGCTTGTCAATATCAGTGATAAAGAAGTTGGCGCATTCCTTACAGCTGGAACTGTCATGGTTTTGATGGGTTACTTTGGTGGTCAAACACTATCTAGTGTTGTCTATCTCAGTACTATCTTCAATAATATCTTGACATTATTCGTGCCAGCAACTATTGTTGTTGCAGTGAAGTCAGTACTTTCACTTGCACGAAATTAAGCTGGGAAGCGAGAAACATTTTTNNGCAAAGGCATCATAACTTACTTTATCATATATATAAGGCTTTAATTTGAAGACCGTAATCGCCTTATGGAGCAACTGAGAATCTGCACGTGCTTGACGAGCAAGATACTCTGCCCGCGCAGCATTTCTTAAACGGCGATCAATAAATTTTACATCATCCCCATCTGCTAAATAAGGTTCGTACCAGAGATGCATTAACTCATGAAAAAGTGTTTTATCTCTATCATAGGGATGCAATTTCTTACGTATTTTTATCGTTGTTTTTTCATTTTCCCTCTTTGCTATTTCTACTCTTCCATACTCTTCTATATTACAAAAAATAATGGGTATATCCCTTTCTGCAATATCTTCTAAGGAATCTATTGTAAAAGGTCTTCTTTCTAATTCCTTCCAGAGTTTTCCTGCATATCTTCTATCTTCACTTACAAAAAATTGTAATTGCCTCCATGTTGCATCTGGAGGGCTTCTTAGATTCATCATAGAAGCAAACACAAAAAAGGTATTTATATACATTTAGTTGGTGTATTTTTTCCGGAAGATTTCTAGTTAGGCCTTAGAAATTATCTCTAAATTCCAATAAAATCTTCTTTGAACTTTTCAAACCAGCCTTTTTCTATAGAAAATTTTTCTTTATTTTCGGAAGCAAGTTTTTCCAAGAGTTCTTTTTCTTTTGCAGAAATTTTTGTAGGTGTTTTTACCTGCACACGAACAAGTTCATCACCAATGCCATGGCCAGAAACATTTTCCACACCTTCCTCTTTTAATCGTAATATTGTCCCTGATTGCGTTCCTGCTGGGACTTTCATTTTTACTTCTCCACGAATTGTAGGGATGGCAACTGTGTCTCCTAATGCAGCTTGAGAAAATGAAATAGGAAACTCTACATAAATATCATCGCCTTTTCGTGCAAAAATATCATGAGGGGTAACAAAGATTTCTACAAACAAATCTCCAGAACGATTTCCTGAAGCACCTGCTTCTCCTTCATTCTGTACGCGCAAGGAATTTCCATCATTGACTCCAGGAGGAATTTTTACCTTAATATTTTTTGTATTCTTTATTCTTCCCTGGCCTTTACATTCTTTACATACTTTTTCTACAGTTTTTCCTCTGCCAGAACATTCCGTACACATTGATTGCTGTGCGAAAACACCAAAAGGAGTTCTGAAATTTTTTTGCATCCTGCCAGAGCCTTTACATGAAGCACAGGTTTTTTGTCCTGTACCTCCAAGACCATCACACGATTCACATCGATCTAGCTTTGTTACAGATATTTGTTTTGAAACACCAAAACATGCTTCTATAAAAGAAATTTCACATTCATATTTGAGATCCCGCCCTTTGCCAGAACGTTTTCCGCCTAGATCGAAAAAAGAACCAAAGAGGTCTCCAAAGTCTGCATCCTGAAAGCCTTCGAAGCCTTGACCATAGCCTTGAGAATATTGCTGGTCTGCAGAGCCGTAACGATCATAGTTTGCTTTTTTATTGTCATCACTTAATGCAGCATAGGCTTCATTAATCTCTTTAAATTTCTGTTCTGCTTCTTTATTTTCAGGATTGAGATCAGGATGCCATTTTTTTGCCAATGTTTTATAGGCTTTCTTAATCTCTTCCTTCGATGCAGTTTTGTTCACTCCTAAAATATTATAGTAGTCAGACATCTTCCTCACATTTTGAAATCATCTACACAGGGATTACATCCACGACCGCAACAACCTGAAGATCGAGGTCTTTTCTTTTGCAGAGGAGCTTCAATGCTTGTGCTTGTGTAGCCTGTAGCAGAGGATGCACTATATGTATCCCTGCCATAGCTTCCTGCTTTTGTTGTTTGTGGTGCGTAGTATCCCATTGTGTAAAATACAATAATACAAAAGGAAGTTTATTTACTTTTTGTCTTCCTTTTCAAACTCTGCATCGACAATTTCTTCGTCTTCTGCTTTCTGCTCTTTTGCTTGTGCAGTATTTTGATACATTTTCATGCCAATCTCTTGCACAACTTTATCTACAGTAGCCATTTGTTTTTTTAGTCTTTCTGTATCGCCGCTTGCAAGCGCTTCTTTTAATGCATCAATTTCTGTCTGTATTTTTGCTTTTGTATCCGCGTCTACTTTATCACCATACTCAGCAAGCATTTTTTCTGAAGAGTAAATAAGAGAGTCTGCATGATTTCTTGCTTCAATTGCTTCTGCTTTCTTTTTATCTTCTTCTGCGAATTTTTCTGCATCTCTTATTGACTTTTCAATCTCTGCTTTGTCCATTCCAGAGCCGCCGGTTACGGTGATCTTCTGTTCTTTTCCAGAGCCAAGATCTTTTGCAGAAACATTTGCAATACCATTTGCATCAATGTCAAAAGTGACTTCAATTTGAGGTATTCCACGAGGTGCAGGAGGCATACCTACTAAGTCAAAACGACCTAGAGATTTGTTATCAGAAGCCATTGCTCTTTCTCCCTGAAGTACATTAATCGTTACTGCAGGCTGATTGTCTACTGCTGTAGAAAATATTTGCGATTTTTTTGTTGGAATGGTTGTATTTCTCTCAATAAGTTTTGTGAAAACACTTCCTAGCGTTTCAATACCTAAACTTAATGGAGTCACATCTAAAAGTAAGACATCTTTGACGTCACCGCCTAAAATTCCTCCTTGAATAGCTGCTCCTAATGCAACAGCTTCATCTGGATTGACAGATTTGTCTCCATCTTTGCCAAGAAGTTCACGAACTTTTTCTTGGACTGCTGGAACTCTTGTGGAGCCACCAACTAAAAGCACTTTATCAATATTTTTTGGTTCAAGGCCTGCATCTTTTAATGCTTGCTTTACTGGACGAACTGTACGTTCGACAAGATGTTTTGTCAAGTCGTTGAACTTTGCTCGTGTGAGTTCCATCTCTAAGTGTTTTGGGCCAGAAGCATTAGAACTAATGTATGGCAGATTGATAGATGCGTGCATAGAAGAAGAAAGTTCAATCTTTGCTTTCTCTGCTGCGTCTTTTAATCTTTGCAACGCTGTTTTATCTTCTCTGAGATTTATGCCTTGTGTTTTTTTGAATTCATCAATAAGATAATCTATAAGTACATCATCAAAGTCATCCCCTCCTAGTTTGTTATCTCCAGAAGTGGATTTTACTTCGAAGACTCCATCGCCTAATTCGAGAATGGATACATCAAATGTTCCTCCCCCAAGATCGAAAACTAAGATTGTGTGTGCATCAGATTTGTCAATCCCATATGCTAAAGCTGCTGCGGTTGGCTCGTTGATAATTCTTTCTACTTCTAGACCTGCAATCTTTCCTGCATCTTTCGTTGCCTGACGCTGCGCGTCGTTAAAGTATGCTGGGACGGTAATGACTGCTTTAGAAATTTTTGTTCCCAAATATGCTTCTGCATCTTTTTTTATTTTTCTTAAAATCATTGCAGAAACTTCTTCTGGACTGTGATCTTTACCATCAATGGTTACTTTTTCATTTGTTCCCATGATACGTTTAATAGAACGCACTGTGTGCAATGGATTTGCGACTGCTTGTCGCTTTGCGACTTCCCCTACAATAATATCATTGCCTTTGATGGTAATAATACTAGGTACGGTACGTCCTCCTTCTGCAGAAGGAATAATGGTTGCTTTTCCTCCTTCAAGGATTGCGACTGCTGAATTTGTTGTTCCTAAATCGATTCCGATTATTTTTGCCATTTT
>DUFP01000025.1 GCA_013331795.1 Nanobdellota archaeon
CTCAGGCATAAACAAAGGACTGTAGCCAGCATTTTCACATGCTCGTAAAGTAGCAACTATGGTATCTCTTTCAAAAATCTCATATTCTTTTTCACCTATCATTAAATCTTGACTCATTTTTCTCCTTTTCACCTTGTATGTATAATAATTATGAAAAATAAAAAAATTAAAAGAGTGAAGAAAAAAATTCTTCTACACTATCCCAAAAGCTGGAAACAGAAACATCACCTAAAAAAGATCCTTCTTCTTCAGTAATAAAATCTCCTGCACTGACAACGTCTAGATTAAAAGCTGTTTCATAAGAGATATCATCACTTTGAACAAAAACCTGTAAAGGATATTTTCCTGTTTCTAAACCTTTTGGAAGAGATATACGATATACTCTTCCTTCTTCTTCAGATCGATCAAGGTCTGGGAAAGATGCATCATATTCTTTTCCATCAAGGATAAAAGTCATGTAAATTTCATCTGCATCAAAACTATTCCTGTTATGCATTTCTACATACACAGCAAGAGTATTGTCTCGTGCAGAAGTATACAAAAACCCATCCTGAACAAAAAAGGCACCTGAAGTTTCTACGTCCATGCCAGAAACATTGTATACTGAATACAAACTCTCTGCATTCAAAACACGAACTTCACTGACTTCAAGAAGATCTCCTTCATAATTGCTTCTGTAAACATCTTCTTCTTCTTGATCTATATCATTGACTTTCAAAGTAAATGTTTCACTATCACTTGCTTGCCCATCACTGACAGTGACAGTAATAGTATATTGTCCTGCATCAACAAAGCTCGTTGTCCAAGCCCAAGTACTTCCAGAAACACTTCCACTTGGAATACCATTAAAGCTATAGCTCAAAGCATCTCCATCAGCATCTGTTGCAACAGCAGTCACAGAAACACCTTCTCCTTCATCAATTTCAATATCAGCAAGAGGCTCTAACTCTGGGGCAGTATTTTCTTCTTCTTCAATACCAGCTTCAATAACAGTTATAGTAATAAGTCCAAGGCCACTATTTTCTTCAAGATCTTCTACGGTCAAACTGGAAATATACACACCTGTATCTTCTGCAGCAGTTTGCCATTGTCCATTTGCATCAAAAGGTGCTGCAAAAGTATACGTCAAATCACTTTCTACAGAATCTGCATCATAGACATAAAGAGTAGTTCTTTCATAAAGATCACTCATAGTCTGAGCAAGAAGATAGCTGGCATAATTATCAGTATAGACAACTTCTACCAACGCAAGATCTCCTTCTTCAACAGTAAAGTGAATATCTGTAACCAAAGGTGCTTCAGTATCAACAACTCCCGCTCCTTCAACAGTAATTTCAATTTCTACATCTGTACTTGCCAAGCCATCACTCACAGTTCCTTGAATAAGATAAACACCAGCATCACCAATGTCAGTTTGCCATTGTCCATTTGCATCAAGAACATTATCATAAGTAATTAAAAGCATATTATTTCCATCTGCATCATATGCAGGAACATCCCTCATTTCTCTGCTTTGTGCAAATGTTGCATATAGCATATATGTAACAAAACTGGAATATTGTCGTAAATCAACGTCAACAAAATCTCCTTCTTCTACAGTAAAATAAATATCAGCCGCTCGTGGAGCTCTGTTAGTAGAATCTTCTGCACAATTCTGTATAGTAATGGAAGCACTGTCTACTTCAAAACTGTCATACCAGGAACTTTCAGGAACCCAAGCACTAACAATCCAAACATCTCCCACATCGGTATAGGATGCATCAAGAATGCTAAATGTTCCAGTATTAGTATAATAAGTAACTCCACCCATGCTCCAATAGAAGTCAAAGACATCGCTTTCATATCCTTCAACATATGCTTGAAGATCATCTTCATCACATGCATCACTAGGCTCTATAACAACTTGACCATCTGGATAGCTAGGAACGTCTCCTTCTGCACAGTCTTGGATTTCTACAGAATCACTTCCATATTCAAAACTATCATACCAAGAACTTTCTGGCACCCAAACAACAACAGTCCAAACATCTCCAGCATCTGTATAAGAATCAGCTAAAGTGCTGGATCGTCCTGTACTAGTATAATATGTTGCACCATCTTTCATCCAAGTAAAATCAAAAGTTGTACTTTCATATCCATCAACATAGGCAACAAGATCATCATCAGTACAAGCATCTGAAGGTTCAATAACAACACGACCATCTCTTGTACTTGGAGCTTCTCCTACAATAGTAACAGATTCTTCTCCAACTTCATAAGAGTCGTAGTAGGAGCTTTCAGGTACCCAAACACTAACTGTCCATGTTTCCCCTGCATCTGTATAAGATGCAGAAAGAGTACTAGATGTTCCTGTGCTTGTTTTGTATGTTGCACCATCTTTCATCCAATAAAAATCAAAAGTTGTGCTTTCATATCCATTGACATATGCTCGTAAAGGATCATCAGTATCAGGAGAGCTTGGGCTAATAACAACATCCAAAGCTTCTACTGCTACAGCAGATCCAAGAAGCATAAGCAAAGATACAAAAAATAAAAATGCTTTTTTCATAGTTTTGTCCTCCAAGAAGATAAGCAAAAGCTTACCAACTCTGTGTTACTCCTATAAGTGCTCGTACAGAGCCTGTATCAGCAAGAGTATCATCGCCAGCTTGTGTATGCAAAAGGATTTTTTCAAGTCCAAGATCAACACTTGTATTTTTTGCAACATTCAAGCTAGCAGTTCCGCCAAAAGTATATCGAGTTTCATTTTGAGGTACTACTCCACCATTCTGGGTTGTAGCATCTTGAGAATCACTCTCAACACCTGCAAGACCAGCAATCCACAAGGAAGGAAGGACATCCAAACCAACAAGCGCATCTGCTTTTGCCTTTGTAAGAGCATCTTCTGTTGCTGTGTATCCTGCAATGTCTACTTTTGTAGAAACATTACCCCATCCAAGGGAAGCACGTACACCATAGTCGAATTTTCCAAGTTTTCCTGCAAAAGCAACTTCTGGGCCGATAGCCCATTGCCCTGTAAGAGCTTTGATGCCTGCATAGCTAACAGCAGCACTTCGTGCATCAATATTAGCACCAACAGTCAAAGTCATATCTTCTCCAAGAACTTTAGAATAGAGAGGAGTCATATCAAGATCCATAACTTGTACTTGATTTTCACGAGCCTGACTATAAGTAAGACCAGTAAACCATGCATGACCTAAATCAAAACCTAATGCATCATCTGTGCCATTCAAAGGTATTCGAGTAGCTCCTTCTAACCAAAGACCATGTCCACTTAATGGAGCTTCAGCAAATTCGTAGATAAAATGATATCCACCAGAAACATTTCCATAAGAAAGAGGACTTCCAAGATCATAGCTCTCTTCTACTACTGGAGCTTTTGTATGCATTGGAGCAGGTGTTTCATCTTTGATAACCGGAGCTTCAACAGGTGTTTCTTCAACAACTGGAATTTTAATTCCTTCGTCAGCAACAACGGTTGTAACTTCTGTTTCAGCAGCAGGAGTTTCTTCACCAACAATAACTCTTACTTCTGAACTTTCAGCAGCAACTGGAGTTTCAGTAGTATATTTTACTGGAATAACAACAGCCACTTTTCCACTAAGCCCTTTTAATTCTGCAAAACCATCTCCATAAAGACCATCTGTACCAGGTACAGTAATATATAGAGGATTACTTGTACAAGAAGAACCATCTTCTATTTTTACAAAACTATCATCAACGTTCATAGCTTTTTGTAAAGCTTTCATACCAACTTCACCTGCAACCTTTGCAGTGAGACGAGCAATATCATTGTTTGCATTGGAAACATTTCCTCGAACTTTCCAATCATCACAGAGAGTTGTTTTTAGTATACCATCCTCAAGATTATCATTTCCTCTGACAAACTCAGAAGCAACTTGATATAAAGGTGTTCCTTCAGGCACCATAACAACACTATATTCTCCAGCTTTACTTTCGAGAGCTGGACTTCCTTCTTGAGCATAAACTGGTGTAGCCAATCCTGCTCCAAAAACACTTAAAATTCCATATTTTGTATTCATTTTTCATAAACCTCGCGAGTTTTGATACCACCCTAAAATGATAACCTATTTATAAACCTTTCTTATTGATACCACCAGAGAGAGATACCCCAAGAACAAAAAGCATTTAAATACCTAAAAAAAGAATCAAAGAATGAAAAAAGTTCATACAAGAATTAAACGAAGAATGGCTTCTCCTACACATTTAGGATCTGCAAGACCAGAAACTCGAGAAAGAAAAAAAAGGCCAAAAACATTTACTTCTGAAGAATCTGCAAAAAAATGGGCAGAAGCACAGGGAATAAAAAAATTTGAGCTAAGAAACATACGAATTGGAACCAAAGATAAAAAAATTAGAGTAATTACTCTTCCTTAATTTCTTCATCTTTTTTCTCTTCTTCACGGCGAAAAGCTTTTTTCTTTAAAAGAACTGCAAGAGCAAGAAGAATAACCAAAAGAATAAGAGGTAAAAATAAATTCTCAGCTAAAGGGCCTTTGTCCACAGTTTCAGAAGATGCATCATTAGAAGAATTCTCTTCTACATCTCCACTACTTTCCTCTTCCACTTCAAAGCCACAACAACAGCGCTCATAATTTTCACAACTAGAAAATCCATAAACATCCTCGTTTTTTCCTTCACAAAAACCCTTATTTTCTGTCGTTTCTCGACAAGCCCCATAAGTATAATCTTTATCAAGGCAAAAATCATCACAATCCTCTGCAGAAATAAGAGGAACAAGAATTAAAAGAAGAAAACTAAGGAAAATTATTCTTTTCATAAAGAAGAATCTTTCTTTCCTATTTATATGGATTATTGTTCTAGGAAAAGGAAATTTCTTCCCATAGCTTTTAAAAGAAAAGAATCTTTAAAAAAACATGAAAAATTTCTGGGGTATCGTAAACCATGTGGTGAAACAAGCAGACATTATTCTTCTTGTTTTAGATGCACGCTTTCCTGAACAAACAGATAATCCAGAGCTCATTGAAAAAGCTGGAGAAAAAGATATTATTTATGTATTAAACAAAGCAGATCTTGTAGAAAGAAAAACCTTAGAACGTTTGAAAAAAAAATACCCTAACTGCATCTACATTTCTTCAAAAGAACATCAAGGAACAACCATGCTTCTTCATAAAATTTTAGAAATTGCACAAGGACAAAAAGTATCTGTAGGTGTTGTGGGCTATCCCAACACAGGCAAAAGCTCGGTCATTAATGCACTAAAAGGCAGAAAATCTGCTTCTACCTCACCGCACTCAGGCCATACCAAAGCAAAACAACTTATTAAAATCACAGACAATGTCTACCTTATTGATACACCAGGTGTCCTTCCCTACATGGAAAGGGATAAAATAAAGCTTGCAATGATTGGTGCAGAGGATTTTACCAAAACAAAAGACCCTGATCTAGCAGCAATGGAGCTTATTAAAAATAAAAAAAAAATGATTTGCAAATTCTATGGAGTAAAAGAAAGCGCACCAGAAAAAGTAATTGAACACATTGCAATAAAATATAAAAAATTAAGCAAAGGTGGAGAAGCAAATATCAACGAGACAGCCAGAATGATTTTACGAGACTGGCAAAAAGGGAAAATTACTCTGCTTCATTAATAAATTTATTAATGGTATTATCCCCACGCTCAAAGCTTCCTTCTCTCCCACAATTAGGGCAAACACTATCTTTCCAACTTGCTCTTCGCTTAAAACGAAACCTGCAATCATTGCAGATATATTGAATAACATCTTCCATATGACGAGAAGAGAAGGGTGAATATTAAAGCTTTTCGATAGAGGAGTAGATATATTTACATACACATAATGTTTAAATATATAAATATATAAAGAGAATAAGAAATGACAGATTTAGTAGCCTGCTTAAGCACAGGAAAAGGTTCTTGGATTGAAGTTGCAAAACTCATTAATAATTATGATTGGCGCAATATTTTTTTAATAACAAATGATTTTGGCAAAGAAAAATTTTCTTCACAAAAAGAAGTAAAATATATAATAATTGATGTAAATAAAGGAACAGAAAGTATCAAAAAAATAATTCAAGAAGCACTCAAAGAAAAAATTTCTGGTGATGTTGCAATAAATATGACGTCTGGTTCTGGTGTAGAGCATATGGCAATGCTCTCTGCATTGATGAATATAGGTGTAGGCATTCGCTTTGTCATGGCTGCAGATTCTGAAATAAAAGAAGTTTAGGCTTGAGAACTTTTCCAAAGCATACAAAGAAAAAAACCAAGAACAAAACTAAAGAAAATACTTCCCAAAGAAAAATCCAAGAGAAAAAAAACAAAAGGAAAGCTAAGGAGGGTACCAAAAAGCGTTCCACGAAGATGACTCATAAAAGAAAAAAATAAGAGATAGATTTTAA
The DNA here is from genome assembly GCA_013331795.1 of Nanobdellota archaeon. Taxonomy (GTDB): domain Archaea; phylum Nanobdellota; class Nanobdellia; order SCGC-AAA011-G17; family GW2011-AR17; genus JAGVZZ01; species JAGVZZ01 sp10136u. The sequence continues at coordinate 6,400 of DUFP01000025.1, forward strand.
AACTATCGAAAAAAATACTTTCAAAATGGAAGAAATCCCAGTAAAACCAAAAATGCATGTCTTTGTTTGTATAAACGACCGTTCTCATATTCCTGGAAACACAACCCCATCCTGTTCTCCACGTATCAAAGAAGAAGATGTCAAAGAACTCAAGCTTTGGTTACGAACACAAGGCAATAATGATATTTTTTGTACGAAAACAAAATGCCTAGGCTTCTGCAACAAAGAGTCCTCAGTGATCTGCATCTGGCCACAAGGAAAATTTATCAAAGTGCAGGATAAAGAAGAGATAAAGAAAGCAATCCTCCAAGAACTATAATTTATTTTACATACGCAATATTCACCTTATTTTCAAATTGTGTATCACCAGAGAAAAAAGAAGAAAATCCTTTTAATAAAGCTTTAGCAGAAAAATCCGGAAGATTTCCGGAATCTTCAAAGTAGTTTCAGATAATATAATTAAGAACAACAATCCTTTTAAAAGAAATCCTCTAAAAAAAGTCTATGGCTCTCTTTAATCAAAATTTTTTGCAGCATGATGAAACAGTTTTCAAAGATGAACTCGTTTTAGACTATGAATACCTTCCACACATTCTCAAATTTCGCGAAAACCAGCAACAGCACATTGCAACTATTATAAAACCCCTTTTCGCAGGAAGAATGGGCTCTAACTTGCTCATCACAGGAAAACCAGGCATTGGAAAAACAGCAGCCTGTAAGCATGTGCTGAGAGAAATGGAACAGCATTCAGAGAAGATTATAGGCATATACGTCAATTGCTGGAAACAGGATACTGCATTCAAAGTCATTGTAGATATCTGCCAACANNAATAAAAAAGCAGCAGTCATTGTACTCGATGAAATAGACAAACTCAAAGAAGAGCAAGTCATATATCAATTAGTAGAAGACATTTCCAAAAAATGCATTATCATGATTACCAATGAAAAAGATTTTCTAGCAATACTCGATCAAAGAACACGTTCTCGTCTCATTCCAGAGCTTCTTGAATTCAATGCCTACAAATATAATGAAATAGAAGCAATCCTAGAAGAGAGAAAAAAATTTGCATTCTATGAAGGAGTGCTCAAAGAAGAAACTTTTGCTCCTATAGTTGAAAAATGTTTCGAAGAAGAAGACATTCGAACAGGTCTTTATCTCTTAAAAGAAGCAGGGAATGCTGCAGAAAATAGATCCTCAAAAAGTATAAGTGGAGAAGATGTGCAAAAAGCAATTGGAAAAATGGCAGTATTTCAACAAAGCAAAACCATTCTTGATGAAGAAGAAAAAGAACTCCTAAAAATAATTAAAGAGCATTCTGGAGAGAGTATAAATAAAATTTATGAGATCTACAATGAAAAATTCAGTAAGTCAGATCGCACATTTAGAAGAAAACTTGCAACCCTAAAAGAAAATAAATTTATAGAAGTTCGAGATAATAAAGAACTAACAGGGGAAACAAATCCAAGAGTCTATCTCAAAAAGTAGGTCTTGGACAAAGAAGAAATGCTTCTATAAGCCTTCTATACCTTAAATTTTAGCTTCTGGACAAATGGACAACTTGGCACTGCCCCCGCGCCACCCTTATAAATATCTCTAACCCTAGTACTGTATTCCTGAATATTTTCAGGAAAAGGGGGCACAATGAAAACAAACAAAACTAGCGAGAGCTATAAAAGATACACTTGGATAACACCAAGACTAGACACAAGATTCATTGCAGAATTATTCAGCCAGCAATTAATGCAACTTCCATTGGAAAGGAGAAAATAAAATGAAAATTAAATTCAAAAACCCAAAAATACTCAGCGTCTATGATCTCAAAGATATTCAAGTCATGCTTGAGGAAGATATGATTGATGAATATGAAGAAGCTTTTATGCGTGGATACATGACAGCAGAAGCAGAATGTTCTTAATTTTTTTATTTTTCTTCTAAAGAATCTAAAGGGTTTCGTATGCTGCTAAATCTCGTTTGGGAAACTCTTGTATAAATCTGTGTTGTTTCTAAGCGGCTATGCCCCAGCAAACTCTGAATATAACGTATATCTGTTCCTTGTTCTAAAAGATGTGTTGCAAAACTATGCCTGAGCATATGTGGAGTCACTTTCTTTCCGAGCTCTGCTTTCCTTGCAGCCATATCAAGAACTTTTTGTACACTCTTCACACTCAAATGTCCTTTTCTTCCAGCAAACAAATAACTACTCTCCTCCTTTCTCTTGCAAAGGTATTCTAAAAGCATATCCTTCAAACTTTTTGCAAACAAACTCACTCTGTCTTTATTTCCTTTCCCTGAACGTACAAGAAGAGTTCCATGAAGCACATCAATGTCAGTAGTTTTAAGTTTAATCAGTTCTGATACACGCAAACCAGAAGAGTATGCAGTCATGAGAAGAAGCTTGTGTTTCAAATTCTGAACAACAGAGAAAAGAGCTTGTATCTCTTGTGGGGAAAGCACTTTTGGAAGAGATTGGGCTCTCTTAGGTAGGGGGACTGTTTCCAAAGAAAGATGTTTCCCAAGGATAGTTGTAAAGTAAAATTGCAATGCTGCACGAGTAAGGCGAACACTTTCTCTTCCATATCCTTTTTCAATAAGGAATAACAAGTAGTTTCTAACATCACTTTCTTCCAGGCAAAGAGAACTTTTCTTCATA
>DUFP01000015.1 GCA_013331795.1 Nanobdellota archaeon
CCTAGCACAAGATGATAAAGCAATATACATCTACAATCAAGACCAAAGCACAGAAATGCAACTAGGACAACAATCCTACACAGGCATCTACAATGAATCTTTCAGCAATCCCACAGATGAACTCATAGGAACTCAACTCACCGATCAAGGCTTCTACAACATCACCTTAAACAATAATAGTACCTACACCTACAATTTAGATTTTCTCAATCTTAGCTTGACCAATGAAAACAAAAAACCATTTACTGTGTGTAAAACTCAAGAAGAAGAGTGCGAAACATACAACTTAGGAAATACTTTTATTCTCTATGGAAAAGATAAAGTACTCAAACAAGATAATTACACAATCGTAGAATCCTATGATGAAAATAATGTTATTGAATTAAATTTTGCAGAACAAACTGCATACCTAAGCAATATCAATCCAGAAGAAGACATCCTTGCTCTCTTCAGAATAGGCTACCATGAAATCACAGAAACACAAGACAGCATCTACTCAAATACTCTCGAACAAGAGTATCCCTATCTCTTCACAAGCTACGACTCTGACAAAGTTATCCCTGCACTCATAATAGAAAATAAGGTACTGATATATGAAGATGCAAACACGCTTGTCAAAACACTTCCAGTGAATGAAGAAATGAGAAATAGCTGTCTTCTCTATACTATGAATACAATTGAGGGGTATGATGAAACAAAACCTGCATACTGCTAGAGGACAAGCAACATTGTTTATGATAGTAGGCTTGCTTATTGTATTTCTTATAGGATTGTATTTTTTCTATGATGAAGTTGAAGCATTGCTTATAGAAATAACTCTCACGGAAACAGAAGCACATGAACAAAGAGAACGAACAGACACAGCATATGAGTGCTTAGAATATTATACGGAACAAGCATTAGAACTTCTGAGAAAACAAGGAGGATATATAGAGCTTCCAGAAAAAAATCTCCATGTAGAGAGGCATAAACTGGCCTATTTCCCGCAAAATCGTTCAAGCAAGGATATGGAAAGAGAAGTAGCGAGGTATATAGAGGGAAAATTGCTAGAGAACTGTTTTGAAGAGGAAGAAGAGTACAGTCTTAGTACTACAGGAGACTTAGAGATAAGCGTAGAACTGAGTGAGAATGAAATTTCTATCATAGGAGATTGGCCATTATATTTTACAAAGGAAGATACAGGAGATCTTTTTTGGCTTGAACCTATAGTATATAGTAGTCAAAGCTCTGTAAAAATATTGTTTGAGACTGCTCAAGAATTAAGTAAAGAGGAGAATACTATAGATTATACAAAGGCATATTATGGATTAGAAGGAATGGAGATCAGTATTATCCCTTTTGAAAATAGCAGTATATACACACTTGCTCAAGAGGAAGAATATTTTGTTTTTGCAGTAGAAAGATAGGTAAAGAAAAAGAACCTAAAAAATGAAAAGAGAGTTAAAGCAAAAAAATTTTATTCCTTTACAGGGTAAAATACCCCGGAGCTCTGCTCCGGTTGGACAGAGCTTGGACAAAATGACTTTGCCTTTATAGGTCTTCTTCTTCACAAATTCGACCATTTGGACAGACGGACACGTTAGCAGTACCCCCGCGCCAGCCTTATAAATGCTTTTTNNAGTATTGTTTGCACCATCGAACCCTTTCTAAGAAAGATTTGCATCATGCACTTTACAAAGAAATCAGAGAAATATATCCAGGATTTCCTAGTGCATTGATTCAATGCGCACGTGATCATGCGGTAGAAATGTTAAAAGGAAATAAGATGAATTCACATACAAAGAAGCGTTTAGATTCTTCGATTCGTTTTGATCCAAGAACCATGAAAGTATTTTTAGATTCTGGTATTTTACAACTCACTACTCATCTTGGAAGGAAAAAATACAAAATAAAAGTTCCAGATTATTTTCAGAAATATTTTGCTTGGGAAGTGAAATCATTAAACCTTGGAATAAATAAAAAACATTGCTTAGTCAAAGTTGTTGTTGAAGAAAAAATTCCTGAACAGAGTAGATGTAGTGAAGTACTTGGCATTGATTTAGGAATGAGAAATTTTGCTGCACTCAGTGATGGACAACTTATTCCTAGCACCGAAATCAATCGTGTGAAAAGAAAATATGCTCATCTAAGAAAAGAATTACAGTCGAAAGGCACTCGATCTGCAAAGAAGAAACTACAAGCTTTAGCAGGACGAGAAAGACGGTTTATGAGTGGCTGGAATCATAGCTTGACAAAGTATCTTGCATCGCTCCCCTATGGAGCATTTGCAGTGGAAGATTTGAAAGGCATTCGTAAGGGGAGAAAAGGAAAAGTATTCAACAGAAAAAGAAGCAATTGGGCATATGCACAGTTCCAAAGCTATTTACAATACAAAGCAGAAGAGCAAGGAAAATTTGTGCTTCTCATAGATCCTCGTTTTACTTCCCAGCAATGCAAAAACTGTTTGCACATTGCCAAAGAAAATAGAAAAGGAAAAACCTTTCATTGCCAAGAATGCAAATACATCTCTGATGCGGATACCAACGCAAGCAAAAACATCTCTCGAAGAGGAGCAAAAATCTTCTTTGAGCAGGCTGTCGTAAACCAGCCATATATCTCAGCCTATGAAAACAAAGTTGTTGGAGTCTAGAGACAATACATCAATCTGCAGCGAAATGCCCCGCAGTTCTACTGCGTTGGGATAGCTGCAGACTAAAATGTAGGTTTACTATTGCTATGTTTGTTATTTCAATGGGTGTATTCTTATATCTCTTTTTTCTTCTATTTATCGAATCCAATAAAAGGTTTGAGTATTTACAGAATTCTCAATTAATTTTAATTATAATTTATGGGTTTTTAATATTTTTTTCTTTGCGCTATTTTGCATATAAAAGAATAAGAATAGAGTGGGATAAAAAATATAAAAATATTCTAATACCTATATTACTTTTAATAACTGCATCAATGGTATTACTCTCATATTATAGTTTCTTATATCTTCCACAATTTTGGGAAAAGATAGTTGGAGTAACATATGCGATCGCTGTTAGCCGACCCGAGCGTAGCGAGAGTGCAACGGGTGCGACTATAAGGAGCAAGTCGTGTCTGGGCGTTTATAGATCAGAGATTATTTCGTGTACTTTGTTCATATATTCTTTCTGAGAAATGTTGTGTTTGGCATTGTTTATTATAATTATTCTAGATTTATTGATTTTTTTATGAGCATCTAATACTCTATTATGTACTAGTTTAGATTCATTTTCACCAATAATTAACAGGGTTTTGCATCGAATATCTTTAGCTAATTTATCGAATGAAAACATTTTCAAATCATTAATTCTTTTTTTGCCAACATATTTTTTCCAAGTTGTTCTAAGAAACATCAAGTCTTCCATGAAGTAGGGGGATAGCGAACATAAAAAAAGCATTTTTGGTTTTAGTTTGACAGCAGAGATGAAAGCAATCATAGCACCAAATGAAAATCCAAATAGATAGACATCATCGCTTTTTTTGTGCGAAAGTTGGCAAAAAAATTGATCAACGTAATCACTCATCACATTATATTTCCAAGAAATCTTTATAGGAATAACTTTGAAATTTTTTGATTTGAAAGATTTGATTGCCTGCTGATATCCTTTTAAGTTAACTTTCTCAGTAAAACCTGGAATGACATAAACTACTTTACTCATCATACAAAATGTTCATTAAGACTTTATTAATCTTCTTGTTAGCCCAGACACGATTACGTTTAACAATGATTATAGTCTTTTTAGGCTTTGGAATATATGTGTTTAAGAATCATATCCCCTAAAATATGTAGTCACCATCCTAGAGAAGTTCACTTATTAGAGCTGAGATCTGTCATCAAACTACCCAAAAGAAACACA
>DUFP01000029.1 GCA_013331795.1 Nanobdellota archaeon
ATGTTAGAGCCTACTTGTTGTTTCTTATTGAAAAAGGATATGGAAGAGAAAGTGTTCGGCTTACGCCTATTTTCTTTTAAGACTATCTGTCATATGCCTTTGTGCTACGACAGAAGCTAATACAAAGTCTTATAAATGGCAAATTATTCACCCTTTCTAGGAGTTGTAGAGTACAATGGCACAAAGAACTGGTGGATTACGAAGAAAAACACGATCTAAACTGAAAAAGAATGTTCGTATGAAAGGTAAGATTAGCATACGAAATTACTTACGAAGTTTCAAACTCAACGATAAAGTAGCCCTTGTTATGGAACCCTCCTTGCATATGGGTATTTATCATCCACGATTTCAAGGGGATGTAGGAGTTGTTATTGGAAAGCAAGGAACGTGCTATAAAATTAGAATTATTGATGGAAAGATGGAGAAACTTTTCATTGTTCATCCAGTTCATTTACGGAAGGTAAAAGCATGAGTGAATTTCAAGTATTAGAAGAAGAACCTTTATCTCTTAGTGATTTAAAGAAATCTTTGAAGAGTTTACAAGGGGAAGCAGCACTTACATTTCGCGCTGAGAAAACAAATACTTATTTAGAAGCGTTTCATTTATATGAAAGCAAAGAAGCTGCAGAGTTGTCTAAAAAGATTACTGCACTTACTATTCCTCGATTAAAAGAGAGACATATTATCAAAGTTCTTGATATTATGCCAAAAGATTTAGATAGCTTACGTTTATTATTAAGTACAGAGACATTAACAATAAAGGATGAAGACTTAAAGAAAATATTAGATGTTATCCCACAATAAAACTCAAAATGAATACAGTATCCAAGGAAGAATTTGTAGTTGTGTTAGACTTTCTCCCAAATGGGTATCCATTTGATTCTCGTACTTCTTTTCGAAAAGGGCCTATTGCACAAGCATTAAGCAAGGTTAATTTTACTCTTCTTGAAATTATTCCCAAACAAGGCATTACTTTGCAAGCTGCAGAGGAAGTGTATATTGGTGAAGGGAAAAGAGACAAAGTTCATCATGTTGTGGGGAGAATTAGTTCAGAAAGACTCACTCAGACTGCGAAAGGAGAATTAGACATTCTTGTTCGAAAACTTGTCCTTGAATGCCCTGAAAAGTTTGTTGCATTTTTTAACAAAGCAGGGCCAATTAGCACTCGTATGCATCAGATTGAATTGCTTCCAGGCATAGGAAAAAAACATATGTGGGAAATTCTTGAGGCACGGGATGAAAAGCCTTTTGAGAGCTTTGAGGATATAAAAACACGTGTTAGTCTTATTCCTGATCCAGTGAAATCTATTGTAAAAAGGATTATTATGGAAATTAATGGAGAGGATAAATATAAGATTTTTGTACGATAATTTCTTTTCTTAGAAAGCTTTTTAAAGAGAGGATTTTTAGTCAAGGTATTCCCATGGAAAAAGTACAGCCTAAACCAGAAGTAAAACAAGAAGTGAAACAAGAAGTACGGCAATTGATTCGTATTTTAAATACTGATATTCCAGGTAATTTACATATTCGTTATGCTCTTACAAAAATAAAAGGTATTGGAGATAATTTTTCCCATGCTATTTGTGCACGATATAATATTGATGAATCCAAAAAAGTTCATCAACTCTCAGAGACTGATGTTCGAGAAATTGAAGCAATATTAAAGTCTCTTGATAAAATGGATCATTGGATGTTGAATAGACAGGAGGATTATGATTCAGGGGCAGATATGCATCTTCTGACTACTGATTTACGATTTCGAAATGATTTTGATATAAAACGATTGCAGAAAATTAAGGCATACAAAGGTATGCGGCATTCGGCCGGCCTCCCAGTTAGGGGGCAACGTACTAAAGCTCACTTTAGAAAAGGAAGAGCTGTGGGCGTTTCTAAGAAGAAGGTAGGAAGTAAATAAGCATGGGAGATCCGAAAAAACAAAGAAAAAAATATAGTGGTCCTCAGCATCCATGGCGTCGAACTAGGATTGAGGAAGAAAAGATTCTTGTTGAAGAATATGGATTACGAAACAAGAAAGACTTATGGAAAACTACTTCTAAATTAGGGCATTTTAAAAAACAAGCAAAATCATTAATCGCACGACAAGGTGCACAAGCTGAACTTGAAAAAAAATTATTCTTAAACAAACTTCAAAGATTAGGCCTCATTGGAATGGATGCAGGTGTTGATGAAGTTTTGAGTTTGTCCGCAAAAGATCTTTTTGAAAGACGATTACAAACATTGCTCTATAGAAAAGGCTTTGCTCATTCCACATTACAAGCACGGCAATTTATTGTGCATGGACATGTATTTATTGGTGCACAAAAAATGAATGTTCCCTCTTATCTTGTTCCTGCAGGTCAAGAACAACTTATTGTTTTTGATCCTAAGTCTGCTCTTGCAGATCCGGAACATCCTGAAAGAAAGGTTGTAGAAAAAGCACCAAAAAAGGATGAGAAATCTTCACGAAAGAAAGTTGATGAAGAAGAAGTTGTTGCAGAAATTATTAATGAAGAGGTAACAAAATGAATCCAAATCTTAGTCCAAGACCAAGTATGCAACAAGAAAGATTGAAATGGGGAGTTGCACATATTTATTCTTCGTATAACAATACTATTATTCATATTACAGACATTTCCGGAGCAGAAACTTTGTCTAAAGCTTCCGGGGGAATGGTTGTGAAAGCACACCGAATGGAGTCATCTCCTACCGCAGCAATGGCAGCAGCAAAAATTGCAGCTGAAGGAGCAAAAGATAAAGGAGTTAATGCACTTCATATTCGCGTTCGCGCACCTGGTGGACATAATGGACCAAGTAATACAGGGCCTGGAAGTCAAGCTGCTATTAGGGCATTGTCTCGTATGGGATTACGAATAGGAAACATTGAAGATGTTACTACGGTTCCTCATGATAAATGTAGAAAGAAAGGTGGAAAGCGAGGAAGAAGAGTTTAAGATGGAAATTAAATTATTGTCTAAGGATAAAGCAAAAGTTCGTGTTCATGTAAAGGGTACTACAGCTGCTGAGATGAATACTTATCGAAGAACAATTCTTGATAAACTTCCTGCTATGGCAATTGATACTGTTGAATTTTTAGAAAATTCTTCTGCACTCTATGATGAAATGCTTGCTCATCGATTAGGTCTTGTTGTTTTGAAAACAGATGTAGAATCTTATTTTATTCGAGAGAATTGTAAATGCAAAGGTGTTGGTTGTGCACGATGTACTTTAGATCTTACTTTAGATGTAGAAGGGCCATGCATGGTTTATGCTGAGCAATTAAAATCTAAAGATCCAGCAGTTATTCCTGTGCATGGAAAAACACTCCTTGTCAAACTTTTAGCAAATCAAAAAGTGAAACTTATTGCTCACGCAATTTTATCTTCTGGGAATGAACATATTAAATTTTCTCCTGGAATTATGTATTATCAAGGTTATCCAAATATTAAAATTGCAGATGTGAAAAGCCCAGATGCAATTGCAGGAATTTGCCCTACAGGTGTTTTTAGTTCTGATCACAAGAAACTTGTTATTAAGAATAAAGAAGCATGTACTTTATGTATGGCTTGTGTTGATGCTTCCAAGGGAGAAGTAGAAGTAAAAGGAAGCGAAACAGAATTCATTGTTACTATAGAACCCTGGGGTCAATTAACAGCTACTGGGATGGTAGAAGGTCTTGTTGATGCACTTCATGAACAAATTGATGCACTCAGTGAGGAGATTAAGAAACTGAAATAATCCTATGCGGGAGTGGCAGAGCCTGGTCAAATGCGCTAATTCATTTGTTTGTGCAAATGGAGCGTTTGCTTGAGGGGCTAGTCTCTTAGTGAGTGCGAGGGTTCAAATCCCTTCTCCCGCAGTACAAAGAAAAAAATGAAAACAAATTTACATACACGGACATTGATTAGCGAGCTTCAAAAAGCTGGAAAAACAACTCCTTTGTGGAAGAGAGTTGCAGAAGAGCTAGAAAGCTCTACGCGAAGAATGGTTGCAGTTAATCTTTCAAAAATTGACAAAGTTGTCAAAGCTGGAGAAATTGCTCTTGTTCCAGGGAAAGTTCTTTCTACTGGTTCTTTAAGCAAAAAAATTTCTATTGCAGCATTTTCCTATTCTGAAGCTGCACGAGAGAAAATTGCAAAAAATGGAGAAACATTATCTTTATCTGAATTATTGAAAAAAAATCCTCAAGGAAAAAAGGTTAGGTTAGTAAAATGACAGAACAACATATTGTTATCAATGCAGATGGACTTATTTTAGGAAGACTTTGCAGTTATGTTGCTAAGAAGGCACTTTTAGGGTATACTGTTGATGTTGTGAATATTGAGAAAGCAATTATTACAGGAAATAAAGATGTAGTCCTTGCAAAATATAAGCGATTTAGCAGAATGGGCGGACCTTCTTTTGGGCCTTTTATTGGAAAGAGTTCTCGAGATCTTTTTAAAAGAAGTTTGAAAAGAATGCTTCCTCATAAAAAGGCTCGGGGTATAGAAGCTCTCACTCGTGTAAAAGCTTATAAAGGATTGCCATTACGCTATAAAGATCAAACATTAGAAACTCTTGAGGACGCGCATGTCTCTAAAGTTCCTAATACAAAATATCTTAAATTGGAAAGAGTCACTCAATTTTTAGGTGGAAAATGAAAGTAGTTCAGGTATCTGGAAAGAGAAAGCGAGCAGTTGCTCGTGCACGATTGAAAGAAGGGAAAGGTATTATTCGATTTAATGCACTTCAATTAGATGGTGTTAGTCCTGAACTTGCAAGGCTTATGATTATGGAACCACTTATTCTTGCAGGAGATCTTGCAAAGAGTGTTGATATTGATGTTCGTGTTCAAGGTGGTGGATGGCATTCTCAAGCAGAAGCTGCTCGACTTGTCATTGCAAGAGGCTTAGTGCAATTCAGTGGGTCTAAGGCTTTGAAACAGAAATTTATAGAATATGACAGGCATCTTCTCGTTGCAGATACTAGAAGAGCAGAACATTCAAAACCGAATGACTCTAAGCCTCGTGCTAAACGTCAGAAATCGTATCGTTAAAGGAGAACAAAAAAATGATTATACCTATTCGATGTCACTCTTGTGGGAAGCCAATAGCGCAACTCTGGGAAGAATACAAGAGAAGAACAGCACAAGGAGAAAGTGCGAAAAAAGTCATGGATGACTTAGGTTTAGAGAGATATTGCTGCAGAGCACAATTTATGGGACATGTTGATCTCATTGATGAAGTTGCAAAATTTAAGAAGGGATAATTTCTTAGTGAACTGGAAATTTAATGAGACCAGTAGTTTTTACCGTTGTACATCCTGAAAGCTATTTTTTTAGTTGGGAGAGCAAAGATGATTCTTGGTATGAACAAGAGTATGGAGATGTTTTAGTTCGACTGAAACTTTTTATAGATAGGGCTGTTACTTGTGAGTCTCCTCTGATTTGTATAAGGCAACTTCTTTTAGAGGAAGATTCAATGTTTTCTTTGAATTTTCTTCATGCTCTTACGAATCATAATCTTGAGGCATCTGGTCTTGCTTCTCTTATTGCTTGTGAGAATAAAAATTCTTCTTTCAGAGAATATTTAACTTTAAATGGAGGGGTCCCACTTGCTGATGAAGCAAAAGCCTTAGATGGGATGGCTAGTATTATTAAACATTATCCTCAATTGCTTTTTCAACATTCTTATCGTGAGGCATTTGTTCCTTATGAAAATGCTGTTCATTTACTTGCTGGGGGTGTTTTTTCTCGTTGTGTTGTGAATTGGGGAAATGTTCTCAAAAAAACTTTTCCAGAAATTGATCTCTGTTATATTGATGAACTCTGTATTGATGGAAATGCAGAAGGTAGAACACAGGCTTTAGAGTTAATTTCACAAACTGGTGGTAGACTCATCTCTTATGATGAAGCACTCACTCTGTTGTAGATATTATTATAAACTTATTTTCTTCAAAAGAATTTATGCGAGATCAACAATGGTTAATAGATCGTTTGGATCATATGTGGATGCTTCTTTTTCCTGATATAGAAAGAAAGAATACTGTTGTTATACGATGGAAAGGAAAATGGAAGAATAAGTTTGGGCATATTAAAATGCTCAAGAATAAGGACACAGAGATTGTTGTGAATGCGCTTCTTGCTCATGAAGAAGTGCCTGAAGGTATGATTGATGCAACCATAGCACATGAACTTGTTCATTACATGCATGGTTTCCAAAGCCCTCATCCACGATTATATAAGCATCCTCATGCAGGAGGCATTGTTACACGGGAACTTAAGAGAAGAGGCTTTGGTCATGTTCTTGTTGTGGAAAGGGAATTTCTTAAGAATGATTGGTACAAATTACATAGGGAGCTCACTGGACAAAAACCACGATCATTTCTTCAGAAGTTTTTTGGGTAATCTATTTTGAAGTATATGAATATTTAAATAGTTGTTTTTTGTTTCTTTTTCCTATGAGTCTCTATCATTTTGAGCTTGAAAGAACACAATTTTATGCTCGTGAAAAAGAAGATATTTTTGGGGTTATAGATTTTTATAAAGAAAGAGAAAAGAAAGCAAAAAAAGATGAGGGACTTGATTCTTTTTCTAAGAGGATTTCTCCAGAACTTTTAGAGACTATTACTTCTGTGGAACAGGGTTATTTTCGTTTTCATGTTGGGCCACTCATTATGCCCGAGGAAGGTTCGGAAGAAGGTAAAGAGGATGTTTTTCAGAAATTAGCTATTCTTCCAGATTTTAGCGTTGGTGTTTCTTATGAGGCTTCTGCATATTTTGATATCTTTCGCAGGTCTCTTCCTGCTTTAAGACGAGCAAATTTGTATAAAGTGCAGGTGGATAATAGCATTTTTGGAGGGCTTACTTATATTCCTCGAGATGTTGTCGATGCAATAGTTGCTTATGATCTTTCTGATCTTCTTCAGAAAGGAAAAACCTTTCGGGAAAAAATTGCGAGTATACGACATCCCAATATTATGCTTTAATTTTTTTTACAGGAATCCTTGTATATCTTTAGGAAAAAATTTCTTTGAATTTGTATTCAATTTTTTCTTTATTGAGCAGATCTATTATTTTCTTAGACTCTTCTTTAGGGATAATAATTATGTTTGCGGCAATTTTTTCTCCATGAAGTTCTTGTAGCAAAGCCCCTTCTTTGTAGCCTTTCTCTTTTCTTCCAAATAATTCTCTTGTTAGATGTAAATATTTTTTCTTTTCTTTTGGAAGTTTTATTGTGAGAAGAATTTTTCTTTCTTTTTTTTCAAATATAGGAGTTTTTCTTGCGTAGAGAAGAATGCCTTCTTTTTCAATACTTGATTTTACTTCCCAGTTTTTTAATTCTCCTGCTTCAATTGTAATAGGGTATGTAAATTTTAGGATTTTCCATTTTTCGTAGTCTTTAGATTCATAAAATCTTTCTACGGCAGCTTTTGCTCTTTTTTCTATTTCTCTTTCTTCTTTACAATCAATAAAAATATCTATATCACTATCTTTTTCGAGTTCTTTTCTTGCTCCTGAGCCGAAGAGATAGATTGTTTCAATTTTTTTTTCGATTTCTTTATCTATGAAAAGAAAACTTAGGAAATTGAGGGCATAAGATACAGCATAGCTTTTATTCAATTTCTTCTCCTGCTTCTTGTATTTTTTTCTTTAGGATTGTATGAAGCTTTTCAAATGCATTGAGGCTTGCTGTTAGTGTTGCTTGAGATGGTTTTCCATAAATCAGTTTGTTTCTTTCTTCTTCAATGGTATACATAAGAGAAAGGATTTTGTCTTTTTCTTCAAATTGCACAGCGAGTTTTCTTTCTGCGAGAGGGAGGATTTTTTGACCTTCTTTGGGTGCTTTGAACCATTCGTGTTTAATCATTGCTCCGGATGTAATCTTCCCTGTTTTGTGGAGATAGAGTTCAAGGAGTTCAATTGCACATGCTGAAATATGTAATCCTATCGTTGCTGGTCTCTTTTCAATGCCTATTGTAATGGCATCTATTAGTTCTTGTATGTGTTCTTTAATATGGGCTTTGTGTATTTCTATGCTTGCCATGGTAGGAATAAAAGTACCACTACTATTTAAATTTTTTGGAATAAATATTCCTCTTTTTAGGAAGAAAAGTCCCTATTTTATGGGGATTCTCGTATATTTTTTACACTCTTTACAATAGATAATGATGTTTCCATTGCGTATACGTGTTTGTGCATTTACTCCTGAAACAAGATATGTGTAACAATGTTTGCAAAAAGATCGTTTCTGCTTTTTGCTCATATGAATATTGAGCTTCATTGCTATATGCCTTGCTATATCGATGTAGCGGTTTGCACGTTTTGTGTTTGGAAATGCTTGTTCTGCCTTTTGAAATAATATCTCAATCCTCTCTTCAGCTATTTTTTTCTGTTTTGCTTGGTCGTTTCTTTTTTTCATCAGAAGTTCCTGAGTATTCCCTTTATCACTTTTACTCTCTATCTATTTTGAAATCTTTTTGTAGTCTATTGTTGTCAAAAAACACGTTGTCCGCAGTTACAGATTTTTGTCCGAACCTGGGTTTCATATTATTATCTATGATCTGCAGCTTTAAAAATATTCTGCATCTCTGTAAGGGAAAAGGATTTAAAGTGTTTTTTTAAGAGTTTGAAAATAATTTGTGGATATATTCTATTTCTTTTAAAGATAATGTGAGAATACTTTGCTCTTGTATTTTTGGCCGTAGCTTTAGTGCGATCATATTTTTTGCTTCTGATTTTGTTTTTCCTTGTTTTGTTAAGATCGTTTCTAGAGCGTTTTTTGTTTTTTTATCATATTGTGAAAGAAATTCCCTTAGAAAAGAATTGTTTTCTTTTGATGTAAGTTTAATTAAAGCAGATTGAACTTTTGGTTGTGGGCTGAATGCTGAAGGGTGAATTGTTTCTAAGTATTCTATGTTGTAAAAGGTATCTACAAGGAGTTTTAATCGTGAAGGTCTTTCGCCTAATAATTTTTCAGTAAATTTATGTGGAACAACAAAAACGCAGAGTGCTTTGTATCTCGTGAATCTCCAAAGTAAGGGTTCGCAGATTGTATATGGAAGATTAGAAACACATTTATTAAACTCTGGAAATTTTGCTTGTGTTGCATCTTCATTTTGAAAAGAAATATTTTCTCCTTTTAGTTCTTTTTTTAATTCTTCCAGAAGTTTTTCGTCTTTCTCAATGACATATACATGCTTTACTTTGTTCACAAGAAGTTTTGTAAGATTCCCTGTGCCTGAACCAATCTCAAGGATTGTATCTGTTTTTTTGAGATCTGCTGCAGAAACTATTCTTTGCAAGAGTTCTTCATCAATCATAAAGTGTTGGTCAAGCATTTTTTTAGTTCCTTGAATGATTTTTCCGAATAGGCTTCTTTATAATTCTTTGCTTTTTGAAGGAGTTCTTTATTGGGTAAATATCTGTTGATGAATTGTACTGCTTGTGTGACATTCTTAGGAAATGGAAATTTTTTGCAGCGTTCAAAGTCTAAGAGAATAAGTTTGTTCTTCTTTACAATTGCATTTTTCGTTACGCGATGCATTTCTAATTTATTTACTTTGATTGTATCTAAAACATATGCTTGCTCTAGGAGTTGCTTGAAAATTTTTATCTTCTTTTCTTTGCTTGCAGTTTTGAGAAAGATTTCTAGGTTTGGACCTTTAATGTATTCTAAGTAGAGTTTGTTATCTTTGTGCTTGATATATCTTGGGCCAATCTTATATTTGTTGACAATCTGTAACCAATGTGCTTCATTTTCTATTCTATTTACTGCTTGAATATCTTTTCTTTCTTCTTTGATGATTACATTTCCTTCTTTGTAGACTAATGATCGTTTTCCTTTTGCAAAGAGTTCCATTCTTTTCATAATAATGGAAAGGTTTATAAAATAATTCCTCTTAAAGGAAAGAATAAAAGAGGTAGATGTATGAAACACTTGTATCAATGTATTTTTATTCTTAGTATGTTCTTTCTTCTATCCTTTTTTGTTTATGCTGATGAAACAAATAGTACGGAAGTCTCTGTAGCTGAAGAAACAACAGGGTTTTCTGCACAAAATGGATTTGATTGGCTGACAGAACAAATTGATAGTGATGGGTCTGTTGATGGTGATGTGAAAAAAACCTCTTTTACTTTATTAGCTCTTGATGCTGCCGGCTATGATACCAGCGCTTCCCAAGTATGGCTTGAGACACAATTTTCTTCTGATACTTGTTATCCAATGGGAGCATGTAGTGTTCCTGAAACTTCTTATGCAGTTCTTGCACTTTATGAAATGCAGGATGATGCTCATTTTGATGCTCTTTCTTTGTGGTATGCTGATGCACTTTCTGCTGCTGATCTTTCTGGGACTTGGAATCTTGAAGTTGTTACGTCTGCAAATGGGACATGCACTGTTTCCTATGAATTAGAAGGGACTTTGAAAGAAGTAGATATAATAGTTGATGAAGGTGTTTTTACGGCATGTGGTGCTAGTCATTTTCTGGATTTGAATAGTTGTTTACAAGCCGGGTTGCTTTCTTCTTATCCTGGGATTATTTTAAATGTTGATTGTGGTGATCTTACAGGAAATGTGGTGCTTGCTCATGTCTACAAATCTGTTTCTACGTATTATTTACTTGCAAATGAAAATGCTGCACAAGCAGAGTTTCAAGTCAATAATGGATGCTTTGGAAAGGCGACTGGAAGTTCTTGTGATGTAGAGAGTACTTTGTATGCTGGATGGGCACTGAGCAAACTCGATAGCAGTTTGAATACTCTTGTCTATTTGAAAGAAAATTATGATGATTCTCAGGCAGAACGAATTGCACTTTTTTCTCTTGTCATGAATGATGAAAGTTATTTAGATGATCTTGTTGCTTTACAAAAAAGTGATGGAAGTTTTGAAAGAGACCATTATACGACGGCATTAGCAATTCTTGCTTTGGGAGACAGTTCCTTGTATTCTGCAGAAGTTGAAGATGCGAAATCGTATCTTCGAGAAGAGCAAACAAGTGAAGGTCATTGGGGAGAAAATGTAGAAAATACAGCTTTGATTTTGTATGCTGCATTTTCAGGAGACCAGGTAAGTCCAAGTACTGTTTCTGATGATGAAACAGTTGTTTCTGAGTGTGATACGGATGCAGATTGTGGATTGCTTTATAGCGAAGGATATATTTGTGATGATGGACAATGTGTTTTTGCTTCTTCTTTTTGTCAGACAGATTCTGATTGTGATACAGGTGAAGTATGCTTAGATAGTTCTTGTGTTGCAAGTGATTGTGATTATGGTGAATATTGTAAAGCTGGAGAAAGTTGTTGTGATTATGTTGCTGGATATAATGAAAATGTATACAATTGCCCAAGTGATTGCAACTGTGGAGATGGTGTATGTGATGGTATAGAATCTGATGCAAGTTCTGGTGATTCAGATTATTGTGCAGAAGATTGTGGTGGTGAAAAAGAGGAAGAACAAGAAGATGTGAGTGGTAGTCTTGAAGGTGATGTTGAAGAAGATAATGGAAGCGGAATTCTTACTTGGATTATTGTTCTTTTACTTTTGATAGGATTGGGTGTTGGTGGATATTTTGCATATAAAAAAGGATATTTGGATACAATCTTACAAAAATTTAAGAAAAGTGGAGGAAAGGGTCCAAGCCAACAAGTACAGCCTTCTTATAATCCTTTTACAAGTCGTGTGCAGGGACCACCAAAGAGGCCTTATTAAATGAAATTCATCCCTTTTTTCGTTCTGTTTATTTTAAGTATTTCTTTTGTTTCTGCTGCGGAAATCTCTGTGTTGCAGGAAAATTATCTTGCAGGGGAAACAGTCCAAGTCTATGTCAATGCATCAAGCTTAGCAAGTAGTGATATTGCGTTGTATGATGTGAATAATAATCCAAAGCAAATAGCTCCTCTCTTTACAGAATATAGAGATGGATACTTTTTTGTTTATTTTCATCTTTTTGAAAATTATCTTGAGGGAAAATATACTTTAGAGATTCAGGATGCCAAGGATACATTTTCCATTATTCCTCCAAATGGGCAGGCTGTTCTTCAAATTAAACCAGGATTTATTCTTTTGGATTCTCAGGATGATACTTTTTCTTTTGAGCTTTCTGATGTTGGTGATAGTTCTAGTACGCTCTCCATACTAGAATCCAATGCTGTTCTTTCGGCTAGGAAAAATCAACTCTCTATAGGCCCTGGTGAACAAAAAAATAATTATGTTGATTATTTGTATTATCGTATTTCTTTAGACCTTTTTATGAATATTAGTTATGATGATCAATATTATATTCTTCCTGTACTTTATTCTGATCTTGTTGTTGAAGAAGAAGTTGTTGAAGAAGAAGAAAGTGAAGAAGAGCTTGTAGAAGAAGTTGTTGTTTCAGAGTCCTCTTTTGCTCTTTTAGTAAGCGAAGGTACAGTTGTTTTAACTTTAGAGCCTGATCAATCCAAATATGGTGATTTGAAAGTACAAAATCTTTTGGAGGAGAGTTTGATTTTAGAGTATAGTCTTACAGGTGATTTAGATGGCATTGTTACTTTGAATGAAAGTCGTGTGACTTTAGCTGCTGGTGAAATTTATTCGCAAAGAGTGTGGTTTAATCCTCAAAATAATTCTCGTGTTGGTGTGTATAGCGGAGACATTGTTTTAACTGATGGAAGTTCTTCTGAGAGTATTTCTGTTTCTTTGGATGTTGCTGAAGTTGTTGCAGATGAAGATGTGAATCAAAGTAGTGGGAGTTTTCCTTTTGTTTCTGATGGTACTCTTGTGCCTAAAGAGAGCAATACTAGCTTGTATGCCGTTGCTGTATTTATGATATTGCTTCTTGTTGCTTTGATTGTTCTTGTTGTTTTAAAATTGCGACAGAAAGATGAAAAGAAGTTTCATGAATATATTGAAGGGACGAAAAAGAGGAAGTAATTTCTTTTTGAGGACTAGAGGTAAGCTTATAAATACCATTAAATCTTTTTTGAAGTGATTTATATGGAAAGATTAGAAAAACTTACTCAAGATGAAGATGGGATGTTGTATCGAGAAAATGGGGAAATTGTTAAAAGATCATATGCAATGTTAATGGGTAAAATAAGACCACTTGTTGTTTCACATCCTTGTATGGATATTTCAAAGATTATTGATGAAATGGCAGAAAAAGATTCTGTTTCTATTCCTAAAGGTGCTAATGCATATATCACTTCAGATTTTTCAGGGGATACACAGCATTTAAGAAAACTAGATGGAAAAGAAAAATTCTATTCCGTGTTTGCAGTTCAGTTTTATTATGTTTAGATTTCTAAAATTTTAAAATTACTTGATAAAGTTGTAATCAATCTATGAAAATTATCTTTTGTAAACTCTAGGGATTCTGTGTTGATATTTGGATGAAAATTTACTGTTTCTGCAGCCCATATTTCTTCATCTATAATTACTCTCGTTTTTTTCTCTTTATCATTGAGCAATCCTAAAGGGGAAACTGAGCCAGGTGTTAGCCCCAGTATTTCTTTGAGTTCATTTTCGTTTGCAAATTTCAGTTTTTTTACGTTTAGAACTGGAGCAAGAGAATTCATATTGAGTTTTTTGTGGGCTGAAAGGATAACTAAAAAGAATTGATTTCCTTTCTCTTCTTTGAGAAAAAGGTTTTTCCCAGGGGTTCCAGGTACGTGTTTACAATGGATGTCTGCTTCTTCACAGCTAAAAACGGCTGGATGTGTATGTAAAATATAAGAAATATTATTATTATCTAAAAATTGTTTGATGTATTGTTCCATAGTGAAAAAATGGGCCCAGTGAGATTTGAACTCGCGACCTCCGGCTGACTTCAGCCATCATCCAAAGTGAATGAAGGTCATATAAGACCGGCGCTCCACCAAGCTAAGCTATGGGCCCATATAAGAATTGGTTTTTTGACAATTTAAATAGCTTATGGTTAAATATATAAAGTTATGAAAAAGCATTTTTCTCATGTTAATAGGCGTTGTAGGAAAACCTAGTACAGGAAAATCAACATTTTTTAAAGCAATTACTTTGGCAGAGGTGGAGATAGCAAATTATCCTTTTACAACGATCAAACCAAACCATGCTGTGGGATACATTCGCATAGCTTGTGCTGATAAAGATTTTGCTACACAATGTCATCCTCGTATGGGCTATTGTATAGATCATCAGAGATTTCTTCCTGTAGATCTTCTTGATGTTGCAGGATTAGTGCCTGGTGCAAGTGAAGGATTAGGAATGGGAAATGCATTTTTAGATGACCTTAATCAAGCTGATGCATTGATTCATGTGATTGATCTTTCTGGCTCTACCAATGAAAAAGGAGAGCCTGTCATTGCTGGAAGCTATGATCCTATCAATGATGTGCTTTTCTTAGATGAGGAATTGGATTTATGGTATTTGCGTCTTTTGAATAAAGGCTGGGAGAAGTTTGCACGGCAAGTTAAGCAGGAGAATGCGAATATCTTCAAGGCGATTGCAAAGCAACTTTCTGGGTTGCGAGTTACTGAAGACATTGCAAAAGAAGCAGTAAAGCATTTACAATTATCTGATGTGATTGAACAATGGAATGCTGCTGATTTGCGAAGACTTGCATCTTATTTACGAAGCGTTACAAAGCCTATGATTATTGCGGCGAATAAAGCTGATATTGCTGTTGCAAAAAATAATTTGAAGAGGTTACAAGAACGTTTTCCTGAGAGAATGATTATTCCTTGTTCTGCAGAGTCTGAGCTTGCTTTGAAAGGTGCTGCAAAGAAAGATCTTATTCGTTATGTTCCTGGAAATGGGAACTTTAGCTATACTGCTTCTGTGAGTGATGTACAAAAGAATGCTTTAGATTTTATTGATAAAAATATTCTTCAACAATATGGGAGTACGGGTGTACAAAAAGTTTTGGATTCTGTTGTTCTTGATGTTTTAAAGTACATTGCAATTTTCCCTGGTGGAGTGAATAAACTCGAGGATAAAGATGGAAATGTTCTTCCGGATTGTTTCCTTATGAAAGATGGTTCGACTGCGTTGGATTTTGCCTTTCGATTACATACAGATATAGGAAATGCATTTATTCGAGCGATTGATGTGCGAACGAAGAGGACTGTAGGAAAAGAACATTTATTAAAGCATAGAGATGTTGTGGAGATTATTGTAAGGAAGTGATTCTAGAAAAATATCTGATGGATTTTCAAAATGATATTTAGAACCAAGGAAATTTAATGATATCTTTTAAACTCTTCTACTTTTTTGAGTAATTCTTTTCCTTGTGGGAAGGTGAGAAGGTGCATTGCTTCTTGATAGGAGAGCCATTGATAGCCTGTGTGTTCTTTAGAAAGTGTTATTTCTTCTTCCCTTGTTTCTGCAAGAAAATACAACACTTCTTTATGTATAGTTTTTCCTTCTTTTTTATAAAAATATTCTTCTTTTTCTTGAAAATCTTTTACGAGAAAAAATGATTTGATGCCTGTTTCTTCTTGCAGTTCTCTTCGTGCAGTATCTTTAGATTCTTCATTTGCTTCTACCTTACCTTTCACATAACCCCAATGTCCAGCGTTGTAATGCAAGAGAAGATATTTGTCTTTATTAAAAATGATAATTCCTACTGAATGTTCTTGGGGCATATTATTAGAATATCTTTATTCTATATAAAACTTCAGCATCACAATCTATAAAAACATATTCATTCTTTATGAAAATATGCCTGCGAAAGAAATTAGTCTGAGTAATGCCAGCCATAATAAATTGTTTTATTTTGTTGCAAATGTGGTAGTGTATAGAGATGTTGATAAAAAATGCCTTCTTTTAAAACGAAGTGAGAATGAGAAAGTGCATCCTGGAAAATATTGTGTGCCTGGTGGGAAATTAGAATGGAATGATCTCCCTTTAGATATGCCTACGAGAATAAATGGAGATGTTCTGGATTATCAAGATACTATTGAAAAACTCCTTTTACGCGAAGTAAAAGAAGAAACGGGTTTACTTATTCATAATAAATTATGTTATATTAATAGTGTTGGATTTATTCGCCCAGATGGAATTCCAGTTGTTTTAACAAAATTTGCTGCGCGGTATAAAGCTGGTGATGTTGTTCTTGAAAAAGGTTCTTTTACAGATCATGCTTGGGTAGATGATTCTGATGTTGGGGAGTATGATTGTATTCAAGGGATTGCACAAGAAATACAAGAAGCAATAGCAATGTTTAAATAGATTCTTTTCTTCTCTTTTAGGGAGGTGTTTTTATGAAAGGTGGAGAAATTGCAGTAAAAGTAAATCAAGTTCTTCTTGGACTTGTGATGCTTATCCCTGGGCTCTATAAATTATTTGTTCTTGGGCCGAGTGCAGTTGTGGCAATGTTAGAAAGTTTTGGATTTCCTGTAGCACTGCTTTTTGCATGGCTTTTGATTGTCTCTGAGATTTTCTTTGGAGCAGCAGTACTTATAGGGTGGAAATTGAAGTATACAACGCTTGTTCCAGCAGTGATTTTAGTGCTTGCAGGCTTGTTGGCATATAGAAATGATTACCCTAGTTTGTTGTTACACTTTGTGACTGCATCTAATTTTGTTGCTTTCGGGATGATGCATAAAAAGTAAATTATTTTTTCTTATTTTTTAGTTTCTATATCTTTTTAAAGGGAAAAAGGAGATGTTTTTCTCTATGGAAATTCGAACTGGCCTTACGTATAATGATGTTCTTCTTATTCCAAAAAAAACTCCTTTAAGCTCTCGGAGTGAAACAGAGCTAAAAACTATTTTTACGAGAAATATTTCTTTGAATGTTCCTCTGGTTAGTTCAAATATGGCTTCTGTAACAGAGCATAAAATGGCAATTGCTATGGCACGAAATGGTGGCCTTGGGGTTATACACCAGTTTGGGACTATTGAAGAGCAAGTGGAAGAAGTGAAAAAAGTAAAAAAAAGTACAAGTTATATTATTGAGCATCCTTTGACTGTACAAGAACATATTACTCTTGCACAGGCCATTGATACTATGAAAAATGAAGGTGTTACTAGCCTTCTTGTTTTACGCGGGGATGAATTGGTTGGCATTTTTACTTTTCGAGATTATTTATTTGAAAAGGATATGAATAAGAGAATTTCTGAAGTCATGACAACTAAAGAGAGACTGGTTACTGCTGCGTATGGAATTAGTTTAGAAGAAGCAAAAGAGATTTTACACAAACATAGAATTGAGAAATTGCCTTTGATGCAACATGAAAGATTATTAGGGCTTATTACGACGAAAGATATTATGAAAATTGAAACATGGCCTCAAGCGAATAGAGATTCTAAAGGAAGGTTGCGTGTTGGGGCTGCTGTTGGTGTGAAGGATACTTTACAAAGAGCAGAAGCATTAATTGCTGCTGGTGTTGATGTACTTATTCTTGATATTGCACATGCACATTCTGATTTTGTGATCGAACGATTAAAAGAACTCAAGATGCATTTTTCACATATTGATGTTATGGTGGGAAATATTGCAACTGCAGATGCTGCACGAGATCTTATTGAAGCGGGTGCGGATGGATTGAAGGTGGGAATTGGGCCTTCGCCTGTCTGTACTACACGAATTATTTCTGGATCTGGTGTACCACAACTTACAGCAGTTATGGATGTATATAGTGTTGCAAAATTATATGGTGTGCCAGTCTGTGCTGATGGTGGTATGAAATATCCTGGAGATGTGCCCAAGGCTTTGGGTGCAGGTGCAACAAGTGTGTATTCTGGCAGTTTCTTTTCTGGTACAGATGAATCCCCTGGAATGATTATTATGAAAGATGGAAAGAGATACAAAAGATATATGGGTAGTGCTTCCTATGATAGTAATCATGAGAGAAAAGAGAGTCAGGATGGGAAAAAGGTGAAAGAAAAGCTTGATGTCTTTGTTGAAGGTGTTGCGGCACTTGTTGATTATAAGGGACCAGTGGAAGAAGTGATTAAGGGAATTTTGAAAGGCGTACAAAGTGGCTTTAGCTATTGTGGTGCACGGACTATTCAAGAAATGCATGAAAAAGCTGAGTTCATTCAAATTACTACAAGTGCTTGGGAAGAAAGTCTTTCGCATGGGATGAAGCTGAGTGATTAGGCAAAAATGCTTTTTATTCTTTCTACGATCCTTAGATATATTTCTACACCTGTTGGCGTTAATGAAATAATTAAAATCCAAAATAATATGAAAGCAAGTATAAGTAAATAATTCTCTTTTATCCAAAAAAATAATTTATTCATTTCCTTTCTCCTCTTTTTTTATTTTTTCTCTTCCACAATTCATAATAATGAGCCAAAAAGAGATATAGATTAGTTCAATATAGATAACATATAAGATAGAATTTATAAGTATTGCTGAAATATAATATCCTATAGCTCCTGCTCTCACTACAAAGGTTGTGTAGGTTCTTGTAAGATCTGAAAGGAATTATATTTTACTTGTTTCCATGTAATATCTATAAGAATTTTTTTAATAAAGACTTCTAAGAAAATTCCGAAAGATTTCCGAAAAATCCGGAATATTTTCTGAGACAAAGGTATTTAAGTGATTCTTTTTTATCTATTCCTGTGAAAAGAGTTGTTGTTATTGGTGGTGGTTTTGCTGGTGCGTATATTGCTCGGCGTTTAGAAAAATATTTTTCTGTTACTCTTATTGATACAAAGGATTATTTTGAGTTTACTCCTGGAATCTTACGAACTATTGTGCATCCAAAACATATGAAAAAGATCCAAGTCTTGCATAAACATTATCTTTCTCAAACAAAATTTGTGCATGGTGAGGTTAAAGAGTTTACTACAAAGGAGGTCATTCTAGGGAAGAAAAAAATACCTTATGATTATCTTTTTGTTTGTTCTGGCTCGCGATATAATATGCCTATTAAAGAAAAAAATATTATTCTTCCTAATAGGGGAGATACTTTACGAAAGGCTCATGGTGCAGTTCTGGCTGCGAGAAATATTCTTATTGTTGGTGGAGGTGTTGTTGGTGTAGAGCTTGCTGCGGAAATTGTTGATTTTTTTCCTGAAAAAGAAGTTCTTTTACTCCATGGGAAAAATGTTCTCCTTGAGAGATGTCCTGTTAAGGCGCAAGACTATGTTGAAAATTATTTGAAAAAAAGAAAGGTAGAAATTATGTATAATCAACGTATGGAGAAACAGGATGGAAATCTCCTTTTTACTGATGCGGGAAGAAAAATACATGCTGAACTTTGTTTTCTTTGTACTGGAATTGTGCCTAATACTGACTTTTTTCAAAAACATTTTTCTTCTTCTCTTAATGATAAGAAACAGATAAAGGTTGAGCATACTTTACAAATGAAAGGCCAGAAGACTATTTTTGTTGTAGGTGATTTAAATGATATTTGTGAAGAGAAGACTGCACAAAGTGCTGAGAAACAAGCTTTTGTTGCTGTACAAAATATTTTTGCGTTAGAAAAGGGAGAAAAACTCTATTCTTATCATACCCTGCCGAAAGTAATGGTTATTAGTTTAGGAAGGTTTGATGGTATTTTGATATATAAGAATCTTACTTTAACGGGTATACTCCCAGCTTTATTGAAAGGGGTTGTTGAATGGAAAACTATGATTCATTATCGTTTTAGAGGAATCTTTCCTTGAGTTCCTTTGTTGGCGTTCTACACACTTTTCTTTTTCCAAACAATTTATATCTATTTTTTCCTATACATTCATAGATATAATCCCTAAAAAATTTTGGGACTATAATTCCTGCATGTAAAAGAAAATATGGAAAGGTTAAATATTTTACAATATGAAAAAAAGCTGTTGATCTTGTTGTGTATTTCTCTCCTTCAATCAAAATAAGACTATCTACTATCTTATTATGAGAAATTTTGTATTTCTTTAAAATTTTTTTTGCATTTTTCGATTGAGAAGCAAGAAATTTTATCCTCTTTTTTGGATCATGATCAATAATAAAGTTAACAAAACCATTACAAAAATTACACACCCCATCAAAAATAAAAATAGCATACTCCATCTTTTTAGAATATCATGCTCTTTGTCTCTATAAATGTTTCGTAAATTTAAAAAAATAAAAAAATTTATTCTACAATGATCGTTCCTGTACGTCCAGGGTTTAGATGGTCGTGATATTTCCATTCACCTGCTTCATTAAAAGTAAAATCAAAGCTTTCACCTTGTGCAAGACCCTTACATGCATCAAATGTTGATCCAATACATCCCCCTGTAGTTGGATATACTGTATGACTTGGGTGTGATGCGGATGCTGGCCAGTATGTTCCTTCGTCCATGATAATGAAAGTTACTGTTGTTCCAGCTGAAACTGTAAGTATACTTGGGCTAAAACCTGAGGATGTTATTTGGATAACATTGTCTTCTTCTGGAACAGATGGTGTTGTATCGTCAGTTTCTCTACTTGTTTCTTCTTCAGATGATTCTACAGTTATTGTTGGTTCAGTTCCTGTATCTGTTTCTTCTGTTGTTGTCTCAGAGACTTGTTGTGTACATGCACTGAGTATAAACAATGCGACTCCTAAAAATAGTATTAGTTGCAGATTTTTTTTCATAGAAATATCTTAAAGATAAATTATTTAAATAGTTTGCTTAACAGCAGCCTTTACAATCCTTGTCTGTGTGTTTGTGTGTCAAAGGCATTTTTATTCCGCAACAAAGAATGGGTTCCGTTGAACGGGACCAGCAGTGCACACATTCGTATTCTTTGATATGCACATACCGTGTACGAATTTTCTCATAGTTTTTAGGGGCTTTGATTACTCTTTTCATCATTTTATTTTATCTTTTCCTTTTTTTAAATTTTTGCTAAGCTTTAAATACTTGTTTTGCTTGTAGTTTGTTATGGCATTAGGAACTGTTGATTTTGGTTTATTCTTTCTTCGGCTGATTTTAGGAGTTATATTCTTTTATCATGGTTCGATCAAAGTTTTGAGCCCTGCTGTTGTAGCAAAAGGTTTAGGGTGGAAAAATTCTTTTGTTCTTTTGTTAGGTATAGTTGAAGTTCTTGGTGCTTTGTCTGTAATTTTAGGGATATATCCTTCTTTGGGCGCTTTGTTTCTTTTGCTTATTATGCTGGGAGCATTATGGTACAAGATTTTCAGATGGAAAGTGCCTTTTGCAAGTATGCAAGCGACAGGGTGGGAGTTTGATTTGATTCTCTTTGCAGTGGCTCTTGTTGTTTTCCTTGGTGGAAGCGGTGCTTGGGTTCTTTTGTAAAGATTTTTAAATACATGTTTTCTCTTTTTCTTTATGATTGTATTAGCTGTTGAGTCGAGTGCTCATACTTTTGGAATTGGTATTTTTGATGGAAAGAACAAGAAAATAGTAGCGAATGCTCGAGATGTTTTTTCTACGGAACAAGGTGGAATGATTCCTACAAAAGTTGCAGAGCATCATATAGCTGTGAAGGAAAAGGTTCTTGCGCAGGCGTTGAAAGAAGCAGATCTTGAAATGAAGGATATTAGTTTGATTTCCTATACACAGGGGCCTGGCTTAGCACCTGCACTCCTTGTTGGAAGAGATTTTGCTGTTGCTTTGGCAGAAGAACACAAGATAAAACTATTGGGTGTAAATCATATTGCTGCACATTTAGAGATTGGGTTGTTTTGTACCAAGGCTAAAGATCCAATATTTCTTTTTTGTTCTGGAGCAAATACACAAGTTATTGTCCATGAAGATAAATATAGAATTTTTGGAGAAGCACTTTCCATTGCTGTGGGTAATGCTCTTGATAAGTTTGCACGAGAAATAGGTTTAGGTTTCCCAGGTGGACCAAAGGTTGAGGCATTGGCAAAGAAAGGAAAATATGTTGCGCTTCCTTATTCTGTGAAGGGGATGGATGTGGATTTTTCTGGGATTGTTACAAGAGCTGTGCAATTGTATAAGAAAGGTGTTGCAAAAGAAGATCTGTGTTTTTCTTTACAAGAGACGTGTTTTGCTATGCTTATTGAAGTTACTGAACGAGCATTAGCACACTGCGAGAAGAAAGAAGTGCTGTTGATTGGTGGTGTTGCTGCGAATAAGCGATTTGCAGAAATGCTTGATGCAATGTGTTCACAACGAGGAGCAAAAGCGTACATTGTGCCATTGATGTATGCAGGGGATCAAGGTGCGATGATTGCATATCAGGGCTGGCTAGAAAGAAAACGAGAACAAAAAGAATTTGATATCAATCCAAAGTGGCGTGTAGATGAAGTAAGTACTTTTTGGAAATAAATTAAAATGTTATTCCGCTTAATCTTTCTATATAATATACATCACTATTTTTTGTTGTGTATATGACGATTCGATGATTATCATATACAAGAGGACTTTTTAAACTTAAAAATAATTTTTCTCCTTCTTCAACTGTTTTTGTAAGCCCATATATATAGAATGAGACTCCTATGCTATTTAGAGTACCTTCATTTGTATTTCCAGTAGGGAGTAAACAGTCTTCTATCCTTTGTTCTCTTGTTGCTCCGAATTCCATACTTTTGTTTTTTTTCTTTTCTTTATAAATTTTATTCTATTATTTTAAGGCAAGTCTGTTAAAATAATATTGTTCTTTATCATAATGGTGCATTGGAAGGAACCGTTCTTCTCCTATTGCAAGATAATATTCTTTTGAGCCAACAAATACTGGTGCCATATAGAATGGTATTTTAGGATTTTGTTTTGCTATAAATACTAAAGGTATTCCTCTTCCTTCATGATCAAAGAAGTTTTCTAAACCTTCTCTTTTTCTTATAAGAACTCTCATTCTAAGAATGCTTCTTTTAATAAGACTTTTTAGGACTTTATCATCCATCCCATTTTCTATTGATCCTTCTTTTTTATATTTCCATTTACCATCTTTTGGGTCTGTAGTACATTCAAACTCTTCTCTTTGCAGGTGATTGTATTGATCCCTACTTATTGGAAGAAAACCATCTTCTAAATTTTCTCTTTTGAGATATTTAAAAAATTCATTTCCATCAGTTATTTTAAATTTATTTCTATCATTAAATGAAACAAAAGTTCTTGTACATGTTGGTGTTTTAAAAGGATGGAAAGAATTGTTTTCTTCTAAACAAGCTTCTTGAAATGGTTGTATTTTTCTTTCTGATCTTATATATAAACCATCAAGATAAGATACTAGACAATCTTTTTCCATTTTTTATAGTTCTCCTTAACTTTTTATTTTGTTTATGAAATATAAGAAAAAAATAAAAAATTAATAATATGTTTGTCCTTCTTTTGGCTCTAATTCATCACCATCATCGTCATCTTTGAGTTTTCGGAAAGCAACAATCAATCCAATTAAGATGATTAAAACGATTAAGATGATAAAGCCTATTTTTAATAGAGAGTTACTATCACCAAAGAAGCCTGTTTGTTCTTCTACAGACATACTCATGTCAATCTCTTCTTGAAGTTCCCCTTTTGCATTTAAAATTTGAATGCTGAAGTCATAGTCGCCAGAGGCATCTTTCTCAGGTGTGAGATATACTGTGACTTCTTCGGATGCACCAGGAGCTACTGTTACTGAGCTAGGGGATATATCGCTTTCTGCCCAAAGTTCTTCACCATTGACATTTACTGTATAGTCTTCAGATGCAGAACCTGTATTTGTAAAGGTTAACGTAAGAGATTTTTCTTCGTCTGCTTCTCCTTCAAGTTCTGTTGAGCTTAGGCTAATGCTTGCTTCAGCTTCTCCAGATTCTTCTGTGTTTTCTTCAGTAGAAATTTCCGTATTTTCGCCTTCTATATGGACAGTATAACTTTCTTCAAGCTCATCATGACCTCTATTATAGGTTACTTTGATTGTTAGATCATAGTCCCCAGTTGTAGCATCGTCATCAATGTTTAGATTTACTTTTGCTGATGCAGATGATTCTTCGTCTTCATTGTCTTCTTCAAATGCTGCGAGTTCATCAATATATACAGCAGCTGTTTCTAGATCGCCCAATGTTACTTCAACTTTGAGATCTTCTTCTTTGTCTTCTCCAAGATTTTCTACACGTACTTCAACAGATGTTGTTTCTCCTGCGTTTAGAGAAGAGTCATAAATAACATCGATAATTTTTACGTTGTGAC
Organism: Nanobdellota archaeon; assembly: GCA_013331795.1. Lineage (GTDB taxonomy): Archaea > Nanobdellota > Nanobdellia > SCGC-AAA011-G17 > GW2011-AR17 > JAGVZZ01 > JAGVZZ01 sp10136u. The sequence continues at coordinate 23,990 of DUFP01000029.1, forward strand.
TTGATCTCTCTGCAAAGAGTTCAAAGTCTTCTCTTTCGCTATCATCACTATCATAGACTTCTACATAGAGAGTGTATTCATTATCTTCTACATCTAAATCTTCTGGAATTTCTAAAGTAAGAGTTTTTTTGTAACTCACTCCAGGTTCAATATCGAATTCCCCAGAAGTTGCTTCAATATCATCATATTCATAGCCGCCAATCCATGCTTTTACACGGACTTCTACAGCACAATCATCTACATTGCCGCCAGGACAAAAGGTAGAATTTCCTGTTCCATCAATATAAACTTCTATTTCAGTAGATTCATCAAGCTCTACTTGTGTTGTGGTTGATCCACCACTGGTCATTTCTACATCATTTACTTTTACTTTTGTAATGTCATAGAAATTACTATCTGCACTTACTAATACAGATAAACTTAATAGTCCAATGAGTAAGACTAGTGCAGCACTGAGTGCTTTTAGATTTTTGCTCATTTTTAGGTTCCCCCGTAATTTTTTATCTTGGAAGTTCTAAATCAGAGTCTTATAAACCTTATGGTGATGACAATGAGAATTCCTTACCATACTGTACGGATAAATTATTGTTTCTTTTTATCCCTCAAAAGAAATAAATTTTCTTTGAGTTCTTCTTGAAGAATTTCCTGCATTTCTTTTTCTGAAACAGCACAGCCTTTGAATCGCATACTCCAAAGCAATGCATCAAGCAGGTCTTTTCTTGCTTGCTTATCCCATTTTAGGAGATAACTATCGAGAATTCCTAGTTCATATGCGGCTACTCCAATTTCTACTGAACGAATAATTGGGAGTGCTCCAATATTTTCTTTGAAGAGTTTTAAATTTTTTTGGTCCATTTTAATATTTTCTTTAAATTTGCTTTTGAAAATATTGTTTAGATCATTTGGTGCTTCAATAAGAAGCCTTGTTGTTCTTTCATCGATAACTAGAGCTTCGGCATGTATTTTTTTTGCAAGCACTAAAGCAGTGAGTTCTCCTTCATCAATAATTTTTAGATAATTATTTTTTTTCCCTATGAATATTCTATTTGCAATCATGTTTAGCTCTTCAATTTCTCTTCCAAGATCTTGTTCTTGATAGACTTTAAGTACCCCCTTTTCAATTTCCTTACTAATTTGAATTGCTTCTAATTTAAAACGTTTGATTTGAAATGGTCTATCTATGATTTCTTTCTTTATGCTTTCTGTAATGTAAAATTCTCCCTTATATTTTTCTTTTAGTGGCTGGAGAATCCAAAGTAAATTGTTTAGTGCAAGATTAATAATTGTACTTGAATCGAAGATTATTGCTTTCATGTTTTAAATAATTTCCTCGTTAATTGTATTCTTTGTTTTGTAGATACTGTTGTTTCTTTACTTGTGATATTTAGTTTTGTTTCTCCAAGGTAAGACATAAGCTCCCAAGAAGAAATTCCAAGTAATTGAGAAGCCATACCTGCAGAAAATCCATGCTCATACATTCTTCCCCCTTTTTTGATCTTTGCATGTGAAAGGACTTCAGTAATGTACATGCCAAATTTTTTTTCAAAGGAGGAAATTCTTTGGAAGATTCTTTTGATTGCATTTTGATATTCTTTTTCATTCTCTCTTTCAAGCTCTTTTTTTGTGGTGAGTAATTCTTTGAGAATGTCTTCTTTGAAACGTGCTACAGCTTGGTTCTCTAAAAGCCTTGGTCGATTGAATATTTTTGATAGAGAAAAAATAATTACAGAAATAGAAAAAGAATCGGTGTCTTGAAAAAGGCCTGCATTGTGGAGAGTTTGATTGGAGAGAATTTTTAATTTTGCTATATCTTCTTTTCTTAGTAATGGCTGTACTCTCTTCAATACTATAAGAATATCTTTCTTCACCTCTTTATTCATACTTTTTCTTAAGGATTTGTTTTTAATAAATCTTCCTGTTCAAAGAATTTTTGAATTAATGTGAGAGGATTCTTTTCTATTCTTATATTCATATCAGGGGAAAAACATTTTTTGTAATTTTGCCAGACATAGCGTTCGTCCATGAAAATAACAACACCTCTATCTGTTTCACTTCGAATGCATCTTCCTGCGCTTTGCAATGTTTTTATGAGTGCAGGTATGGTATAGCCATAGTCCCATCCACGGGCAAATCTTTTATCATAGTAGTTAATGAGCTCTTGTGTTTCTAAGTCTGGCTTTGCTAATGGAAGACCAACGACGATAACACATTTCAATAAATCCCCTGGAAGATCTACTCCTTCCGCAAAAGAACCACCTGCAACAGCAAGAAGTATTGCTCCTCGATCTTTGTACTCTTTGAATCTCTCTAAAAGGTCTCCTCTTTGTTCTTTACTGAGCTCAGAGTCTTCAATAAACATTGTTTTTGTGGATTTATCTCTGAAAAAATCATATACTTGTTCTAGGACATAATAGCTGGGGAAAAAAATAATGGAATTTCCAGGAATGGTATTTGTAATGTCTGCAGATTTCTTTGCAATGGTTTCCCACATCATTGCTGTTCTTGTTGTATATTTTGTTGATGTTTCTGGAATAATAATATTGAGCCTGTTTTCTTGCGGGAATGGATTTTGGTATTCTATAGTGATAGCCTTGTCTTTGTTGACACCAAAAAGATCAGCATACATTTCTATTGGGGTGAGGGTTCCTGACATCATCATCACTGCATGTGCTCCTGTCATTAGTTCTTGCAAAGTAATTGCCGGATCAAGGCAGCGATATGCAATGGTTAGGACCCCTTTTCCTGTTTTAGAAAAACTGCGACTAAGAATTCTTGTAAAGCCTTCATCAGGACCGAGCCAATGCTCTAAAAAGCCTGCAATGGATTGTGTGAAACTCCTTTTTTTATGTTCGAGTACTTGGTCTGCAATGAAAACACAGTTGCCCATAAGCTCTTCATAATTTGCAATCTTTTCCAGTTCTTTTCTGAAATCTTCTTTTGTAATAAGTACTTCTTGTTTGTCTAGAGGTATCTTTTTTGCAAGTTTTTCTAAAACTTCCTTTATTTTTAAAATATCATCGCCTATTTCATTGTAACCAAGCGTTTTTGTTTCTTTTGAAGCAGCTTCAATGATAAAATTGGAAAGCATTGCAGTGAGAAGATCTCTTGCACGTGTAGGAATGTTATGACCCTCATCAAAAATAAGAATACAATCTCCCAAGCTTTTATTTATTCTTTTCAATAGGCCATCTCGAATATGTGCATTGAGCATATAATTATAGTCTGCAATAATAACTTGTGCTTCTTTTCCAAGGAAAGCGGCCATTTCATAGGAGCAAAGGTCAGCATTGAAATTAATACTATTCATTTCTTCCACATGCATAGGAGATTCTTCCTTGAGCTTTTTTAGAACGTTTACTGCTTCTGGAGAAACTTTTCCTTTAAGCCTAAGATTATCATAATATTGGCATTGCCCTTTTTCACGAAGATCTTTACAGTATTCCATAAATTCTCCTGAACGTAGCATTTGTACTCCTGATTGATTGCACATACCTTTTTTCCCAATGAGATCTACAGTAATGAGTTCTATATTGTATTTCTTTTTTATTTTCTTTAATGTTTCAATTGCAATAAGATGCTGCGTATTTCTGGAGGTGAGAAAAAAAATTGTTTTGTTTTTGTTTTCTTTTATTATGTAGGTCAATGCAGGGGAAAGTGCTGATGCAGTCTTTCCAATGCCTGTAGGTGCATGCACGAGAAGCTGACCTTTATTTTGGATCGTTGTATAGACCTGATTCATAAAAGCCTCTTGAATTTTTCTATATTCTTGATGGGGAAAAAGAAATTCCATCTTTTTTTTGGGTTTAAGCTTTCATTTAAACTTATGGGTGTCATTTCTCCAAAAGATATTTAAAGCTCTTGATCTTAGAAAATGTTCAGATAAATAAATTTTAAAAAAGAGGTGTATCTATGCTAAATAAAATAATAAAAAAGATGAGTGTTCTTATTATGATGATAGTACTTCTATCTTCAATATTTTCTGTTGCTTTTGTTCAGGCAGGAGCATTGAATCAAGGATGGAATTTCCTTATTACAGGATATGCTGTTGATGATGTTAATGAGGCGAGTGCAATAGAAGTAGATACCACACTTTATTCTGGATCTGCTGGTATTACTCCTGATTCTCCATTCTATTTTGTTGATACACTCTTTGATACTTTTCAATCACCTGAATCCCTTTCACAGGAAAAATTAGGTGAGATGGGTGTTATGATCTCTGATGGAAGTTATTCTAATGCAGGTCAAGCTGCAGGATATTATACACAAGCTCTACAAGAATATAGGGAAGATGTTATTGTCTTTGAAAATTCTGATGAGTTTTTTCAAGATGAACAATTTGTTTATGAACAAGAGAGTTATGTTCATTATTTAAAATTACAAATGGTGGATGGAATTAGCTCTGGACTTATTAGTGAAAGTGAGGCTTCTTCAACTGGGGTTGATTCTGTTCAGGATTCTACTGTTGATTTGAAAGTTGATCTTATAGAAACGCGGCAGGAATATGTTCTTACTTATGCTGAAGAGCAGGGTGTGAGTAGTATTGAAGCTGAGTTAGCCTTTCATGAACAGGAAATTGCCTCTGGTGTTGGGGATTATCAATCACAAAGCCTTGAAGAGAGTCTTCCAGCTGCAGGAGAATCTTATGTTGCTATGAAGGATGAGTTAGAAACTCTTCTTGTGAATAGTGAGTTATCTACTGAAGAAAAAATGATTTTAGAAAATCTTCTTGGTGAAGTTGAATTACATATTGAGGAAGCTGCTACATCATATCAGGATGGATTTGTTGGTGATGCACAAAGTGAGTTGGCAGATGCAGAAGATCTTCTTCTTTATACTGATGAGATTATTGGTAATTGGCCTATTGATGATGTTTCTGCTGTTGAAGAAAGAATACTGATTGAAGAAGAGGAAAGACAAGAAGAAGTAACTTTGGAACATGCTGAGTATGATCAATATTTAGAGCGAATGCTTGAACAATATCCAGATAGGGCCGAAGAAATTCAAGCTGAAGCTGAACGAATGCAAAGAGTGAGTGATCTTAATATATTATATCAAGAACAGTATGGAGATCTTTATGATGGTCTTGTTACTGAGGGAAGAACTGATGCTGAGGCTGCTCAACTTATGGGTCAAAGATGGGATAATTTATACTTAGAAATTTATGGAGAACCAAATATACCTCCTGGTTTTTATGAGGATGATTTCCAGGATGAAGAGGATGAGCTAGAAGTTATTCCTGTAAGAAGAATAGATTATGAATCACAAGCCGAACGTGCAAATGAGTTGACTTCTCAAATATCTGAAGAATTAAAAACAGAATATCAACGATTTATTGATGAAGGCTTGGATGAACATGATGCAAATGTGGGAATAGGAAAATTCTGGGATCAAAGATATTTAGAACTCTATGGTGAGCCTTACTATCCTTCCGGAATGGGAGATATAGAAGGAGGAGTTGTTGGTATTGATGATGGAAGTGTTCTTCTTGATGAAGAAGAATTAGATTCTCAAGAGATGGGAGGTTTTTTCTTAGATCAAAAATATTATGATTTTGTTACAGGAAATACGTATACCTTTACTGAGAATGGATATACTTATATGGATTTCCTTGGAGAAGAACATGAAGTCCTTTATGATGAGAGTTTTGTTCCAAGTGAAGAAGTTGAAGGATTTCAAGATGGTACAGAGGAATATGAATATACTCTTATTCAAGATGGACAAGAGTTAACTTATAGTTATACTGTTACTGGATATAGTGTAACAGATGATGAAGGTGAGCTTGTTGATTCAGGAGTCTATGATGAGGGAACGTATGAGACAGTTGGAGGAGATGCAGAAGTTGCTATTGATACTTTTGGATTTGAGATTGATCCTGTTGAAGGAGATTCAGTGATTTATGAGTATAGTCCAGAGTTCAAAAACTATGTTTCTGTCAATGGGCAGGTCTATGTTCCTTCACAAGGAGCATCTTATCATTCTAATTCGGTAGAGTATAAGAATGGAGCGTATGGATATACCTCTGGATCTGAGAGATGGGCATATGATTCTGCTGCAGGAGTTTGGACATCAACGAAAGGAGAGGTATATACTCCTTATGTTATGAGTGTTGCTCCAGCAGGATATGAAAATTATGGAAGATATGAATCTGATAGTGGAAAGGTATGGAACTATGATTCTTTTCGTGGTGAGTGGAGATCAGATGTAGGAGATGCGTGGGCTTACTATGGCGGTGAGGGGACATGGAAGAATACAGAGACAGGAGTTGCGTATAATCCTAGTTTGAGTTATCAGACTTATAATTATAATTCTGCTGGGTCTTCAGGAAGAGATGCATATCAGAGTTATACTGGCTATGGTGATACAACTTGGTCTTTTGATGAAGAGACAAATGCTTGGGTCTCTACTAGTGGACAAAACTATTATGTTCCAGATTATAGAACTTATGATATGGGATATAAGAGTGCTGCAGAAACTGGTGGAAGTACAGATGGATATTCCTATAATTATTATGGATATCATACAGATTATTCTGCATCAGGTTCTGGCTCCTCTTCTGGATCACAATGGAGTTATGATAGTGCAACTGGAGGTTGGAAGTCTTCTACAGGAGAAACATATTATACACCAGTCTCTACAAATTATTATTCCCCAACGTATACGGCTGGAACAGGAACAGCTGATTCAAGTGGAAATATTTGGAATTATGATAGTAGTAAAGGACAATGGGTCTCTCCAACTGGAGAAGCATATACGCCTACTTATTCTACCTATTCTTCTGGAAGTTATACTGGTGGTGGAGGATATGATTCTAGCGGGAAATATGTTGGTGGGGAATATGGAGGATATGATTCCAGTGGTGCCTATGTAGGTGGAGCAACATATTATAGTTCCAGTTCTAGTGGGAGTTATCCAGGATATTATGGTGGAACGTATGATTCAGCTACTGGGACATATAGTGGAGCAACAGGTTGTAGCGGTGGAGGATGTTATACGGATGGGTCGTATAGTTCAGATGGAACCTATACTTATACTGGTGATTATTCTACTACTGCCACTGGTGGCGGTACTGGTTCTACTGCATATGGAAGTCCAGCACAATCAGGAGGCTATTCTAGTGGAAGTTATAGTACTTCAGGAGATTCAGGAACGAGTTATTCTAGTGGTAGTTATAGTACCTCAGGAGATTCAGGGAGTAGTTATTCTAGTGGAGGGGATTCTGGAAGTTCTTCTTCTTCTAGTAGTGGAGATTCTAGTGGAAGTAGTTCTAGCAGTGGTGGGGATTCTGGAAGTTCTTCAAGTGGAGGAGATAGTGGTGCTTCGTCTACACCAACTGGATATGTCTCTTTAAGTCTCTATAGGACTTTCCGAAGGTAATCTTTTTCTTTTTTTTTCGTTAGTTTTTTATATTCCTAGATTATTTTTTATTCTATGAAGAGAAGTGTTATTTTGATGGGAGGGAAGACTTTTGTTCTTTCTTTGCCTTCTGCTTGGATAAAAAAATATCAAATTAAAAAAGGAGAAGAACTTGATCTTGAGGAGAAGGAAAATAGTATTATTGTACGGACTGAGAAGAGACTTGGAGATAAAGAAATTAGTGTAGATTTTAGTTGTATGGAGGTGATGCTGGGAAGGGCTCTTGGATCTTTGTATAAATCAGGCTATACTCGAGCAAAGATTTCTTATGGTACAAAAGAACAGTTGCAGAATATTGAAGATGTGTTGCAAAGGAGTCTTGTTGGCTTTTCTATTACGAAGCAAGAAGCAAATTATATTGTTATTGAAAGTATTGCAGAAGCGAAGGTAGAAGAGTTTGATGTGTCCTTAAAGAGACTTTTTTATTCTCTTGAGCTTATGAATGAAGAACTTGTTACTGCTTTAGGATCTTCGAACATACAAGCCTTAGAAAAAGTTATTGAAAAAGATGGACAGATTAATCGACATGCAGACCTTTGTCGAAGGATTATTGTGAGCGGGCAGACACAGTTTCTTTCAAAACCTGCTGTTTTGTATTATGTTGTTGAGCAATTGGAGAGGATTGGGGATTTTTACAAGGCATTTGCACAAAAAGCTTTAGAAAAATCTTTTGTGTTTAGTTCTTCTGCAAAAAAAATATTTCAAGAAATACAAAAAATATTTATCCAGTTTCGTACACTTTTTTATAAGTTTAGTTTTGAGGGTTTTGAGGATTTTGGAAAGAATTTTTATACACTTCGGATAGAGATAAAGAAACTTATTAAGGATTCCTCTTCAGAAGAAAAGGTGCTTTTTCTCCAGCAGAGTTTTCTTTTAGAGACTATCATAGATATGAATGGTGCACTTCCTATGCTTTCTCTCTGATACTTTCCAAGTAGTGATCAAATTTTTCTTTGAGATTGTATTCTTCATATGCATACATTTTTTCTTTGGTTCTTTGGGTAAAGTAGTTTACTAATACAGGGTGTTTGTTGCCTATAGAGAAACTTCCTATTTGACAAAGAGAGACATGAATCTTATAGAAAATATCTCCAGCATCTTTTAGTTGTCTTTTTGTTCTATAGCTTTCAAGGAGTTCTTTTTGGTTGAGGGCTTGGAGATATGGTGCGCCAAAAAATGTTTCTATGTCAAACCAAGGGCATGCATGCATTCTTTTTTCAAAGTCGATAAGAATTCCTCCTTCGAGAACATTTGAAGGATAGAGATCTCCATGTGCTGTGACATATTCCTCTCCTAAAGTTCTTCGTGCGTGAAACTCTTTGTAGGTCTCAAAAAAGATTTCTGCTTCCTTTGTTGTTTTGCCTATACGATCGATAAGCCTTCGTTTCATTTCAGGGATAGGATTGTATGGAGGTGAGTATAGCTTTAGATTATGGAATTTTGCAAGGTTTTTTAATGCAGCTTTGCATTCTTGTTCTTTCTTTTCTTTAGATGTTTCTTCTGGGAGAATTCTATTTAGGTCTTGTAGTTCTGCTTTTCTTTTTGTGAGGAGTGTGTCTTTTTCTTTCGTTGTATAATATGCAAGGCCTGTGACAGAAATTTTTTCTTTTTCTTTGTATCTTTTTTTGAGTGCCTGAAGAGTTTCCCATTCTTTTTCAAATTCTCCTTCTTTGCCTTCTTTAATGAGTATTATTTCTTTGAAATGTGGGGTTTTAAATTCATAGACTTTATTTTTTGATTCTCCAAAAAGAATTTTTTCTGGGCTCTTTTCTTTTTCAATTTCTTTCCATGTTTCTTGTGCTTCCGGCATGTTGCATATGCTTAGAAAACTTGCATAGACAATTCGTATCTCTAAAGAAGAATCTTTTCTGAGAATTTTTTTCCAGTCTTGCTCGAAAAGTCTTGTTTTATTCCCCTCTTTTAAGTCAAAGAATGCTTCATTTAGGAGATCATAAAGATTATTTCTTCTTGCTTTTGCCCGTATTATTGCTTCTACAACACTACTAAAAAAATATTCACTAAAGTCTCTCTTTTTTTCTGGTTCTGCATCAAGATATTCCAAATAGTATTCCATTGCGGTATCTAAATCCTTTCCTTTTCTTATAAGATCTTTTGCTTCTGTTAATGATTCTAGCTTTCCTTGAGGATTATGGAGATATTTTATGAATGTTCTTTCAGACTTTATACTTTCTTCTGTGTTATCTCTCAAATAAGCAATACTTCCTCTAAATGCAATTGATGTTGCTTTGAAAAAATTTTTTATTCTTGGTATTTTTATTTTACCAAAAAGGCTTAGGTAATATGCACTTGCCATGAAAACCATTATGTTTAATTCTAGAGGAGGATTCCAGTAATAATTACTAATAATTCCTCTTTCATTAATAGAGAGTTCACCATTTCTTATGCTTGGAAGATTAAAGAGTGCTAAAACTAATGCAGAGGTTTTCCATTTATTTTCAAATGGCCAGTCCCAGAGTGATTTCTTCTCTTCCATAAAGAATAAGAAATTATTCTTTGATTTAAAAATGTTTATTTTTTCTTTTTCATTTCTGTATGAAAAGTGCTTGGAATGTCAATGACATATTTCCCTTCTTCTAATTTTATCACTAAGGGTTCTCCTCTGAATAGATCAATTAAATCAATTTCATACTTTCCAGGTGCTGTTGCACGGATGCTTTCAAAATCAAGTATGACTGCTTGCTCATTGTCTGTATTTCCTACAAGCTCTAGAATATCCTCTTCTAGCTCTTGTTTTTCTTCCATAGAAAGATTTTGCGTTATTTCTTTCGCTTTTTCTATTGCTTCATCTTTTACAAAAAAGAAAAATTTTCCCCCGCAAGTACAGCCTGAGAGGAGCTCTTTACAACCTGCTGGATACAATTTTGCACAGCGAACACATTGGTGTGGCATTTATTTCCCTCCAAGGTTTTTTCGAGAGTTAAGATTATGTGTCAGAAGTTCTATTTTATCTGGATTTCTTTTAATTTCTTTTACGACAGTTGCAGGGCCAATAATCGTTAAACCTTCTCTGTCTCCCATGAGCATTTTGACTACTGCTTGTTTTATTTGTTTACTTACTTTTCCATTTTTATCGAGAGTTGGATAAATAGTGCAAAGTTCAATTCCTTTGAATTCTCTATTTACTTCTTCCATGGTTTTTTCAATGAGACCAGCCTCTTCTGTTGCTTTTAAACGACCTTGCATAAGAATAATTTTATTTTTCTTGACTATAGCCATAAGCTTCGCTATTCTTCTTTCTGAAGAAAGATTTTCTATTTCATTAAAAGGTATATATTGTAGTGTTAACATTGTTTATTTTACCATTTTTACGATACTTTCATAGAGCTCTTCCATATTTGTTCCTTCTTCTGCGGATATCCCAATAACTGGATATTGGGGGAAGGCTGCTTCTATACTTTTGACGTTTGCTTTCTTTAAATCTATTTTGTTTGCTGCAATAACTACGGGGATATTTCGTGCTGCTAAATTTCCAATAATTGTAATGTTTACCTGTGAGTATGGGTTTGTTGTAGAGTCAAGCACAACAATAACACAGTCCATGTTGTCAAGCCATTTAATTGCTTCGATAACTCCTTTGGTTGCTTCTTTTGCTCGTTCTTTTGCTACTTTTTTGTTGAGTTTATGTTTGAGAAAATCTTCATAGTCTATTTTCGTTGCAATTCCAGGGGTGTCAATAAGATTAAATGTCAGCTCTTTCCCTTTTTTCTTCATGTGAATATTTTCTTTTGTTTGGATTTCTCTTGTTTCGTGTGCAATTTCAGAGACTGTGCCCATGAGTACATCTTCACCAAGCCAATCCTTACAGATACGATTTGCAGTAGATGTTTTTCCTGAGTTTGGAGGCCCATAAAGACCTATTTTCATATGCTTTTTCTTTGCAAAAAGGCTTGGAATCAATTTATTCAGAAGTGCTTTGAAGGTGTCAATCATCTCTCTTTTTCCTCTTAAAAAGTTCTTTGGGAAGGAGTATTTAAAAAGATTTCTGTAGTGTCTTTCCATCGCTATCTTTATAAGGACTTTTTCTTTAGAGATTTCTATGAGTTTTTTTCGTTTCCTTTCCAAATCTTTCGGTTTTTGTTTGTTATCTCTTGCTTTGTTTTTGGTGTTTGTCCTTTTTTTTTATGCCCAAATACTTGCTACTTTTCCAACACTGTCTGCTTCAGTGCCTGGGAATATCAGCTTTTTTGTTGCAACACATCAGGATGAATTGAAAGCATATGTAGAAAATATGACTGGTACCCCTGATATTTGTAATGAAGGTAATCAAAGCTTGGAAATGTGCCAGTTGCTTTCTAATACAAGTATCATTACGCAACAGTTTGGAGCATTGCCACCAGAGTTTTATACAGAAGAATATTTTCCTGCTTTTACAATAGCTTCAGAGTATAAACCCTATGTAGTCTTAGGCGCGATTGTTTTTTTTCTCTTAGGAATACTTTTTGTATTTTTTGGGTATACAAAAAAGCTTTCTTTTTTTCGCGCTTTGAATTTTTTCTTTTTCTTTTCTTTTTTTCTTTATGCAGTAGGAGTTTTTTTCTTTTTACAATTGGCACCAGAAGATTTCCTTCCTCTTGTGGAGCTTTTGCATATTCCTATTCATCCTCTTCTTGTTCTTTTTGCCTTATCTTTAGTGCTTCCCTATTTGCAGTCTCTTATTCAGACCTTTTTCTTGCCTCTCTGCATTCTTTCTGGGATTTTTTTGTTTCTTTTTGTTGGTATATGGCTTTACCAATGGAAATATGGTGGTAAAAATATTTAAAAAATAAAATCTGATAATTGTTCAGAGTTCTTAGACTCCAAGCATCTCTCGTAATTCTTCAGAAGGTTCCCAAGGAGGATCAAATGTAATTTCAATTTCGACATTTTCTACACCTTTTGCTTGAATTCTTCTCTTTAACTCCGCAACCATTTCTGGTCCAAATGGGCACATAGGTGAGGTAAAGGTTAACAGTATTTTTACATGACTGTTATCTACTATTTCAATTTTGTAAATCAAGCCTAAGGTCCATACGTCAATGTTTAGTTCAGGATCATCATAGCCTTTAAAGACTTCAATGAGTTCTTCTGATGTTATCATTTGTTTATCACTCCTTCAAATCCTTCTTTTTCAATTTGCTTTGCAAGTTCATAATTTCCTTGTGCAATAATCTTTCCTTTGTATAAAATGCTGACTTCATCTGGTTGTAAGTATTCTAAAATTCTTTTATAGTGCGTAATAATAATAATTGCCATCTCTTTATTCTTTCGTACTCTTTCAATACCTTCAGATAGAATTTCAATAGCATCTCTGTCTACTCCGGAATCTGGCTCATCGAGGATTGCATACTTTGGCTCTAAGAGTGTAAGTTGTAAAATCTCTGCTCGCTTCTTTTCTCCACCAGAGAAGCCTTCATTGACATATCTTTTGCTAAAAGAAGAGTCCATCTGCAGCTCTTTCATTTTTTCTTTGAGAAGCGTATGAAATTCGACAATTGAATATTTCTTTTCTCTTTTGGTATTCACTGCAGTGCGCAAGAAGTTTGCCATAGTGACTCCAGTAATCTCTGTTGGGTATTGGAATGATAAAAAGAGACCTTCTTTTGCTCGAATGTTTGCTTTCTCCTTCGTAATATCTTTTCCATCAAGAATGATCTGTCCCTTGGTGATCTTATATTTAGGATGGCCCATCAGAGCATTTGCGAGAGTTGATTTTCCAGAGCCATTTGGACCCATAAGGACATGTACTTTTCCTGGATGGAATGTTAAGGTAATTCCTTTGATGATTTCTGTTCCGTCTACTTCTACATGAAGATCTTTGATTTCTAATTTTTTCATTGTGTTTCCTCGACTTCTTTCTGTAAGACTTTTAATGAGAGTAATGCGCATTTCATTCGGACAAAGCTAATAGGGATGCCTAACATATGTAGGATGTCTTCTTTTTTGAGATTCTTTGCTTCTGAAAGAGGCATATCTTTAATTTTTTCTGTGAGCATGGATATAGATGCTTGAGAGATTGCACAGCCTTTGCCCATGAAACTTGCTTCTGTAATCTTTCCTTTGTTTACTTTCAAATATAAAGTAATATCATCACCACAGAGAGGATTTATTTCTCTGTGTTTATGGGTATAGTTTTGCAATTCACTTTTATTTTTAGGATGTTTGTAATGATCAATAATATTCTCTTTGTATATTTCTTGCTCTTCTGTTAATGGGCTTGAAGTAATTTCATTTCTATCAATTTGCTGTAATTTCATTTGAATATGTCCTGTGCTTTTTGTATTGCTTTGACTAATGCGTCTATATCTTGTTTGTTATTGTATATATGAAAGGAAGCTCTATTTGTTCCGTTAATTTTCAAGCTTGTCATGAGAGGCATTGCACAATGGTTGCCTCCACGAATTGCGATGCCTTCTTGGTTTAGGATTTCTCCGACATCATGGGGATGCAAACCTTCTAGGGTAAATGAGATTACTGCTGCTCGGTCTTTATTTTCTTTTGGACCAATGATTGTTAAATTTTTTATTGCTGATAATTGTTTGATTGCATATGCAGTGAGTTCTTGATTATGTTTTTCTATATTTTTCATCCCAATCGTATTGATGTATTCAATTGCTTTTGCAAGGCCTATTGCACCTTCAATATTAGGAGTACCTGCTTCAAATTTCCAGGGGAGTTCTTTCCATGTTGTTTTTTCTAAAGTGACTTCTTGGATCATCCCACCACCATATTGGAATGGTTGAAGTGTTTCTAGGAGTTTTTTCTTTCCATAGAGGACACCAATGCCTGTTGGAGCGAACATTTTGTGGCCAGAGAATGCAAGGAAGTCACAATCGAGATCTCGTATATCCACTTTCATGTGCGGGACAGATTGTGCTGCGTCCACGATAAGAAGTGCTCCCATGTTATGTGCTTTCTTTGCTAGTTCTTTAATAGGGTTGATTGTTCCGAGAACATTAGAACAATGTGTTATAGAAATAATTTTTGTTTTTTTTGTGATAAGTTTTTCTGCAGCTTTCATATCTAATCTAAAATCTTTTGTGAGTGGAATACATTTTATTTTTGCTCCTTTTTCTTTTGCAATTTGTTGCCAAGGAACAAAATTACTATGGTGTTCCATCTCTGAAAGAAGAATTTCATCATCTTTCTTTAGTGTTCTTCCCAGACTATAAGCTAAAGTGTTAAGGCTTTCTGTTGTGCCTTTTGTGAAAATAATCTCTTCAAAGTCTGCATTGATGAAGTCTGCAACAACTTGATGCGCGTTTTCGTATGCCATTGATGCGCGCATGGATAGTTCATGGACTCCTCTGTGGACATTTGCATTGTCTCTTTCATAATAATCTTTTAATGCTTGAATGACTTGCTTTGGCTTTTGTGTGGTTGCAGAGTTATCTAAGTAAATCAATTCTTTTCCATGTATTTTCTGTTTCAATATTGGGAAGTCTTGTTTGATATTCATTTTGTTATTCTCTCTGTGATATTTTTTCGAATATGCTCTTGGATTTCTTCTGTTGGGAATTTATTTATGATAGGCTCTAAAAATCCAGCAATAATCATTTGTTTTGCAATGTTTTCTTCAATGCCTCGAGCAGTAAAATAAAAAATATTTTCTTCATTGAGTTTTCCAATTGTTGCTCCGTGCGAACATTGCACTTCATCATTTTCTACTTCTAGGATTGGGACTGCGTCACAACGAGCATGCTCATCAATAAGAAGGTTTTCTGATTTTTGTTTTGCTTTACAGTTTTTACTATCTTTCTCAATGAGTATTCTTCCCTGATAGATGGTCCGTGCATTTTCTGTAATTACTCCTTTGCATAGCATATTGGAATTTGTTTGTCTGGTTTTATGTAAGGATTCTGTGTTTAGATCAAAAATTTGTTTTCCTTGGTTGAAGTATAAAGAATAATTTTCTGTGTTTGCATGTAATGATGTAAGATGTGTTTGCACTCGCAAGTGTGTATATTTACTACCTAGGGTTGCATCCAGCCAAGTAATGTTTGCATTTGCTTCGACTTTTCCTCGTTTTATGACAAAATTATAGGTCTCTGGTGAAAGTTCTTGTATTGAGGAAAACATAATATGTGCATTTTCTTTTGCAAAGATCTGCACTGTTTGACTTTTGTAGTATGCCTCTTCTGTAGATGAGCTTCTTTCAATAATTTCTGCTTTGGCATTCACTTCTGCAATCACAATAATACTTTCTGCCTTTGCTTTCTTAGAAATGTGCGAGGTAATAATAATGGGCCCTTTGACTGTCATGTCTCTGGGTATAATAATAATTTTCCAGTCGTCTAGAATCGCAAAGTGCAATGCAAGGAATTTGTTTTCTGTTGCAGAGATTAAACTTGTGTAGGTTTCTAATTCTTCTTGATTTAATTCTTGGATTGAGCGAATGATGACTCCTTGAGGGGCTTCAATGGTCATTCGTTCTTCTTCGTTTACTTTTGCAATAACCTGATTTAAGTCTAATTCTTTGAGTAATACTTGAATTCCTTGTCCATATTTTAAAAGAGGAGTTTCCAAATTATTGAAAAGCTCTCGAGCTTCTTTCTTTTGCAGCTCTTTATTCATTCCAAAACTTTGCATTGTCTGTGTTTTCATGAGAGAAAAATTACGTGCCTTCCATTTCCAGTTCGATGAGTTTGTTTAACTCAACTGCATATTCTAATGGAAGTGCTTTTACTATCGGTTCAATAAAGCCATTGACGATCATTTGCACTGCTTGCTCTTCGTCAATGCCGCGACTCATGAGATAAAATATCTCTTCTTCACCAATTTTTCCCACTGTTGCTTCATGGGTTACTTCAGATTCATTATTGTTTATTTTCATGAATGGGTATGTTTTTGAAATGGATTCATTATCGATAATGAGTGCATCACATTTTACTGTGGATTTTGTGTTCGTTGCATTTTCTGTGACATGAACAAGACCTCTGTATGTGGAAATGCCTCCTCCTTTGCTGATAGATTTTGCTTTTATAATAGAGGAAGTGTTTGGTGCGGCGTGAATTGCTTTTGCACCAGTGTCTTGGTCTTGGCCTGGACCTGCGAATGCGATACCAAGGCTTTCAGAACGTGCGCCTTCACCAACTAATACTGAACATGGGTAGAGCATGGTTCTTTGGCTTCCCATGTTTCCATTTATCCATTCGACAATTGCATGTTCATGCACCATTGCACGTTTCGTGTTTAAATTAAAAACATTTTTGCTCCAATTTTCTATAGAAGAATATCTCATGCGTGCGCCTTTCATCACATGGAGTTCTACGCAGCCTGCATGCAAAGAATTTTCGCTGTAAATTGGACTTGAACATCCTTCAATATAGTGTAATTCTGCACCTTCATCAACAATAATTAATGTATGTTCAAATTGCCCACCTTTTTGTGCATTCATTCGGAAGTATGCTTGAAGGGGAAGATCTACTTTTACATTTTTTGGGACATAAATAAATGTACCTCCAGACCAAACTGCTGCATGCAGCATAATAAATTTATGATCATGAATAGGAATACAATTTGTCATGAAATATTTTTTTACTAAGTCAGGATATTTTTGCACAGCTACATCCATATTTTCGAAAATGACTCCTTTTTCTTCGAGAGACTTTTGGATGTTGTGGTACACAATCGAGGAATCGTACTGTGCACCTACTCCTGCAAGAGCAGTTTTTTCTGCTTCAGGAATCCCTAAACGATCAAATGTTTTTCTAATTTCAGGAGGGACATCTTCCCACATCTTTGTTGCTGTTGCATTTGGATCTGCAAAATAAATAATGTTATTGAAATCTAAACTTGATAAATCTGGACCCCAAGTTGGAGTTCTTGTTTCTCCAAATAATTTTAATCCTTTCAATCTTTTTTCGAGCATCCACTCTGGTTCATTTTTTGTTTTAGAGATCAAACGAACAATTTCTTCATTTATTCCAGGCTTCGCTATAAAACGTGATGTATGCTCATCTGCATCATCATATAATGCTCTACTTACTGAGATTTCTTTTTTCATGCTGTTTTTTCTTTGAGGATGTGTGTATGGCAACCTGTTACTGGTTGTTCACAGCCTTCTGGAACGAGAGATACTTGTCTGTGAATTTCGCAAATACTCCCTGAAATACGAATAAATTTGAGGATTCTTTGTGTTTCTCGAATGTAAGAGATTTGGTCATGAATATTTTCTGCAGATTTTTTTATTTCTTTGAGTGTGAATTCATTGAATGAAATCTTATTTCCTCTTTTGCTACTTGTATATTGGCTAATTGTTGCTGAGTTGATCATGAGGAGGTGTGCAATGTCTTTTTGTTTCATCCCTCTTTCTTTTAGGAAGCGTGCAAAATAGCTTCTCAGCGTTGGAAGTATATAGAAAGTTTCTATCTCCTGTGGGTGTAAAAACATTTTGTTAACCATAGTTAATTTTGCTTTTTTGGAGTTTATATAGTTTATGGTCATATTTTTCTCTCTAGATATGTTTATATTATAAGTTCTTTTTTTCCTGTTTTATAGTTTTTGAAGAAAAATTATATATATCTGTAGATGCTTATATAATTATCAAAATCTTTCTAGACCCTTGACTCCCATAAATTATATAAACTGTGTAAAAAATTTACTCATAAATGGGAGAAGAACTTTTAGAAGAAAGAAAAACTAAAATATTTAGCTATTTTAAAGGTTATCCTTTTATTTTTGTTTATATTGTTCTTGGGCTTATAGCTGCTTTTGGTTTTTATGTTAGAACTCGAAGTTTAGGTTTTCTTATTGATGTAACAACTGGAGATTATATGCCTTCAGATCCTGATGCTATAGGAATATTGAGATATGTACAATATGTTGTAGATCATGGACAGCTTATGGCTATTGATACGATGAGGTATTTTCCTACAGGGTTTGCAAATGTTGATGAGTTTTCTGTGCTTGTGCATCTTATTGCTTGGTTTTACAAAATCTTTCATTTTTTTGTTCCTTCGGCAAGTGTTGCATATGCTGATGTGATTTATCCTGCCTTTGCTTTTGTTGTTGGTCTCGTGTTCTTCTTTCTTTTTGTCAGAAAGATTTTTGACTGGAAAATTGCATTGCTTGCTTCTGCTATTTTGACTGTGCTTCCTGTGTATCTCTTTCGAACTTTAGCAGGTGTTTCTGATAAGGAAGCCTTAGCAATGGTATTCTTTTATGCTGGCTTGTATTTTTTCATTGCATTTTTTACTGAGAAAAAATTATGGAAAGGTATTTTGTTTAGTATCCTTGCAGGAATTTCTGTCGGAGCTGTATGGAGTATTTGGGGTGGTGTTGTTTTTATTTCATCTACAATAGGAAGTTTTATTTTTATTCTTCTTCTGATGGGAAAGTTAGATGAAAAGCACCTTTGGTTCTATACTTTATTTCTGGCAGTTGCTGTTGGATTCTTAGCACTATTCTTTCCTATTCGTGCAGCACCAATAAGTCTTTTGACTGCACCAACTTCTGGTATACTTTTTCTTGCTCTTGCTTTAGCAATCGTTCATCACTATGTGTATACAAAAGATCGTTTCCACTTAAAAAAATATTTTATAAGGATTCCTGTGCTTCCTATTTTTGTGAGTCTTTTTTCCCTTCTTTTTGTAGGTGTTCTTGTTCTCTTTTTTATGTATGGAAGTACTTTTTTCATCGATAGAATTGCAAATCTCTATATTGATCTTATTGAGCCTTTTGGAAGAAATCGATGGGCTCTTACTGTTGCAGAGTCTCATCAACCTTATTTTGTTGATTGGATTGGACAATTTAGCTTAAGGTACTTAGTAATTGTTTTTGTTGGTGCTGTGCTTCTTTTTTATGAAACGTTCAAGTCTTTAGGAAGAAAAGCATATAGTTTTACAGCTGTTTTTGCTGCATTGTTATTAGCAATTAGCTTGAATCGTTATGCCTCTTCTGCATCAATTCTGAATGGTGAGACTCCTCTTTCGATTACTCTTTATTTAGGCATGATTCTTTTTTTCTTTGGATATTGTGTGTACTTTTTTCATCGTTTGTATACAAGGAATCATGATAGTTATGAAGCACTTCTTTCACATCTTCCTTATGGGTATCTTTTTTTATGTATCTTTTTTGTATTTATTTTATTAGGAGCACGAAGTGCAGTACGTTTACTTTTTGTTTTTGCTCCCGGAACAGCAATCCTTGCAGCGTTTTTTGTCTTTATTCTTGTTGAATATAGCAAAAAAATTTCTCTGAAACCTTTGCGTTATGGCTCTTGGTTAGTTTTAGGAATTTTTGTGCTTATTCTTTTGAATGGTTTTTCTCAGACTGTGCTTGCTCAAGCTGGGTCTACTGGTTCTGGGTATAATGAACAGTGGCAGTACGCAATGGATTGGGTGCGAGAGAATACATCTGAAGATGCAGTTTTTGCACATTGGTGGGATTATGGTTATTATGTGCAGACTGGTGGCCAGAGAGCTACATTAAGTGATGGAGGAAATGCGCATCCAACTATTAATTATCTTACTGGGAGATATCTTCTTACTGGGGCAAATGATACTGATGCATTGCAATTTTTAGCTTCCAAAAATGCAAGTCATGTGCTTGTGGTGAGTGATGAGATTGGAAAATATGGAGCATTTTCTGCAATCGGAGCGGATGCTGATTATGATAGATATTCATGGATTAGTGCGTATACTTTTGATCCTGCGCAGAGCAGTCAGGTGAATGAAACTTTGACATTAGTGTATACAGGTGGAGCAGTTCTTGATGATCCTGTCAGTTATCAAGGTACAGAATTCCCTGTGTATGGCGCAGCTGTCGTTGGATTTATTATTCCTATGCATACAGATGCAGATACAAATTTTAAGGGTTTTGAAAATCCCAGTGCGGTTTTGGTTTATAATGGGAATTATTACAATATGCCTTTACGATGTGTGTTCTTAAATGGTGAGGAATATATTTTTGGTGAAGAAGACTTTGAAGGTTTAGATGCATGTTTACAAATTATTCCTACATACCAAAATAATCAATTTAATGGGCTTGGAGCTGGTTTATACCTTTCCCATGACGTGTGGAACACATGGTTTACTAAACATTATCTTTTTGGGCAGGATTCAGAATATTTTACTACTGTTTATACTGATGAAGGTTCTGTGCCTCTTGCTGTATATAATGGAAGAATTATTGGACCACATAAAATTTGGGAAGTTCATTATCCTGAAAATCTTACTATAAGTGAGCAGTTTTATATTACTGAACTTCCAGAGGGTGTAAATACTGTACGGGAAGATTTACAGTAACTAAATATTTTTAAATCCTTTTATTTTCATTTCTGTATGGATATTTTTGGGGATATAGAAAAGTATTATCATTCTTTTTTACAAAGTTCTTTTTATCAATGGGCTGAGAAACATCTTTGGTTTGTGATTCTTTTCTTTCTTTCTTTGATAGCTTGGTTGGGTTATTATATCCGGACGAGAAATCTGGTTCACCTTATTGATTCTACTACTGGTATTTATATTCCTGCTGATCCTGATGCTGTTGGTATTTTTCGCTATGTCCAATATGTTGTGGAGCATGGGCAGTTAATGTCTGTTGATTATCTTCGTTATTATCCTACTGGTTTTTCTGGTTTAGAAGAGTTTGCGTTGCTTTCCCATCTTATTGCTTGGTTTTACAAAATTTTTCATTTCTTTGTTCCTACTGTAAGCGTTGCTTATGCTGATGTTGTCTATCCTGCCTTTGCTTTTGTTGTAGCTCTTGTATTCTTTTTTCTTTTTGTGCAAAAAGCGTTTCACTGGAAGATTGCACTTTGTGCTTCTGCATTCCTTGCTGTTGTTCCAGCATATATAACGAGGACTATTAGTGGAGTTTCTGATAAAGAAGCAATGGCTATGATATTCTTCTTTTTGACTTTATATCTTTTCCTTTCTTTTATTCTTGAAAAAAAAAATTGGAAGAGCTTTTTGTTTGTATTAGGGGCTGCACTCTCTGGAAGTGCTTTGTGGTTTCTTTGGGGAGGCTTTGTATTTGTTTTCTTGACTATCGGAGCTTTTGTTCTTCTTTTGGTTTTTTTAGAAAGAATTAGTCTTCGGCAGCTTTTTCTCTATATGATATTTTTTATCTTACCTTTGTTTTTATTAAAGATTTTTTATCCTGAAAGATATGATTTTTGGGGTTTGGTTATGACCCCTGCAATTGGTGTACTCTTTTTTGCTCTTCTTTTAGGTTTTATTCATTATTTTTTGTTTGTCAAAGATTTTTTCTCTTTGCGATCAAAAATCTCTTTTCCTCCTATATTCTTTAGTCTTGGTGCTGTTTTTCTGTTGGGAATTATTTGGTTGGCATTTTATTTTGGGCCTTTTGAGCTTTGGAATAGAGTTGCTTATACCTTCTCAGATTTTCTTCATCCTTTCTCTGCAACGCGATGGTCTGTTACTGTTAGTGAAAATCAACAGCCATATTTTTTAGAATGGATTTCTAATTTTGGCTGGGAATATCTTTTTGCAGCACTTTTAGGGGGAATTTTGCTGTTTTATGAAACAGTTAAAGCTCTTGCTTGGAGAGTATATATCCTTTTATCTGCGTATATCTTTATGATTCTAGGAATATCCTTGAGTAGATATTCACCAGAAAGTATTTTTAATGGGACAACTTTCCTTTCTCAAGTCTTTTTTGTAGGTGGGTTTCTTGTTTTTTTTTGCTATCTTTCTTTTTTACTTTTTCAACTTTATAAAAAAGATAAGGGATTATACCAAACGTTTCTTTCTCAGCTTTCGCTTCCTTCACTTTTTATTCTTATACTCTATTTTTTTCTTCTTCTTGGTGCACATAGTGCCTATCGTTTGCTTTTTGTTTTTGCACCTATTACTGCAATTCTCTTGGCATATTTTATTTTTACCCTTTTTTCTCGCTTTCGTGAAATTCAGAATAGATCTTTATATATATTTAGCCTTGTTGTTGTTATTCTTCTTGCTTCTTCCCTTTTTGTTTCTTCTTCTCAGACTATTCTTACAATGGCAGAATCTGCAGGGCCAGGATATAATGGGCAGTGGCAGTATGCAATGACTTGGGTGCGAGAAAATACTGATGAGGATGCAGTTTTTGCTCAATGGTGGGATTATGGATATTATATACAAACATTCGGAGAAAGGGCGACTCTGAGTGATGGAGGAAATGCAATGCCTGCAATTAATTATTTTATTGGAAGGTATCTTTTTACTGGACAAAGTGATACAGAAGTATTAGAATTTCTTGCTGCAAAAAATACAACTCATGTTCTTACTCTTTCTGCTGATATTGATAAATATGTTCCTATTTCTTCCATTGGTTCTGATGCAAACTTTGATAGACTTTCTTGGCTTGAAGCTTTTGTTTTTGATGGGAGTAAAACACAAGAAACACGAAATGGATCTATGGTTGTGTATAGCAATATTATTGCTTTAGATGAGGATTTGATTATTGATAATAAAGTCTATCCTGCGTATACTACTGCTATAGATGCTCTTTTCGTTCCAATGGATCTTGATGTAAATGGAACTTTGCTTTCTATTGGACAACCTGAAATAGAAATTTATACTGCACAGGAAATACGTGTGCTTACTCTTTCTTGTGTCTATTATGATGGAGAAAAGATTCTTTTTGAGGAAAGTGATATTGAAGGATGTGTTTTTATTATTCCTTCTTATGATGGGGTACGTTTCTCTCCTGCTGGTGCTGCAATATATATCTCTTCTCGAACTCTAGACTCTTGGTTTGTTCGTTATTATCTTTTTAGTGAAAATTCAGACTATTTTAAAGAAGTTTATAGTGATGTAGATATGACTCCTCTGATGTATTATTATGGCACGGTTATTGGGCCTTTAAAAATTTGGGAAGTGCACTATCCTGAAAATTTGTCTATACCTGAAGAATATTATGGGGCTGTTGTTCCTGAAGGTGTGGATGATCTTGGAGATTTACCTTTATATTAAGTGTTTCTTAGGATTATTTTATTATGTGTTCTGCATCTCTTGCTGAATTATTTGTGATTAGTTCTCCTAATAGACCAATAGAAATAAATTGAAGACCTGTAAACATGAGAAGTATTCCTAACATTAAGAGTGGACGTGAACCAATGCCAGCTCCACCTAGCCAAATAAAAAATAAATATGTATTAATAAGAAAACCAAAAGTACCAGTAATTAATCCGATCGTTCCAAATGCATGCAATGGACGATTTTTATATCCAACTAAATATTTGATTGTAATGAGATCTAAAAAACCACGAAGAATTCTACTGGAGCCATATTTTGTCATGCCATATTTTCTAGGGTAGTTTGAAACTACTACTTCTGTATATTTGTAGCCCATATTCCCTACTTGCACTGGTATATAGCGATGCATATCTCCATAGAGAAAAAGATCTTTTGCTACTTCTTTTTTGTATGCTTTAAATGGACAATTATAATCATGTACGTTTACTTTTGTCATAAGATAGGTAAGATTATTAAAAAAAAGAGAGGGCAATCGTTTGATACGATCACCTTTTTCGAGATGTTTGTTTTTTTTCCAGCCGTTCACAAAATCATAGCCTTCTTGGATTTTTTGCACTAGTAATGGAATTTCTTTTGGATCATCCTGCAAATCTGAGTCCATTGTGATGATAATATCTTTTGTTGCTTTTTGAAAGCCTACATATAATGCAGTTGCTTTTCCCATATTTTTTTTGAGTGTATACACTTTGATGTATTTTTCTTTGTTTAGCTGTTTAAGAATTTGAGGACTTCTATCTTTACTTCCATCATCTACAAAAATGATTTCAAAGTCTTTGGTGAGCTTTGTAATAACGGGGAGAGTTGCATTGAGTAAAGGAAGAATATTCTCCTCTTCATTGTATAAAGGAAAGACAATTGCAATAGACATAGATTTGCTTTATTTGGGTTTATTTTTAATTCTTTTGTTTTCCTTTTTATCCCTTCCTGTGGGTGATTTTTTTAAAAGAAGTTCCATAATGTTTATAATGTGAAATTTTTCTTTTTGTTCTATGAAATATGTCTTATTATTTTCTCTTTTTATTTCTTTTTTTATAGTTTGGTTTTTGACCCCTTGGTTTATTCGTTATTTGACGCGTATTGGGCTTTTGGTCAAGGATCAACATAAGGATGGAAAACCACTTATTCCTATCTCTGGAGGATTGCCTGTACTTGCAGGTGTTTTTTTTGGCGTCATGTTTGCTATTTTTATTCAGACTTTTTATTATCATTCTACAGATAGATTAATTGATCTTCTTGCTTTTACTAGTTCTCTCTTTGCCATTACTCTTGTGGGATTTTTTGATGATTTACTTATACGAAAAGATAAAGAAGAAAGTTCTGGATTAAAACAATGGCAGAAGCCTCTGCTTACTGCAATTGCTGCTGTTCCACTTATGGTAATTAATGCAGGAGAAACTGTATTAGCTGTTCCTTTCTTTGGATCTCTTGATGTTGGGCTGTTGTATCCGCTTGTGTTGATTCCTTTAGGAGTTATTGGTGCTTCTAATATGGTAAATATGCTTGCTGGATATAATGGGCTTGAAGCAGGGCTTGGGATTATTTATTTAGGTAATTTAAGTGTCTACGCATATATGCATGGATCTGAAGTTGCTGCATTGATTGGAGCGATCTCTTGTGCTGCATTGTTTGCATTTCTTCTTTTTAATTGGGTGCCTGCAAAAATATTTCCTGGGGATTCTTTGACGTATCTTTTAGGAGCAGTGCTTGCTTCTATGGCAATTATTGGGAATATTGAAATGGCAGCATTGCTTGTTTCTTTTCCTTTTTTTATAGAAGGTGTTTTGAAATTACGTGGAAGATTGAAAAAACAAAGCTATGGGATGTATTATAAAGATGGAAAAATAAAATCTCTTTATGAGAAAGTGTATTCTATTCCTCATTTTTTTACTATTGATGGAAAGTTTACAGAAAAACAGGTGGTTGTTTTTGTGTATTTTATAGGACTGCTCTTTAGTGGGTTGATATGGCTACTTTAAAATATTGGAAAAGTGTTTTGCAATGGTTTTTTATTCTTCTTATAATTGGATTTCTTTTGTATACACTTTATATGAATTGGGAAGAATTAAAAGGATATCATTTTCAGATTTCTTGGGGCTATTTTCTGATTTCTTATATTTTTCTTTTTTTGCATTTTGTACTCGTTGCTCTTGCATGGGGTTTGTTATTACGTGCATTGCAGAGGCCTGGCGTGCCACTCTTGCAGGCATTGCGTATACGGACTATTTCTGACTTTGCTCGCTTTCTGCCTGGGAAATTTTGGTACGTGATGTTTCGTATTCATCTCTGTAAAAAGTATCATTTGTCATCAGCAACTATAGCAGTGAGTGCTTTGATGGAGGAATTCTTGAATATTTTTAGTACGCTGCTTCTTTATGTGTGTATTTTCTTTTTGGTGAGTCATGCAACTCTTAGTAGTTATGCATTTTATTTATTTCTTTTTTTGCCTATTCCTTTTGTTCTTATGCATCCAAAAATCTTTCAATGGTTTATTCATTACATTGCAAAACTCTTCAAGAAAGAATATGTTGCATCAAATATCCAATATAGTTATCTCCTTTCTCTCTTAAGTATTTTTTTTCTTGCATGGATTATTTTAGGATTTGGTTTTTATCTTATGGCTTATGCGGTTTCTCCTGTTGATATAAGATTATTTTTACCACTTACAGGCATATTTGCTATTTCTTGGGCAGCTGGTTTTTTGGTTATTATTCTTCCTGGAGGTTTAGGGTTGCGAGAAGCAGTACTGGGTTATTTGCTGGCATTTTATTTACCTGTACCTATTGCTATATTGCTTTCTTTGCTGTCACGGCTGTGGTTAGTTAGTGGAGAAATATTTACTGCTTTTATTTTCCGTTTTATTAAGTAATGGTTCAAGTATATGAATGATTATAAATGAAATTTCTTTATGGTGTTTATGGGAAAAGATGATATGGTGATTATGGCTTTGCCTGTAAAAACACTTTTCTCTTTGTATCCACTTTTTGAAGGATTTCAAGCAGATGATGCTTTTGATTTTGAATCTCATATTATCAAACACCATTTATATGGAAGAAGAGGAGATCTTGAAATTGATGCAACACACAAACACCCTATTCCTTATGTTCTTATTGTGAATTCTCAAAAGGGATTAGTGTATGCATATCAGCGTTCTTCTAATAAAACTGAAGCACATGAGAGTCGTTTGCACGGAAAATGGTCTTGGGGTGTTGGAGGACATGTAGAACAGGTTGATGGAGTAGATAAAAATCCTATTCGATTCTGTTTAGAAAGAGAAGTTGATGAAGAAGTACAAATAAATGGGAATATTTCTTCCATTTCTTTGTTAGGGTATATTAATAATTCAGATCCTGTTGGACTCGTGCATTTCGGTATTTTGTATCTTCTTGAGACAGATGCAGTTGAAGTTTCTCCAGCTGATAAGGAAATGAAGCAGGGAAAATTTATGTGCCTCTCTGAGTTGGAAGAAATTTGTGTTTCACCTGATTGTACTGTTGAAGCTTGGTCACAGATTGCTTTAGATCCTTTGAAAAGATATTTTGCTTCTTTACAGCATTAAAAATATCCTTTTGTTTCGTAGATAATTACTACAGGATATTCTCCTTCATAATACACTTGTACTGGTGTAAGATTTGCTGCTCGTTCTGCTGCATAGTTTACATTGCAATCTTGGATATAGCCATCTAAAATGAGATACGGGACTGTCCAATTCTTAATCTGTTCATCTACTTCTGAAGTATTATATCTAAATGTAATTGCTTCTCGTTCTGAATAATAGACAAAGGGGACTACTTGAGAACATGCAAGTAAAATATCTCCTTCTTTTGTATGTTCCTTTAGCCATTCTCCTGCAGGACGCTCTTGTGAAAAAGAATATGCTTTGTTTTCAATGAGTGGAGCTGCCCAAGAGATCTGGGAATATGCTGAAAGGAGAACAATGATAATGATTGCTGCTGTTCCTAGATATTTTTTTTGTTTTTCTAAAAAGTCTGCGATATATACTACACCTTGTGCAGCAATGAGGAAAAGTATAGGATATGCTGGCATAATATATCTTTGTTCATAGTATGCTTCTGTTACCGCAAGATATGCTCCAAAAAAGAGTAATATAGAAACCCCCCACCAGAGAATATAAAAATCTTTTTTGAGCTTTTCATCTTTATTCTTCCATACTAAATCAAAACCAACAATGAGATTGAGGTAATACACTAATCCTATGAGGAAGGCGATCAATATGACCCAGTGGAGATAATCTAACATATTTTTAAAAAAGATAAACGTTGTGAAAAAAACAGGGAGGATACCTTTCCCTTCTAATTTGGCATCTAATTCTTGTCCTTGTAATAGAGAACCATCAATAATGTGGTATACCCTTGGATAAATCTGCCCATAAAGATCATAGTAATGCCCAAAGACAAAGCTTAGAGCGATTGCTAAACCGAGTATGCCCCACCAAAATTGTTTGTTTTTCAAAAATTTCCATCGTTCTGTACAAAAGAGAAAGACTGCAAGGAAAACAAAGATAGCCCCTACGGATTCATAAAGAAAAATTCCATAACCAATAAGTAAGCCAGAGAAGATCATATACCATTTGCTTTCCTTCTTTACATAGCCTTTCCAGAAAAAATATGCAGCTAAAGAATAAAATACCAATGCAAAGGTTTCTCCTGAAAAGCGCAAGGCCCAGAAAAGATGTACCCAAAGAAAAGACATAAAACATGAGGCTATTAAAGCAATTTTTGCATCAAAGAAGTCTTTTCCTATAATGTAGGTAATCCATACTGCTGCAACTGAGAATAGAATAACTATAAGCCTTTGAAATATTTCATTTGCTCCAAAAAAATAAAAAACTCCAAAAATGAGAGACATTCCACGTGCACGCCATGGCGCAGCAACTTCTGGAGTTCCCCAAGCATAGCTTTTTGCAATGCTCATATAGTCTGCTTCGTCCCACCAGAGTGCTTGATTATATGTTTTGAAGAAAAAATAAAGTCTTAGCGCAAAAGCAAAGATAAGAATGAGTAAAAATATTTGATTTTCTCTTTGGCTGAGAAAATGTTTTACTTTGCTCTTCAGGCTTTCCACTTTTAAGAAAAAAATCTTAACCTATATAAGGTTTTAGCTTTCTATATTCTTTTTACTGCTGCTTGGATATCTACGTCTTTCCAGCCTTTTTTTCTCAGTGTTTCTATGAGCTGTTCTTTTTTCAAACCTTTTGCAAATCCTCTTTTAAAGAAATTTACTAAAGGATCATTTGCTGTACTTTCTTTTGGTTTAGATATTTTTTTTCTTAGGAAGAAAAGAAGTGCAAGGAAGATAATTATAGCTAAAGGAATTATAATATACCATAGGGATAAGCTTTCTTTTTCTTCTTCACAATCTGCAGGGCAGGATTCCGTATCTTCTGTTCTCTCACAGACAAAATTCCCACATGTGGAAGCTTCTTCTGTTTCTGAAAGGATAAGGATTGATTGAAAGTCAGAAAGAGATACTGCTTCTGTTGTTAAGTAGTAAAGTTCTTTTGTTTCTCCCTCTTTGAGATTAATGATATATTCAGCTTGTGTGCCTGTCGTACTTTCCGGTTTTTCTGAATAGAGAAGTTCATTAAAAGAAATAGGGCTTTGTTCATAGAGTGTTGCAGCCTCTATATCTTTGTTTGCAGTTATTTCTTTTTTGATAAGGATATAGCTCGTTTCTTCTTCATTATACTTTGTTATCGTTATTGTTTTAAGTGTTGTTTTGACCGTGATTGCATCTTGCATGGAAAGAATTTCTTTTTGGTCTCCAAGTGTTTCTGGAATATCTGTTATTTTTAGTTCTGTTGTTTCAGATTTGGTTTGGCTAGTTGTTAGCTTCCATGGGATTTCAGAAAGTGTCTTTTCTATCTCTTCTACAAGAAGACTTTCTTCTGTAAATCCTATTTTATTTTTGTATTCTCCTATATCTTTTTGTGTTTGTTCGATTGTAGATATTTTATCTAACATCAGGAGAATAGAATATTCTTCTGTTGTTTCTTCTAAGAATGTATCAAACGTTTCTGTTGCCGTTTGTATGAGAGTTGTTGCGCTAAGAATTTCGGAAGCATCTTTTATACTCAATGCAGCGTTTGTTGTGCTTGATAAAAAAGAAATTTCTAAAAGATAGTCTCCTCTTGTTTCTTCTTTCCATTCAAATAATTCTAAAGGAATTTCTATAGTTGCACCTTCTTTTAAAATTTGATCTTCAATGGCAGTAATATCTGTATCTGGAATGCTTACATCATAAAAAATATTGGAACCTTGTGTTATATCATTATATTCATAAATTAAAGAGAGATCTTTGAATGTTATTATTCCTTCACTTTCTACACTGATATTTATTGGTACAGTACAGGTATTTGTTTTACAAAGTCCATTGTAAGGGGAAGAGCCTACATAATATTTTATCCCTGTGAGGACTGCATCGGTGAATGTTTCCCAGTCTTGTGCTGTTATTGTTTTTGGAAGAGTGTTATTGTATCTCCCTGCTTGTGCAGAAATAAAAAAGTTATTAAAATTTGTTTCTGTGCAAATAGAATTTTCTTCTTGGGGGCAGGTATATGCTGTGTCCGTTTCTTGAGAGTTGTCAAGAGGAATTTCGTAGAGTGTTTTTCCTGCGTCATAGTCTCCAGATGCAAATATACATATAAGATATTCTCCTTCAATGATATGCTCCATTTCAATCACACAGCTCTTTGTTGTTCCTGATTCAGGGAGATCACAGCTATCAGAACCACCAGTCCAGCCTATTTTAGGATTTCCTGTAGGAACAGAGAGTGCAAGTGCTTGCAGGTCTCCTTCTGTAGAGAGCTTTGTATAGTTTGCTGCAATGGTGAGATGTTTTGTTCTTGGAAGATTCAAAAATTCACAGTAATAGGTATTTCCTTTTATATATCCTGTTCCTTCTTTCGTATTATCAAAGTCTTCTGAGAAAATTTTTGTGGTGTTGTATGCAAGAAATGAGCCTAGGTAATACCAATCTATGGTTCCTTCATTCCCAAAATCCATGCTGAGTGCTGTTGGTGAAGTTATTGCTTCTATAGTGAAAGAAACATCGGATACTTCTGCGTATCGAGGAATTTTTAAGCTTAAAAATTGTGAAGCTGCGTTTGAAAAAGAAAGGGTTTTTATTGTTGCTTCGTTTGTTCCGTTTAGTTCTGAGGATTCATATTCAATGGAATAATTTGCTTTTTTTAGGATTTCTTCTATAGTATAAGAATAACTTTTTGTTGCAGTTGCGATTGTTATTGTTTCTGTTGGCTTGATATTCTCAGAAAGTTCTAGGAAGAGTGTTCCTTTTATAGGTGCGTTTATTGCAATCTTGGTGTTGTCTAAGCTTATACTTAGAGGAGATTTTGTTGCTTCAGATACTGTAAAACCTGTGAGTTCAGGGTTTGGAATACAAAAAAAGCTGAGTGCTAAAATCAATATAGCAATGATAAATAGTATTCTCTTTTCTTTCATTTCATCCTCTTTTTGCTTCTTATTGTCTGTTATATATAAAAAGCTTGTGCTAAAACTTATAAAGGCTAAGTTGTTTTTTGCAGGATTATGTGGGAGAAATTTCAAGAATTTTATTATCAACATTATAAAAAACTCTTTTTTGTACCTTTGTTGATTGTCCTTTTGGCATTAGGATCTTTAGTGTATACTTATTCTACTACAGGAGATATTGTTGCAAAAGATGTTTCTCTCAAAGGTGGAACTACTGCAACTATTTATAGCTCTGAAAGCTTTCCAGATTTAGAATTGAAGCTTTTAGAAAAATTTCCTGAGGGTGATTTTACTGTTCGAAGTTTAGAGGCATTTGGTTCTGATACTTCTTTGGGAGTTATTATTGAAGTGAGCACGATTGATGCAGATGCTTTAGAGCCTGCATTGGAAGAAATTACTGGTTTGGAATTAAATGGGGAGAATTATTCTGTAGAATTTATTGGTGGGAGTTTAGGCGCAAGTTTCTATAAGCAAATGGCAATTGCACTTTTATTGGCCTATATATTTATGGGAATTGTTGTTTTTGTTACTTTTCGCGTTCCTATTCCTTCATTTGCTGTTATCTTTGCTGCATTTGCAGATATGATTTGTACGCTTGCAGTGTTTCCTCTTTTTGGCATCAAGCTTTCTACGGCAGGAATAGCTGCATTACTTTTGCTTGTAGGTTATTCTGTTGATACAGATATTTTGCTTACTACTCGTCTATTGAGAAGACATGATGGAACCTTGTTTGTACGGCTTATTGATTCTATGAGAACAGGTTTAACTATGACTGCTGCTGCAATAGTTGCATTAGGTGTTGGATATATTTTTTCTAGTTCTTATGTTCTTCAGCAAATGTTTCTTATTATTTTGATAGGATTAGTTTTTGATGTGATTATGACTTATGGTATGAATGCAGGACTTTTGATTTGGTATCTTCGAAAGAAAAAGGTGGAGGCATGAGAAACTATTTTACCTGGAGAGTGTGGATTCTTCTTATTGCTCTTCTTTTAGGGGCTCTTGCTCTTGCACCTAATCCTTGGGCGAGCGGCGTAGAGATTGTAAGTATAGATGCTTCTAGTGATGCTGCACAGTTTGGTTTGCAAGTTGGACAAAAGATTCTAAGCATTAATGGACAAAAAGTTTCTAACGAACATGATGTTGTTCAAGCTTTAGCTTTATTTGATTATCCTGAACAGGAAGTTATTGTTAAAACCTCAGAGGAAGAAATAAAATATACTGTTACAAATGATCTTGGCTTTTTTGTTGATGAGAATTTGACTATTGTTGAAAGTTCTGTGAATGTTAGTGAAGGAAGTACTTTGCTGTCTATTAATAGTGAAAAAATTTCTGATCTTGAAGCGTTTGAAGTGTTGTATGATACTCTTATTCCTGAAAAGGTTATTAAAATTGATACTGATGAAGGGCTTATTGCATATCTTTCTAGGGAAATTCCCCCTCTTGTTGTAAGCGAAGCAACAAAAACAAATCTTCGATTTGGTTTAGATTTTACTGGGGGTACAAGAGTACTTTTACATCCAGTCAGCAGTGAGGAGATTACAGATGAAGATATTACTACTCTTATTGATGTTTTAAGCAATCGCTTGAATGTGTATGGACTCTCTGATATTAAAATTCGAAGTGCTTCAGATTGGGAAGGAAATAAATATGTTCTTGTTGAGTTGGCTGGGGTTACAGAAGAAGAAGTAAAATCACTTATTTCTCAGCAAGGAAAGTTTGAAGCAAAAGTTGGTGAAGAAGTTGTTTTTGAAGGTGGAAAAAGGGATATTCCTTATGTTTGTAGAAATGATGGGAGCTGTTCTGGAATTCGCAGTTGTCAACAGTCTACAGAATATTGGAGTTGTACTTTTGATTTTAGTATAACTTTAAGCCAGGATGCAGCGGAACAACAGGCAGCAGCAACAGAAGATCTTGATGTCGTTTCTGAATCTGGACAAAGGTATCTTAGTGAGCCATTAGATCTTTATCTTGATGGAGAGCTTGTTGATTCTCTTTTGATAGGAGAAAATTTGAAAGGGCAGGCAACGACTGGGATTTCTATTTCTGGACCAGGGTATGGAAACACCGAAAGTGCAGCTGTTGAAGATGCAACTGCAAGTATGAATACACTGCAGACCATTCTTATTACTGGTTCTCTTCCTTTTGATTTGGAAATTGTAAAACTTGATACTATTTCCCCTGTTATGGGAGAATCTTTCTTGAAAAATATGCTTTTTGTTGGATTGCTTTCTATTCTTGCAGTAGGGGTTGTTATTCTTGTTCGATACAAAAAATTTTCCTTCTTTTTTCCTGTGATGTTTACTCTCTTAGCAGAGTTGTTTTTGATTTTGAGTTTTGCTGCGGTTGTTGGATGGAATTTAGATATTGCTGCACTTGCAGGAATCCTTGCAGCTATTGGGACTGGTGTTGATGATCAGATTGTTATTCTTGATGAAGCTGTACGAGGAAGAAAAGAAACGACTAATACCAAAGAACGATTAAAGAGAGCATTCTTTATTATCTTTGCAGCATATGCAACAACGGTTGCAGCAATGTTGCCTTTATGGAATGCAGGTGCTGGTTTACTTCGTGGCTTTGCATTGACCACCATTGCTGGAGTCACTATCGGTGTGTTCCTTACACGGCCTGCATTTGCTTCTTTTATTGAGAAATTAGATGCAGAAAAGAAAGAATAGTTTTCATTTCCTAAATCCTTTTAAGTTTCTTTTTCTTTTTGTGTGTTTATGGAAGAAGATAGGCCATCTCATGCTAGGGAAATTCTTTCTTCTTGTTTTGAGAGATTGCTTCAAAAATATCCAGAGAGATCTTCTTCTTTCGTTCCATGTATTCATTTCCCTGTTTATACTGAGGCAGATGAATATGGAAAAAAAGTTTCTTTGGATTCTGGTTCTCCTTTCACTTTGCATAGGATGAATACACAGAACTTTGAATTCCTTGATTATGCAAAAATACTTTTTCTTCCTGCGGTACGCAATAAAGTTCTTGCTGTTGCACTTGGGGAGAAGTATCCTTCAAAGGAAAGTGTTTCTCTTGTTATTCAAAATCAACTCTTTGCTATTCTTCCAGAAACTCCTTATTCTGCTCTTTTTCTTGAATATATCCCTGCTTCCTTTGCAGAGCAGATTCTTCATTTGAAAGAAACCTCTTCACATGTGAGTGGTTTTGCAGTAACTCGCTGCCTTGAAGAGATTCTTGCTGATGGCACAAGGCATTTTCGTGCCATTCCTTTTTTTGCCTATGATTCTTCGCATGCTACAAAAGTTCCCTTTTATGTCAAACAGTCTCCTTTTCATAAAAAAATTCAATATGTTGATCCTATTTATTCTTCTGCTTGGTTTCATTCTTATTATGGTACTCCTTCAGAAAAAATGAAGCTTGTTGATTTTTTTGAGGATTTTATTTCTTCTCGTGCTTTTGAGTCTCCTTTTTATGAAACATCTTTTTCTTTTGCACAAAAAACAGCTCTTTTAAGGAAAAAAGCTTCTACTTCTATCTCTCGTTTGTTAGAATTAGCAAAATTAGCACCTTAATTATTTCTTTTCCACATATTCTTTGATCTTTTCTATTGTATCATAGAATTCTTTTTGTTGTCCCACATCTGCCCAGCCATCAAGATAATCATCCATTCCTATTAGGGTAAAATCTTTTTGTTTTTTTTCTTTTACAGATATTGCAAGATAATCTGCTTCACTTGGAAGGATACCTCTTGTTTCATCTTTTCTTTGCTCATTTTGATTGAGAACGGTTATTCGGTAGATATTTTCTCCTAGACCTATTTGTACTCTGCATGCTTGGTATTTTATGTCTGGATTATCAAATCCTTTTTTATCATTACTGAGATCTGTCCAACATATTTCTTGTGGGATTTCATTTTCTAGGATGTATGTAGCTAGGTTCCTTGCCTTTTCTGCTTTGTCTGGATGCCTTAGTTCATTTGCTGGACTCCAAGGGAGAGTTGTTGCGTAGGCATTTGTTGTAAGAAAGAGGGTAAGACTTAGGTTTTTTCTTGGCATATTTTTTCTTTTCTTTTCTTCCTTAAAAACATCTTATGCTCTACGAAAACTATTTAAATAAATAGAGGTTAGAGAATGATTGAGGTGGTTGTATGGCTAGTGTTGAAAATCAAATCCTGCTTATTGCTTATATAACTCTTGCAGCAGTTATTGCTATGATCTATGGTATGCGAAGAATTTTCTTATTAGAAAGTAAAATTGTGAGCTTAGAAAGAGCAATTCTTGGTGATAGAGCAGCTAAATTGAAAAGGAAAAGATAATTTTTTTTA
>DUFP01000004.1:0-17319 GCA_013331795.1 Nanobdellota archaeon
CGCAGGATTTTATGCGTTACTTATATCTCTAACTATATTAACAAAACCTTTATATAGAATCATACTCTAAATCACTTTTATGGTTCTAGAATCCCTATTGGGAGCAAAAGAGGCGGAAAAAAAACCGTATTATGTATTCTTTTTAGGAATGCTCTACGCATCTGTTGCAATATTTCTTTCTCTATGGATTTTTCGTTCAGAAGCATCTCTCATTTTAGTTTTCCTTATGGTCTTTGCATCGCTTCCACTCATTTACAAAACAACAAATTTTGAAGCAAAAAAATTGTACCAATTAGGAGAATCAACATTACCAAGAGCGCATATAGATGCATTAAAAGTATTTCTCTATCTTTTCATGGGCTTTACTATTGCAATGGCATTGTGGTATATTTTCCTGCCATCAGACATTACTTACGATTTATTCGCATCACAAATTTCCACAATTAACTCTATTAATGGTAATAGTGCAACAGGAAATGTAACAGCATGGACTTTTCTCTCAACAATCATCCTCAATAATCTTAAAGTACTCACCCTATCTATGCTCTTTTCTTTTTTCTTTGGTGCAGGAGCAATTTTCATTCTTGCATGGAATGCCTCAGTGATAAGCACAGCATTAGGAAATTTTGTACGTTCAGGACTTTCTGAATATGCAAGCACAATTGGCCTCATAAAAGTAGGCATTTATTTTCAAGTTTTTTCATTGGCATTAATTCGATATATGACACATGGCTTATTTGAAATTCTTGCATATTTAATTGGAGGTCTTGCAGGAGGATTAATTTCTATTGCAATCATAAATAAACATTTTGAGGGGGATCATTTTAGAATAATCATGAAAGATGCAGTTGATCTCATGATACTTGCAGTACTGCTTGTAGTAATTGCAGGATTAATTGAAGTCTTCATTACGCCTATGTTCTTTTAATACACAATTTTTATAAAAGCAATCTTCCAAAGTCTACCTATGTGCGGAATCGTCGGATATTTTGGGGAGAGAAATGGGATGCCAATTGTTCTTCAAGGCTTAAAAAGATTAGAATATAGAGGCTATGATTCTGCAGGGCTAGTTCTCCTCAAAGAAAATACTTTAGAGATAATCAAAACAAAAGGAAAAGTCTCTGAACTCATTGCACTTGCAAATGGGAGAGAAGCAAAAATAGTTGTAGGCCATACCAGATGGAGCACACATGGAGAACCAAATTATATTAATGCGCATCCCCACACCTCTATGGATAATTCTATTGCAATCGTACATAATGGAATTATAGAAAACCATGCAGAATTACGAAAAGAACTCCAAGAGAAATATAATTTTACCTTTCGCTCACAAACAGACTCTGAAGTCATTGCACAACTCATCCAATTCTTTTACAAAGGAGATTTTGAAGAAGCATTCCGAAAGATGTTGACAAAAATTGAAGGTGCATTTGGCATTGTTGCTTTACATAAGGATCATAAACAAATCCTCTGTGCACGAAAAGGTTCACCTTTAGTACTGGGTGTAAATAATGGAGAGTTTTTTATTGCAAGTGATCCAAGCCCATTCTTAGAATATACCAAAGAGGTCATTTACTTAAATGAAAAACAAATGGCTTCAATTGAAGAAACAGGATATAAAATAAAAGATTTTAATGGGTTTAATATAGAAATGGAAATAGAAACAATCCCATTTGGGATTGAATCTATTCAAAAACAAGGCTTTGAGCATTTTATGCTCAAAGAGATTTATGAACAAGCAGAAACCATCCAAAATTGTTTCCGGGGAAAAATTCGCCATATTGAAAATATTTCTATTAAAAAAGAAAATATAAAAAGAATTATTTTCGTATCTTGTGGAACAAGCTACTATGCATCATTAGTGGGAAAATACATTCTGGAGAAATCTTCACATATTCCAGTAGTTGTAGAGTACGCCTCAGAATTTCGATATAGGCATCCTATGCTCTACCCTACAGATTTAGTTATTGCAGTCTCCCAGTCAGGAGAAACAGCAGATACTCTCGAAGCAATTCGTTTAGCA
Organism: Nanobdellota archaeon; assembly: GCA_013331795.1. GTDB lineage: Archaea > Nanobdellota > Nanobdellia > SCGC-AAA011-G17 > GW2011-AR17 > JAGVZZ01 > JAGVZZ01 sp10136u. Next base: position 2,024 of record DUFP01000004.1, read on the forward strand.
AAAAAACTATCTTGTTCCGTAGCAGGGATTGTAAATGTAACAGGTTCTTCTATTGCAAAAGAATGTGGACAAGGGATTTATGTGCATGCAGGCCCAGAGATTGGTGTTGCATCAACAAAAGCATTTACCTCCCAAATCATTGCAATGAATCTTCTAAATGTATATTTAAATAAAGATCCGTATTATCGTGCAGAACTTATAGAAGAACTTGAACAACTTCCAGAAAAAGTAAAGGCATTTTTCAAGACACAAGACGTGAAAGCTATTGCAGAAAAATACAAAGATTCAAAGTATTTTATGTTTATGGGAAGGGATATTAATTATCCTGTTGCAATGGAAGGCGCATTAAAACTCAAAGAAATTTCCTACATTCCAGCAGAAGGCTATCCAGCTGGGGAAATGAAGCACGGGCCTATTGCGTTGATAGATGAAAATACCCCCACAGTATTTTTAGTAACAAAAGATACAGTTTATACAAAGGTTATTTCAAACATGGAAGAAGTAAAAAGTAGAAAAGGAAAAATAATTTGTATTTGTAATGAAATGACAGAAGAAATTGAAAGACTCAGCGACGATATAATTCTTATTCCAAAAGTGAGATGGGAATGTACTCCTATTTTAAATGTTCTTCCATTACAATTATTTGCGTATCACATTGCCAATGCAAACGGACGAGAAATAGATCAGCCTCGGAACTTAGCAAAGGCGGTCAGTGTTGAATAGATAGACCATGTAACCTGTCTATTTTAGTCACCATTAGTAGCCTTTTTTAAGAAGCTTACCAGAAAAGGTAGATAAATAAGAAAAGTCCTCTCTATTTTAGAAAAAAAGCTGTAAAGATAAATAAAAAATGAAAAAGAAGAAAAAAGAAAGCATAGGAACCATGTTTGCATCAGAAGAAGTGCTAAAAGAAGATTGGGACAACGAAGATGATGAGAGATGGAATAATATTTGAGAAATAGTTCTATAGCAGAGTAACCAAAAATCCTTAGGATTTTTAGGAAATATTCCGGTTTTTTCTAGCAAGGCTTTATGAAAACAATTTCTTTAGAAGGATATATGCTCAGGTCGCCTAACTTGGTAAAGGTAAAAGAAGCAATAGAAGAAAATATCACTCTTTCCTAAAAAAACAAGCCTTTATAAATAAAAGGAGGAGCAAAAATACCATGATTAAGAAAATAGTCTTACGAGATCAAAAAAGATATTTTTGGAAAGAAGGAGAAATCCAAACTGCACCAAAAGCAAAGAAGAAATTATACTGGACTTCAGGGGATTTACATACGCCAGATGGTATCCTAAAAGAAAAAGATCTCGAAACAATAAAAGGGAAAATATTCTCACACTCTGGAAAAGAATTTTTTACATTAGATGCTAACTTTCTAGATCAAATAAAAAAAATAAATAGAGGCCCACAAACATTAGTACTCAAAGATTTAGGGTACATCCTCATACATGCAGGCCTAGGAAAAGATTCTATAGTTGTAGATGCAGGAACAGGCTGCGGATTGCTTGCAGCTCTCATGGGAAGATATGCAAAAAAAGTTATTTCTTATGACATCAATAAAGAAAATATTGCTCTTGCACAAAAAAATCTTAAATTTCTACAAATTGAGAATGTAGAAATAAAAGAAGGAAATGTCTATGAAAAAATAGAAGAAAAAGATGCAGATATCCTTACATTAGATCTTCCAGAACCTTGGCGTGTCAATCTTGACTGTGTGAAAAATGGTGGAACAATCATTGTATACCTTCCTTCTATTACACAGGTTGCAGAATTTTGCAGTACAACAAAAGAACATGTAGAAAAAGTAGTAGAGCTTTTAGAAAGAGAATGGCACGTGGAAGGAAAAAAAGTCCGTCCTAAATCTGATATGTTAGGTCACACTGCATTCCTAATTATAGTCCGAAAACTTTAAGAAGCAAATAATCGTACAACAGAAACAAAACGTTGCTGCATACTAAAAAATTCTCCTAAAGCCGCATCAAGAAACAAAAAACTCTCATCCTTATAACCATCCATTTCATTAGTATAAGAAGAGATACCTATAGAAATAAGTTTTTTTATTTGAGAATCCTTAATAGTTAAAAGTCTTTGTTTTTGTCTTTGTATCTCACCTTTCGAGAGGCTATATTGCATAAACAAAGAAAAAGCCTGAAAAAAAAGAGTATTTATATGTTCTATAGTTTCACCATGAGAAAGAAGAATGGCATGAATTTCTCTTTGTTTTTCTAAATGAAGACGAATTCTATTCCTCGCAAAAATAGAATCCTCTTGAGGAGCTTTTTCTTGCAAAAATTTCTTTGCAGACAGACAAGAAATCAAAGCAAGGTCTATTCTATTTCTATAATCCTGAAATTCCTTCTCAGGAGAGCTATCTATTAAGTTAAGAAGGGGGCGTAAACACTGTATCAAAGAATCCAAAAGTTCAATACTTTCTTCATACATAAAAAGACAGAAAGCAAAAGAACTTTTTAAAAGTATCTCTCAAAAAAGGCATAACCCTTTTAAACTTCCAAAACTTTTCTACAAATATGCAATATGTCATTGATACATCAGTAGTAATAGAACATGCAATTTCTAAGTTAATTAAAGAAGGAAAAATAGAAGGAACCATACTTTTACCAAAAGCAGTGATGGCAGAGTTAGAAAACCAAGCAAACTCTGGCCGCGATACAGGAATGATTGGCCTAGAAGAAATTCAAGAACTACAAAAATTAGTGAAAAAAAATAAGATTGAACTAAAAATTATTGGGGAACGTCCAAACATCTATCAGATGCGTGAAGCGAAGCGTGGAGGAGAAATTGATTCCTACATTCGCGATCTTGCATACACTGAGTCTGCAATACTCATTACCGCAGACAGAATTCAAGCAGAATCCGCAAAAGCATTAGACATTGAAGTTCTTTTTATTGCAAAAGTAGAAACAAAAGAGAAACTCCAAATAGAACAATACTTTGATGCAGAAACTATGTCTGTCCATTTACGAGAAGCCTGCCCTCCTCGAGCAAAAAAAGGAAAACCTGGAGAATGGAGATTAATAGATGTAAACGAAAAAATATTTTCCCAAAAAGATATTCAAGATATGAGTAAAGAGATTATTGAACGATCAAGAACAGAAGCACGTGCATTCATTGAAATTTCTCGTCCAGGATCAACAATTGTACAATACAAGGACTATAGGATTGTCATTACAAAAACACCTGTGTCTGATGGCTGGGAAATTACTGCAGTTCGCCCAATTAAGATTCTAAAAATTGAAGACTATAACCTTCCAGAAGCAGTAGAAGAAAGGGTGCGAACAAAAGCACGAGGAGTAATTATTGCAGGAACAACAGGTTCAGGAAAATCAACGATCGCACAGGCTCTCGCAGAATACTATGCATCACAAAATTTCATTACAAAAACTATTGAAAGTCCACGATCACTTATTCTAAGCGATAATATTACACAATACAGCAAAAACCTTGCTTCTTCTGAAGAGATTCATGATATTCTTTTTCTCTCAAGACCTGACTATATTGTCTTTGATGAAATGCGAGACACACCAGACTTTAAACTCTTTACAGACCTTCGTTTAGGTGGTTCAAATGTTCTCGGCGTCTTACACGCAGCAACACCTATAGATGCAGTACAAAGATTTATTGGTCGTTTAGAAATGGGTATGATTCCTTCAGTTTTAGACACCTTGCTTTTCATTGATAAAGGTGTCGTTGCACAAATCCTCACATTAAAAATGTCTGTAAAGGTCCCTTCAGGAATGGTAGAAGCAGACCTTGCTCGCCCAGTCATTGAAGTGAAAGATCTAACAACAGATAAAACTATTTTCGAAATCTACACCTATGGAGAACAAACTGTGGTTATGCCTTTGCAAAAAGAACAATCAGAAAACCCAGCACAAAAACTTGCAAAAAAACAAATTGAGAAAGTCATGCAAAAATACCTCGACAACTTTGAAATAGAAATGCAAGGTACTCATAAGGTAAAAATCTATGTCCCACAAAAAGATCGTGCAAGAATTATCGGTACAAAAGGAGAAAACATTAACAAAATTGAAAAAGAACTCGGAATAAGTATCGACATTGTCAACCTTGAAGAAACATCACGAGAAGAAAAAACACGCCTAGGCTATCATGTCACAGAAAGAGGCAACAATATTCTTTTCAAAATAGATAGTCCTGGAAAAATGGTAGATGTTTTTATTGAAGATACTTTCCTCTTTACTTCAACAACAAGTAAAAAAGGAGAAATCAAAGTGAACAAGAAAAGTGACTTAGGAAGAAAACTCAGTTATGCTTTAGAAGACAAAGAAAAAATTTATGTAAAAGGCTAAAACACTCCTAAATAATTGTTTAAGCCCATTTTTAACAAATCCCATAGATTTATATACCCTAACTATCCTAATAATCCTTAGTATACATACATTCTTTCGAGAATACTGTATAACTAATACACACATAGGTGAATAAAACAAAAATGGAAAATGACAGAAGATCCAGCGGTGGTGCTGGCAGAGGCGGCTTCGGCGGCGGACGAAATAGATTTAGTGGTGGTGGCAGCAGTGGCGGTGGAGGAAACTTCGGCCCACGAGAAATGCACAAAGCAGTTTGTGGAGACTGTGGTAAAGAATGTGAAGTACCATTCAAGCCAAGTAATGGCCCAGATGGTAGTCCACGACCAGTCTATTGTAGAGACTGTTACCAAAATCACAAAAAATTCTAAGAACATAAAACACTTTTAGAAAACAACATTTATTTTTCTTTTTCTCATTATTTTTATTAAGCAGTAATTCTTTTCTCAACTTGTGAAATAACTGTATCACCCAAAACTATTCGTTGGATAACATAAAAGCCTTGATCAGTTAGATCTAACCAAACATAATCACATAAGGTCCTATCAATACCTCGAAATAAGTCTTCTATTAAGAATACTTCAGGAACCCTAGCACAAACTTCTCTGAGACCCTCTGGAAAGACCTCACATCCTATTTCCACATCTCTCAATGAGTACGGAATCAAAAGACGACACGCAATTTCAATAGGTGACTCCTTAGAGTAACTTTCAAAAGTAAAATTCGAAGGAACTAAAAATCCTCTAAAATCTAGGGGAATATTCATAAGAAAATAAACTAAACACTGGTTTATTAATATTTACAAACTCACCAATGTCTCTGTATCAAACTGCATTGCATTCAAAAGATTACAAGAATTCAAGCAAAAGCATTTCCCAATAATTTTTTCTTTCCTTTCCTTGGCTGCAGGACTATGCCAAAGCTGATCAAAATTATAATCAAATTCTTTCAAATTTGCAAAAGGAGTCGTAGGCTCACAAATACTTACATCCCCATTAGAGAAAATAGTCGCATCTCGAATTCCAGCAAGACAATTGACAGCTTTTTTCTTATGATACAAAATAGTAATGCTATGCTCAATTTTTTTCTTTTCAATACGAGAGGCAATAGTCCCATCATCAAGTAAAAGAGCAAGTTCTCGCAACTGTTCTTCACTAGGAGGCTCATAACCATCATCTTCTCGAATATCAAAGGCTTCCATAAATTCTGGCGCAACACCTCGTACACTAGTAGGTTTTCGCAGTACATTGATTTTCATAGGCACTCCAAGTTCATGATTAATAAAATCCTTAAAATTCTTCATTTCATGAAAATTATCTCTATGCACAACAGTCGCAACAGAAACAGCTAATCGCTTATCATGAATTTCCATAAGTTTTTTCACAGTNNCTGTAAGTGTTAAAAGATCTAATCTTTCTTTCAAAGACTTCGTAAGTTTCTCAATCTCTTCAATACTATGTGCATTTCTTGGATTATCAACTTCTTTCCAGTAAAAACAATGTTTGCATCGCAAGTTACAATTATCTGTAACATACAGCATAAGCATCTTAGGTGCCTGTAATTGTAATGCACGTGTATAGCGAGCATCCATAATCGGCTTAATAACTACACGCTTCACTCCTTTAGGCAAACGTGAAAAGCTTGTAAGGAGTGTATCTTGCATCGAAGAAACTTGTACTGCCTTCACAAAACAATGCTAAATTTTAAGGTATTTAAGCTTTATCAAACTCAAATAAGAAGTTTTAAAAGAAAAAGGGCATTTCTTTCGAGAGATGCCAGAGTAGCTCAGCTTGGATAGAGCAAAGCACTCCTAATGCTTAGGCCGAGGGTTCAAATCCCTCCTCTGGCGCTTTCTATTATACAAATCATTAAAAATAAATGAAAAAAGAAAAAAGTATATGGTCCCGAGAAGGTTTACAACAAAAATAGAGCAATGCCACAGAAAATGGTTAGGAGAAGCTTTAGACCTTCCTTTAACAGGGCATAATGGTATTGATTATTGCAATGATTTCTTTGCTATTGAGCTAAAANNAGCTAAAAGCAAAAGGATACTCGATCAATTTTGCTGTAAATCATGATCAAGAAAAATATTTTCCAAAACAAAATCCAAAAAGAGATTTATACTGGGCATTTATGTCTTATACCTTTTCTAAATCTGTTTTAGAAGTAAAAGAAAAAGATAAACTCGAAGAATTAGTCCTCGCAAGGGAAGTATGGTGCTTACCATGGGAATGGATCTCTAAATTTCCTGTTTATTCTCCAACAAAATCTGGTCNNTAGAACAAAAGCTCATTAACAAAATGCTCAGTTCTTCTCAAGAACAAAAGGAAGGAGTATTTTAAAAAAGATATTTCCATGAAATCCGAAAGATTTCCGAAAAAAACGTAAATAAATTTATAAAGAGAAAAAACTTCCTGTCGAGAAATGAAAAGAGTGTATTGGTGTGAGTTCCCGGAAAAATGCAACTGGAAAAAAATTTCTGACTGGCTTAAACATGAAAAGATAACAGTATATATTGCGTGCACATCAAGGGCAAATTATGATCTTTGGAAAAAGAAGATAAAAAAAATAAATGAAAATATTGAAGTAAATGCATGGCCAACACTTTCAAAAGCTGAAGGCTATTGGTTTTCAGGTTTCTGCACAAAAGAAGCAATTGACACACTTGATCAATATCGCGGATTAAAAATAAAAATTGACATTGAACCGCCAATACCAAAAAAATATCATTTTCTGAGCGGAATGACCTGGCTAGGAAAGCATATTGCACAAGAACCAGACAATACAGACTATCTAAAAAAGAAAATAAAGTCTTTAATGAGAGACACAGACATTATTCTCTCTACATTTCCATTGCAGAATCATATTGTAAAACGCTGGGGATGGATGAAAGATGATAATCTAAAATACAATTATATGTTTTATTCTACATTCATTCCTTTAGGTTTTAAAAAACTCTACAAACATTATTTCAAAAGGCATTTCCTTCCTTATCATAAAGATGCATATATTGCAGTAGGTTTAATTGGAAAAGGGACTTTTGGAAACGAACCAATCTATCGTTCTCCAAAACAAATGAAAAGAGACATCCAATTTTTACGAAAAGAAGGAGTAGAGACTTTAGTCTTTTGCAATTTAGAAGGAATTTCTCAGCGTGGAGAAGAATGGCTTTACACAAGTTTAGAGATAGCATAAGCTTTTTATAGGCGAAGAAAAACGCAAAAATATGGCAGTGTTTGAAGGGATCATCCCAAATGAATATCTCAGATTTTTTATTATTTTTATAGGCTCTATCCTTTTAGCAAACATTATACATTTTTTTCTCAGAAGATATCTCCAAAGAAGAACAAAAGAAACAAAAGAAAAAGTATATCTTAGACTTCTCTCTGTAGCTATAAAACCTATATACATGCTCGCAATAGTCTCAGGCTTACACTTTGCGCTCAAATCATTAAGTTTCTTAAGTAAAACTGTAATTATTTGGCTGGATAATATTTTTTACATCTCCTTTGTACTCGTGACGGCATTGCTTCTTTCCAATAGCATACGAATACTGCTTAGATCCTGGTTGCGAAAACAAAAACAAAAAGAGAAAGTTCCTCAAGTAATTGATAAAGGAATCATAGCCATTCTTTTTTTTATTGCAGGAGTAATTATTTTAGATCATTTTGGTGTACAAACAAGTCCTCTTCTTGCAACATTAGGAGTAACAGGTCTTGCAGTTGGGCTTGCACTCCAAGGCACGCTTGCAAATCTTTTTGCAGGTTTTCATATTATTTCAGATAAACCAATTCAAATAGGAGATTATATACAACTAAATCCTGAAGTAGTTGGTTATGTCATTGATATAGGTTGGCGCGCAACACGAATAAGAACTGTAGAGAATACAATCATTATCATCCCAAATAAACAAATCGCAGAATCAATTATTACAAATTATACTTCTTTATCAGAAACAAAGCTAGAAGAAATAACTATAGGAATAAATGGAAGTATAAGCGCAACAGCAAATCTCCAGAAAGCAGAAGAAAGTATTTTACAAAGCGCAAAAAACGTACAAAAACGCTTGAAAACTCTAAAAAGTGATCCTGAAGTAAAATTTCTTCAAATAAAAGAAACAAACATTACCTTTCGAGTATATATAAAAGTAAAAGAACAGAAAGAAAAGATAGAAGTTTGCCATGAACTTATAAAAGAACTCAAAAAAAATTTTGGCATGGAAGGCATAAAAATTAGCTAAAAGAAGCCTTTATTAAGAAAAAGAAAATAGTACCTAAAATGATTCCAATAACAGAACTCATCGGCTTTGTTCTCCACATTGATAAATATCTTAGTACAATTATTCAAACCTATGACACCTGGACCTATGCTTTTATTTTTATAATTATTTTTTTAGAAACAGGCCTTGTACTTACACCATTTCTTCCAGGAGACTCCTTGCTTTTTGCTTCTGGTTCATTTGCAGCATTAGGATCCTTAAATCTCGGAATAGTATTTACTGTTCTCACTATTGCTGCAATTCTTGGAGACACAGCAAATTATGCTTTTGGATATTATCTTGGACCTAAAGTTTTTAAAAAAGAAAATGCCCGCTTTTTGAAAAGGGAATATCTTGAAAGAACCAATGACTTCTATAAAAGATTTGGGAAAAAGACTATTGTCCTTGCACGCTTTGTTCCCATAGTGAGAACCTTTGCTCCATTTATTGCAGGTATTGGTAAAATGAAGTATTGGGAGTTTCTAAAATTTAATATTTTTGGGGCAATCCTCTGGGTAGGACTTTTTACTTTAAGTGGATATTATTTTGGAACTATTCCTATTGTACAAGAAAATTTTTCCTTAGTTATTATTGGGATTATAATAGTATCAGTAATACCTATCATCATTGAAATTATAAGAAGCAGAAAAAAAACAGAACCAAAAAAAGATTTTACGCCTCTTTCTTTAAGGTAAGTTCTAAGAGACGAACAAATTCATCTGAGCCTTTTGCTTGAAGAGTTCTTTTAGAAATTTTTTTCTGATAAAGAGCAAGATTACGAAGAAATTCCCCAAAAGCAAAATGTACAGCTTTCAAAGAACTACTATGGCTCACAAGTATGGAATCCTCTAAAGCATACGCATTAAGTACTTGTTCAATATGATCCTCAATAGGGAAGCAAAGAACAGGTTTCTGAAAAACAAGTGCTTCAGTAAGTGTTTTCTGCCCAGCAAGAGTAATGACACCTCGAGAAACTTTCAAATATTTTAAGAAGTCTGGTGTATATCTAATATAACTAACATTTTTTGCAAATAAAAACTGTAAATCCCCTCCAAAAATAAGAAACCGTTCTTGAGGAAAAGCAGATGCTATCTTATTAATATGAAGAGCAAGTTTTGTACCAAATTCTGATCCACCAAGCATGACAACAAAAGGTTTTTTCTTCAAATGCAACTGTTTCATAAGCACAGTTTCAGAAGGCAATTGTTCTGGGTTTGTACGAATAACAGGGCTGACATAAGTATAAGAAAGATGTTTTTCTGGATTTTTCCTAAATGTAGGAATAAGAACAAGATCAGCTTCATTATACACACGCTCAAAATATGCAGCTTCAATTTTCATTTTATAATTAACAGAATGATTTTTTGCATATTGCTTATAGAGAAGAGGATCAAAACCAAAAACAACAATACATTTTTTGCCAAGAACACGAGCAAGAGAAATACCTACAGGTTCAAAATCACTTACAACAAGATCAGGGATGAAATTAAATGCCTGCAAACGTACTTTTAATGTACCTAAAAACCAAAAAGCAGGAAGAAATAAGTTTCGTAAACCAAAATTCCAAACATTAATTTTCATAGATTTTCCAGGAAGTTTATATCCTCGAATTCGTATAGTGGGATATTTTTTTTGAAAATATTCATAAGAATTATCATACCCTGCAACCATAATACGCGCTTGAGGATATTTTTTTTTCAATGCAAGGATATTTGCATGCTCACGAGTAGCATCACCATAGCCTATTCCAGAAACAACAAATAAAATCTTCATCGTAATTTGTAAAACCTCTCTGCATACTGGCAACTATTTTCTCTTCCATAATAAAAGGAACGAAATAAAGTAGGAAAATACAAGGAAAACATATAGACCCATTGACTTTTAAACATTTTTATATAAATCATTTTAATTTTAATATAAGAACTAATATCAACATAAACACGTGGGTGTGTCTCTCGAACAACATTCCAAACTTCATATGCATACAAGGGATAATGCCTCTTTAAAGATGTTACAACCTGAAAAACAATCCTATTTACAGCTTGATGATCTGGATGCGGATCTAAAGCAGAGGGAACATAAATTTTTTCAGGCCTGCTAAGCATAATAATTTCTCTCAGTCTCCGAGCAACAAAAGCTTTTTGTACATCACTTCGTAAACGTGTATCTCGCAAACCAAGATTTTTATTTGATGCAATGCCAATAAATGCACTAGCTTTATCAGTTTCTTTAAATCGTGCTTTCTTAACAACAGCTTCTTGAAGATGAGGAATACTTTTTTCTCCATGAGAAAAAACAATCTTAACAACTTTCTTTCCTTCAGAAACATATTTTGCAATAGTCCCTCCCATTCCTATAGCCTCATCATCAGAATGTGCACAGAAAATTAAAATAGTACCCATAAAAGATTCAAGCTCCTGTAGATATATAAACTTTTTCTAGTATAACTGTACTACCAATTCCAAGTAATCAACAGAAAACTTTAAATGCTCTTTAAATATAAAAAAGAACCATGAAAAGAGGTTGTATAATAAGCATTCTTATAATTCTAATTTTACCCCTAGTACAAGCAGTACCTGGAGCACCCTATTCCATACTCTCAGAAGATGGTTCTTGGATACCAGTTGCAATAGACTCGGAAGGTAAAGTAACAAAACCAATCTATGAAAAAGATGAAGAAAAATTTAATAATCCAGACGAAGAACTTGGAGAAAAAATTTTTGAACAACAAGGAGACCATGATTATTCTGAACTATATGAGAAAGAAACACAGTGCCCTGTAGTTATCCAAAAGGATGCAACAGGAAGAAGAAGGCCATATATTGCAAAGATAGATGAAAATGGATATTTCAAACCAGATACAAATCTTCCTCTGCGAAGAGACCAAAGAATAGAAGAACTACAAAAGCAAGGAGCAGTATGTGGAAAAGAAAACATTCGCCTAATTCGCCCAAGACGACCACCTGCACTTGTAAAGCCTATCTATGAAATGTACAACCCAGAAAGGCAAGTGATAAACACAGAATATGGTTATGGCATCAAAACCCAGCCAGATGGAACTTATACCTATTATGATCCTTATTTACAAGAACAGCAACAACAAGGTGAACTTCCCCCACCACCAAAAACAGAACCAAAGCCAATTATCCTTTTCACAGGCCAAGCAGTGTATGACATTAGCTATGAAGCAAAAGAGCTTCCTATAGTGATTATTCCAATACAATTTACGGATACAAAAGCAACAATATCTACAAGTGAACTCGAAGCAATGTTTTTTGGAGAAAAAAGTTTAGCAAGCTATTTCAAAGAACAATCCTATGGTGCATTAAAACTTTCCGGCACAGTGCTTCCAACATGGTATACATTAGCTAATACAATGGAATACTATGGAGATAACAACGAAGCAAATGTAGAAGAGATGATCCTTGAAGCAATTGAAGCAGCAGATAAAGATATTGACTTTTCACAATATGATGCGAATGATGATGGGGTTGTTGATAGCCTCTTTGTCGTGCATGCAGGAGATCCAGATGAGAATGGAGGGGGAAATAATGAAGAGATTTGGTCACATTACTTTAGTATTAATCCAATAACAGTAGATGGAGTACAAATTATTGATTACGAAACAGTCAGCGAAACAAGTCCAGTAGGTATTATCGCACATGAGTTTGGACACTACTTAGGCCTTCCTGATATGTATGATACAGTCCCAGATGATGGCACCTCAAAAGGAACAGCAGAATGGAGCATCATGGGATATGGAGGCTACATGAAAGAACCAGGAAGTTTTGATCCATGGTCAAAAGCATACCTCTCTTGGTTGAATAAAAACTCCTATCAAGAAATTGAAACAAATAATTATTTTACTATTGTGCAAGATTCAGCAAGCACAGGAATTCGCTATTATGCAGTACCTATCTCAGAATCTGAAATATTCTTCATTGAAAATAGGCATACTGCAGAGCTTATGAATGGAGATGAAGCAGGAGGAGTTGTGATTTGGCATGTAGATGAAAGTGTCATGACAGAAACAGGTTCTTGGAATGGTTGTTCAGGAACAAAATGGGATTGCAACACCGTCAATGGAGAAGCAGAACATAAACTAATTGACATAGAAGAAGCAGATGGAAAAGATAATATTGACAAAGGTGATTTAGGAGAAGCAGAAGATCTTTGGTTTAACTCTTGTGGAAGCTTTTCTGGATGCAGACAAAATGAATTTTCTTTAGAATCAAATCCTCCAAGTACAAGCTATGATGAAACAAAGAAAATATACATAGGGGTATACTCAGACATAGCAGGGACAATGGAACTCGGCGTGACAGTAGATGGAACAACACTTGCAGCACCTGAAACAGAAAAAACAATTGCAGCACCAGAAGAAAAAGGAAGCTTCCTAACAATAATAATTATTAGTATTATCTCTCTTATCCTCATTGCAGGAGGAACCTTCCTTGCATTGAAGATTTTTAAGAAAAAGGAAAATCAATCCTTTTGACATTTTTTACAGATCCCTTTAACATCAATTTGAAAATGGCAAATTTCTCCAGGGATCTCATTTTTAAGAAAATCAACATTTTTAATGTCTAAATGTTTTTCCACATGGCATTGTTCACAATAGAAATGAACATGTGCTTTCTTTTGAAGAGAATAAAGAGCTTTTCTATGGCAAGTATAAGAATGAAGAAAATTTTTATCTACTTTTTCATGAAGAAAACGATAAACTGTAGCAATTCCTATCTGAGGATATTTATTTTTTAGAATGACATAAAATTCCTCAGCACTAAAAAAGGTTTTTTTTGTTGCAAGCTCTTCTTCTAAAATGGCTTTTTGTTTTGTAGTACGACTCTGTCTCATTATTGATAATGGGAATCAATAAGTTATTTAAATCTATGCTCCATATAATAGCCTATGGATATAGTGTATCTTTATGGTCTTTTAAGCGTCTTAATAGTCAGTATTATCTCCTTTATAGGACTTTTTACACTCTCCCTACAAGAAAAAAAAGTAAAGAAATATATCTTATATATGGTCAGTTTTGCTGCGGGTGCATTACTAGGAGACGCATTTATCCATTTGCTTCCAGAAAGCATTGAAGAAGCTGGATTTACAATAATTATTTCTACATCCCTCCTCATCGGAATAGTATTTTCATTCATTATAGAAGCATTTATTCACTGGAGACATTGTCATATTCCTCCATCAAAAAAACATATACATTCTTTTGCAATTATGAACCTTATTGGAGATGGTATTCACAATTTATTAGATGGTATAATTATTGCAACAAGTTATCTTGTAAGTGTTCCTGTAGGTATTGCAACAACAATAGCAGTTATTTTCCACGAAATACCACAAGAAATAGGAGATTTTGCAGTTTTGATCCATGGAGGTTTTTCAAAAACAAAAGCATTACTCCTTAATTTCTGTACAGCACTTACTGCAGTTTTAGGATTAATCCTTACTTTTATTCTTGCAAAAAATATTGAAGGACTAACAATATTTTTAATCCCCTTTGCAGCAGGAGGATTTATTTATATTGCCTGTTCAGACCTCATCCCAGAATTGCATAGAAATAGAGAATCAGAAAGTGGAAAAGCCTTTCTCAGATTAGTATTCTTTATTTTAGGAATGATTGCTATGTATCTTTTAATATTCCTAGAATAATTATCCTTTCACAACACCCATTGGCTTTAATTGACAAACCATTTTTCCAATACCAGCAGCATCACTCACTGCAACAACTTCATCAACATTCTTATACGCACCTGGCGCTTCTTCACTAATACCAGACCATGACCCTGCTTTAACATAAATTTCTTTTTTTGCTAAATCTTTTTTAACATCATCAGCACTCCATGTTCGAATTGCTTCATGTCGAGACATAAGTCTGCCAGCCCCATGGGCAGTACTTCCAAAAGTTAACTCCTCTGCCTTTTTCGTTCCAACCAGAACGTAAGAAGAAGTTCCCATACTTCCTGGAAGAAGAATAGGCTGTCCAACAGATCTATAAATTTCTGGAAGCTCTTTTCTTCCTGGCCCAAATGCTCGAGTAGCTCCCTTTCTATGAACACAAAGTTTTACTTTTTTTCCATCTAAAGTATACTCTTCAACTTTAGCCATATTATGGGTGATATCATAAACCATCTCTAATGTTACTTTATCACCAAAAACCTTTACAAAAGTTTGCTTTATCCATTCCATAATCATTTGTCTATTACAAAAAGCAAAATTTGCCGCAGCAGCCATTGCACCAAGATATTTTTTTCCCAAGTCTGAAGAAAGAGGAGCATTAACTAACTCCCTATCAGGCAAATGTTTCCAACCAAAAGTATCTTCCATTTCCCGGATATAATCTGAAGCAACTTGATGTCCTAATCCTCGTGAACCACAATGAAACATCACAACAACCTGTCCTTCTTCTAAAAGCCCAAATGTTTTTGCAACTTCAGGATTATAAATTTTTGAAATATATTGAATTTCTAAAAAATGGTTGCCTGAACCTAAAGAACCTAACTGAGAAAATCCTCTTTGTAAAGCTCTTTCACTTACTGCAGAAGGATCAGCAAAAGTCATTTTTCCCCCATCCTCCGTTTTTTCAAGATCCTCTTTTTTTCCAAAACCCTTCTTAACAGCCCACTCTGCTCCTTCCTTCAAAATAAGTTGTAAATCTTCTTTTGTAATTTTA
>DUFP01000004.1:17346-18831 GCA_013331795.1 Nanobdellota archaeon
ATTTTTTCAAGAAGGGGCTCTGAAGCAAAAAGCATAATCGGAACAAGCATATTTCCTTGTTTTTCTATTTTCCAAGTAACATCATTTATTTTTATAATTTCAACCATTTTTCTTTCTCCAATTCTGATAATAGGTTATTTTTAACTAAGCAATAAACATCACTTTTTTTATTGACACAAAGTTCATAATAAATTGTCCCAAGACCATTAATTCTTTTACTATATAAGGAATGCAAACCATAAAGCGTTTTTAACTCTTTCTGAAGACGTGAAATATTTTCCTCCCTACTAGAGCAAAGACGAACTATTCCTTGTGAAGGCTTTATTTTTGCTTTTTCTAACAAAATATTTTTTACATATACTTTTAAGGCTTTCTCTTTTACTGGAAATTGCCAAAGATAAGAAACAAAATCATCAAGAACCAATTGTAATTTTTCTTTTTTTTCAGGATGTAAAAAGCCTATGAGTTGCGAAAACAAAAAGAGATTCTGTTTTCCATAAATAATTAGTGAGAATATAGGGCGAGTACTTCTTTTTCTAACAGAAGAAACTATCCCTAAAGAAGCTAAAGCTTGTTTAATTTGATAAATACCCTTCTCATTTACTGAATCAAGCCCTATATGCCTATTTTGACGTGACCTACAAAAAACCCACCCATCACAATCAAAATATGCACGAAGCCATTTTCTAAGTTCATTCTCTTCAAGTTGGGGAAGTTCCCAATGATGCGAATAAAAACTGCCATAAGTATTAACCAGAAAGGTATAAATTTTCTTAGAGCCAAGCCTGCATCTTTCACCAGGTTCTAAATGAACTTTAATATCAAAAGCAGACTGAAACTTTTTTTGAAAATCCTCCAAAAGAATCAAATTTGTATTTCTAAAGCCGATCATATAATATTTATAGAAGGACTTTTCGGAGTTTTTAATAACATAACCATCTGCACAAAGATAAGCATGGATTACAGCAAGATTATTCATAACTTCAAAAAGAATAAGAGGATTATAAAGTTTACCTTTTGGATATCCGGCATTATACATCAAGAATAACTTGAATAACCCATAGCTTTTTCAGTTTTTGGATAGTCATCTCATGATATGTTACAGCTTTAACTAAGGTATGAGTTTCATAGTTCTTAACATTATCACCATAAGATTCAGCTTCCAAAAAAAGAGAGTCATCTTTCTGGGATAAAGAAACAGTAATCTTACTCAAGCAAAAATCTTCAGTATCTAAAAGAAAAAGAAGATCTTCCAAAAAAGAATAAAGCAAACAAGAGTAATCATGAGCCTGTACAGAAACTGTTTTTTTACTCTTCGCTTTCACTTTCTTAATATCAGTCATGGTAGCAAAAGTCGCAAGTGCTGCATTCCCAAAGGCTTCTTCCAAACTCTCCCCATAAGCAAGGAATTTTACATCAGCAGTATGGGGTAAGAATTCATAAGGTTTCATAGGAAATTAAAAGAAAAAAGAGTATAAAAAAGTA
>DUFP01000013.1 GCA_013331795.1 Nanobdellota archaeon
ACAATAAGTTTTGTTGCATCAGAAGAAAGAACCGCTTGAATTTTACCATATCTTTTTGGAGTAAAACTATTGCTATGCCCATCTTGATAGAGAACAGAAACAACACCTTTACTGATACTAAAGCTATCTACTAAATTTGGATCTATAACAACGACTTCTTCTTCTTGAACTACTTCAACAACGGGACACGTGACAGCAAAACCACTATAACTCAGTATAGAAGCAGGTGTATCAGAAGCAATAACAATACTTCCCGTACTGCTAGGACAATTGCTGACAACAACAACACCTTCTTGATCACTTCCATCAACAGTATACTTTGCGAGAACATTACCATCGCTATCCATTTCATAAAGCTTATTATCATACAATGCATAGAGTCTTCCTGTTTGTGCATCATAAGACAGATCAGAAAGGCTTCCAGTAGAAGGCGTAAAACTTCCAACATAACTCATGCTTTCACTCACAGAAGGGTCAATATCATACACAGAAACTTTTCCATCAGATTGTGATCCTGCATAAACTCGCAATCCACTGCTTGTAGCAGCAACTGCAATACCTTCCATACCCATCTTAGAAGTTCCAACAACATCAGAAAAGGTCCAGCTTTTTCCTGTAAAAGCACCTGTACTTGTATCAAATTCTTTCATAGTAAAAGGATATTCAATGCCAATATACACCTTTCCAGAAACAACTGCAATGCCTTCAAGATCACCAGAAACGTACCAATTTTCTACATTGCTCCCATCAAGGTTCATACGAGTAATAATTCCCTCATCACTAATAGTATACAATTTTTGGCTTTCAGAATCCCATGCAAGCCCACTTGGCTCATACGGACTTGGCAATACGGAAACCAATTCTGTGCCTTCACTATCCTCTGGCCATGATGCAGAAACAAGGCCTAATAATAAAATACCAAATATAACTGTTAAAAAAATTCTTTTCATAAAAATCCCTCCATAAACAAAAGCAAGATGTACAACTATTAAAACTTTTCCAAAAGCTTTAAAAAAAACAATGGCATAAAAAAAGTATGCAACTTCTTTGTTTTGATTTGGATAATACATTGGTATACTCCACAAAAGTACATCTCCTTGCATTCCAAAAAGCATTTGAAAAAAATAAACTCCAAAAAAAGAGCAAAGAACAAATTCTCAAATATTTTAGTTTAGAAAGTGCACAAATGATAAAAAAGCTTTATCCACACCTTAAAAAGAAAGAAATTCTAAAAGTAACAAAAGATCATGATACGTACGTTCTCAAGCAAACTGCAAAATATATAAAAGTTATTCCAGGAGCAAAAAAAACACTAAAAAAACTCAAAAAGAACTATGAGATTGCAATCCTTTCTAATTGTAAACATAAAGAAATTCTCAGCATTTTAAAACATGCAAAAATAGAACGATCTATTTTTGATAAAATTATTGGAAATGATGAAGTAAAACATCCAAAACCTGCTCCTGATGAGATTATCAAAGCAAAACAACTCCTCAAACTCAACGATGGTTATATGATTGGTGATTCTATCTATGATATTCGTGCAGGAAAAAAAGCAAAGGTAAAAACGATTGCAGTATGCACAGGATCTCATACAAAAACAGAACTACAAAAAGAAAAACCTTCTGCAATACTTAAAAGTATTAAGGAGCTAGAGAATTTTCTAAAGAAAGAAGCTCCTTGCGAATAAGAGTATACAATTTTCTTCTTCGGTTATGATAATGAAAATCCTTATCCATTCCATTTTTATAGCCATAATGAAGATCATAACCATAGATTTTTTTTTGTGTAATTGCATCCAAAAAATCTCTCACAAAGCTTTCACGTGCATCACCCGGAGGAGTCTGTGGCAATAATTGTTCATCAAAAATACTTCGTGCTTGGATATCTGCTAATAAAACAAGACCATCTTGAGGGAAATCACCAATAGAAACATACACAGAAGGAGGATGAATAATATGAATATCAAAAACAAGGCTAGAAGAATGACCATACCAAGTCTCTCCATCAGAAAAAGAAACCCAAGGATAAAGACAAGACTTTTGTACACCTAAACGAGAAAAAGTTTCAAAGATTTTTTTTGCAGAGGGCGTTTGTACAAGTCCAGAAATAAGGAAAGCTTTATTCTCAATGTGCCCATAATAGCTTCGCGCAAGAATACCAACCTTTTCTTCAAGATATGCTCGGCGTTTTTCTTCAAGAATATGATTCAAAGCAAAAGGCCCAGCAAAATGTCGAATGCCCAGTTCTTCAAACAGAGTAAGTGGATGCATAAAAAAACACAAAAAAATCTGCTATTTAAAGCTTTGCACGAAAAGAAGGCGATGCAATTTCTCTATATAATCTCTTTGCACGCTCAGCATAATTCTTTCCATTACGGCAAGAATTAAAGCCATAGCCATAGCAAGGAAAAGAAGAAAAAATGCCTGTAAGCTCTTTTACAAAAATCTCTCTCTCTGGAAAACTATCACGCATACCTGGAGCAAGATTCTGGAGAAAAACTTGTTTAATATCTTCTTGAGAAATTTCTCTTTCTAAACCCCTTGTTGAACGAAAAGTACGGCAAATAAAAATATCTGGAGAGCAAAAAGGAGCAAGACCTTGAAGAAGGCTTTCCCCATAAGAATAAAATTGTATTTCCTTTGTATGAGGAGCTACATAGAAAAGAGGATCTAAACAGCCTATAAGGCCTTCAATTTGAAAGCTTCCTCTCATTCTTCTATATAACGTAGCTAACTCTTTCTTATTTGCAGAGTATACACCAGCAATAAAAACAACTTTATCAGAAATATGTCCTATATAGGATCCTGAAAGAAGGCCTATACCAGATTGGAAGAGTTCTCCTCTCTGTTCAGGACGCAACATAAAACTCTCACTACTTATTGCAGAGAAAGTCTCTATATGAGGAGAAACTTTAATCCTTCGTAATTCTTCTTGAAATTGTGCTACAGGGATAACCATAAAGAGAAAAATTTATCATTGATATTTAAAAGTATCTATAACATTCTTTGTTCTAAAGAAACAACAGAACCTTCTAATATTTGGGAAGGATACTCCTTACTCAAAGCAGCCCTATGGACTCCTTCATAATATCTTTGTATAAAACCCCATTCTTTTCTTTTTTCCGGATGCATTTCTAAGTATCTTTGAAGAAGATCAACATTATAAAGAGTAGGAAAGTCCGCAGAAAGCCCTCTTTCCTGTAAACAAAGATCTCGAGCATGTTCAGATATATGCGCTTCGTACTCCTTGCCTACTAACTCAGCAAGTGATTTATCTAAATCTTTTTTTTGTTGCCTTAATCGAACACAATAAGAAATAACAGGATAAAATAAACCTAAGCCAGCACCTATGCCAAAAGAGAAACAAAGATCTTCATTTTCCATATCTTACTCAGCCTCATTACCCATCCAAAGTAATTCATTAGGATTTTTCTGCTTCCATTCGGAAAATTTTTTCTTAATAAAAATAATCTGGTCTTTGTTCAAGCCAACACCTTTTTTACGTTGAATTCCTTCATAAAATTTCCCTTTAGAAGGCTGTGCCAAGTAAACACGGTGAAGAAACTCAAATTCTTCATGTTTAAAGATTAAAGGGTTTTTTCGCATCTCATGAATCCTATCACCTCTGAGACTACTTTAAAGGGACAAACCTAATATATAAAGCTTTTGCTTGAAAAGAGGCAACTTTAAATAAATCTATAAAATCCCTCAAACCAAATCCTTTATATACTTTTCCAAAATAACCACTTAACAGAAATAACATGCAAAAAGCCCTATTAGAACTAGAAGAGCAAGTAAAGGGATCTGTAACGTGGGTAATAAAATGGCTGGCATATGACTGGGATCTTCCTCAGCCAGAAACACCAAACATTATTATCATCGCATCCCCGAACTATAAAGAGCTTAAAAAAAGAGGAATAGAAGGAGCAACATACCTTACAGAAGCCAGAGGAGATATTCCAGCAGAAACAATTATTCTTCCCATTTCTAAAGAAACAACTGAATGTATTTTAGAAGAAACATCCCATTTCTTTATAGGAAAATATATCCCTAAAAGAAGAGCGCAACAGTACTCTACAAATCTTTCCATGCATATTCTTCAAGAAGCAGGAGCCGAACTCATAAAAAGAATCTATGGCCTAAATAGAAATATTGACACAAAACTTCCAGAAAATATTCTTGGTGCAAAAGATCTTACAGGAAAAGCACTTTTTGAAGAATTCCTTGAAGGAAACATAGATGAATTTTATAAAAATATATATTTTTGTAATGACGTCTCTACAGCAAAAGAGCTTTATTGCAAAATGATAGGATTTGTAAAAAGAACTGAATTCTCCCAATTATTCGCACATCACATAGGAGATCGTTTAGGACAGCGTCTGCATCAAAGCCTAGAAGCACAAACCATACAAAAACAAGAACTCAAAGAGGCAATATTTACAAAAGAATATCCACTAAGACAAAGGCTAGAGAAATTACGAAGACTAGCAAAGAGGAACTAAATGGAAACACAAGAGCTAGAAAAACTCATACAAAGGATTTGGAAAAATAAAGATATACAAGCAAAAGCAAAACAAGCGTTACAAAGCTCTGAAGCAAAACATTTCCTTGTTCGTTACGGCAAAAAACAGTGTACACAAAGCCCATTAATAAGAATAAATCACTATGCACTCCAAAGATTAAAAGAAAAAACAAAAGGAGAACAAAATGAGCAATACTATAGAGATCTGTCAAGCATCTATCAAGAATCTCTTACACAAACTGCAAACGCATGTTCTTATGCAAGAGAGGAAGAAGGGATTATTTTATTTCGCTGGCGAGAAAATTATCTTCCACCAGAATTAGGAAGGAGTTTTGCAAGAATAACACAAAAGCATCCTATTATTCTCAAAGAAATAGGAAAAATAGAAGATTATATGTTCATAAATCTTCTACAAAGATATGGCAAAAATCCTCTTCTCATTTCTGCAAATACAATAACAGAAGATAGAAGCTCTGCACATCTTTTTATTCTGCAACAAGAAAGAAGAAGTTCTTCAGCATATGAAGTTTCTCTTAGAGCCAAACTCAATGCACTGCGTCTTCTACAAGCCGGAGAAAAACCTTTGCAAGAATTAGAAATATTCTACCAGCAATGGACAGGTTCTTTAGATCTCCTCGAAGGAAGAATCACGATAAGAGAACATGAGATGAAAAAAAGAGAAGCTATTTAAATCCTCTCAGCTATAAAAAACAAAAAGAGGAAAGATGGCAGTACAACTTAATTACGTAGCAGCAAAAGACTGGAAACCTTCTAAAGAATATCTTATAACCTTAATCAAAGTGGAACTTTCAGAAACTGCAATCAAAGAAGCAAAAGGAAAATCTCTAAAAAAAATATTTGAAGATGCAGCTGCTTCAGTTGCTGCAGAATCTTCTACGGGCACCTGGACAAAAGTCTATGATGGGGAAGGCTCTGGAATGTCTCGTGCAGCAAAAGAACGAGCAATGGCCTTTGACTTAGACTACACGAATCACATGTTCAAAGTAGCATACCCTCCATTTCTTTTTGAGTTAGATAATATTTCAGGATTATTTGCAGGCATTATTGGAAACATTGCAGGCATGAAAATGGTTTCTGCAATGCGCGTCTATGACGTCAAATTCCCAGAAAAAATGATAAAAGCATTTCCTGGTCCTCGCTTTGGAGTAAAAGGAATAAGAAAACTTCTCAAAAAACCAAGAGGCCCCTTAGTTGCAACAGTACCAAAACCAAAAATTGGTCGTACAGCAAAAGAACAAGCAGACTTAGCAAAAATGCTTTTCACATCTGGTCTTGGCACCTATGATGGAATAAAAGATGATGAAAATCTTACAAATCTTTCTTTTAACAAATTTGACGAACGGGCAAAGTGTGTTTTGAAAGCGCTCAAAGCTGCAGAAAAACAAACAGGCAAGAAAAAATTTTATCTTTGTAATGTATCACATTCAAATCTAGAAGTCATGAGAAAACGCGCAAAACTTATCAAAGACAATGGTGGCATTTTCATGATGCTTGATGTAGTTTGCACTGGTTTCGCAGCAGCAGATACTATGCGCAGATACAATCCTGGTCTTGCAATTCATGCGCACCGTGCAATGCATGGTTTTATTACAAGAGACAACTCTCCTGGAGTGCATGGTCATGGAAAACTCTATGGCTTCTCAGTATCTATGATTTTCCTTGCAAAAACATTTCGTCTACTAGGTGTAGATACATTGCATGGGGGCTCTCCATTAGCAAAAATGGAAGACTATGGTGAAGCAAAATACATCCAACAAGTCTTGCAAGAAAAAAATCTAAAGCCTCATCCAAAAATTCCTTCTCTGGGACAAGACTGGTACCATATAAAACCAGTATGGATGGTTGCCTCCGGTGGTTTACATCCAGGGGATTTTGAATTAATCCTTAAAGAATTAGGGGAAGATATTATTATCCAATGTGGTGGTGGTTTACTTGGCCATCCTGATGGCGTAGAAGCTGGTGTCATTGCAATAGAACAAGCACGAGAACTTGCAATGAAAAAAATTCCTCTAAAAAAATGGGTGGAACAACATCCTCATTCAGAACTAGCAGCAGCAGTAAAACTTTGGGGCTACGGTCCAAGGATCGTGTACTAATGGGAAAATCAATTGCAATAGAACAAAGAACTTTAGGTGCAATTTTATTAGCAGCCCTTGTTTTTCAATACTTCAGTTTTTTCAGCTTATCAACAATAGGAAGTATTGCAATTCTTGTAGTAGCATTAATACTTATTTTAAAGTAGATATATAATAATAAACAAGAAAAGAAATACTATAGTTATGAAAACAAATCTCACTGTTGGAGCATATATTATCCATGAAGACAAACTTCTTCTTATTCTTCATAACAAATTGCAAATATGGCTTCCACCTAGAGGGCATATTGAACCAAATGAAACTCCCGATCAAGCAGTAATAAGAGAAGTTAAAGAAGAAGTAAATCTAGATATAGAACTTTTACAGTATAAAAGATTGTATACAGGAAGAAATGTCAGAGAAGAATGTGCACTTCCATTTTATACAAATGTGCATAGCGTAGGAGATCATGATCACTTTGGACTATTTTATCTCTGCAAAGCAAAGGATATAACACACTTAGAAGGAAACCTAAATGAAATAAAGGGAATAAGATTTTTTTCTTTAGAGAGCCTCGCAGTAGATTTTATAACAGAAGATATACAAGCCATAGGAAAATATGCGTTAGAACTTTCAAAGATACAAGTAAAATCTTAAGTAAAATGGAACAAAAGAAAAAGACAATCTTTCCAAATGTAGAAAAAACTTATTTATCTCAATAAATGTCTATCTAAGACAGTAACAGTCTTTTCTTTCCCTGTAACTGCATAAAATTCTCGCGCTTCCCGCAAAGGTAACACAGGTAAGCTCATTCCTTGCAAAGTAATTTTTTTTACACGATGAAGCATATTATATTTATTATTAATAACTTCAACAGGGAATCCTAAGATTTCAAATTCTAAGACATCACCTTGAATTTCCTCATTATAATCTTCTTGAACAAAATAGTTTTTGAATACTTCTTTAAAAATACGCACACCTTCAGCATTGGTTTTGAGTTCCAAAACACGAACATTGACATCAACACCTTGTAAGCGAAGATTTGCACTTCCATCAATTCTCCACACAAAAAAATACTTTTCTAATTGCTTATGAATAAATTGTAAAACACTAAAGATATCTTGTTCTTCCATAAAAATGAAATAAAATCAGTACTTCTTAAACTTTTATATTCTAAACAGCAATATTTATATATCTACAAGCCAACAAAAAGAGAGTGAAAGAGGTAAATGTATACATTAGATATGGGCTTATTCTACTTCTGGTATTCCTCTCTTTTCTAATCATAAAACCCTATCTAACAGTAATTCTACTTAGTATTATTCTTGCCTATATGGCTTTTCCTTTTCAAAGAAGACTGCGAAAAAGAATGAAAGAAAGTATTGCTGCTGGAATTCTTACAATAATGCTTTTTTTTATCATTGTTATCCCTCTAGTGATTATTGCACATTCTCTCATCCAACAAGCATCAGAAATATACACAACAACCAATATTGAAAATATTAAAGAACTTTTTATAAACCAACTAAATATAGACATTAGTGAAAGTACACAAAATTATATTAATAGTATAACAAAGACAGCAGTGAGTTACATTCTAACACGTGTTTCTGCATTAATATTTTCTCTTCCAAACCTCATTGTTGGATTTTTTATTATGCTTTTTATTATTTTCTTCGCTTTACGTGACGGAGAAAAATTAGTAACAAGAATTACTTCTCTCATCCCTCTAGAAGAAAATTATAAAAAAAGATTTCAAAAAAAACTCACGACAAGCATTGAATCACTTTTCTATGGAACAGTTACCGTTGCTGCAATAGAAGCAATAGTTGCAATGATTGGATTTTATTTTCTAGGAGTTCCAGCACCGATTCTCTGGGCTTTTATCATTGGTCTCACTGCACTCATCCCAGGAATAGGAGCTACCTTAGTTTGGGTTCCTATGACTATCATAAGTTATGTACAAGGAAACACTTCACAAGCAATAGCAATTGGACTTTTTGGTTTTCTCATTCTCTCCACCCTCATTGACACAGTACTAAGAGCAAAAATTATGGGAATGCGCGCAGAGATTCATCCACTCATCATCGTCATTGGAGTTCTTGGAGGCCTTGCTTCATTTGGTTTCATTGGTATGTTTATAGGCCCATTAGTCTTATCTCTTTTTGAACTCGTTCTAGAGATTTATACGGAGAAAAAAGATGAAATTGAAAGTTAAGGATATACAACTCACAACTGGAGGTCCTTTAGTTGCAGTTCTTCATGAAAAAACTGCAAAGCTTCTAGGCATATTCCCAACAGAAAGAGTACGCATTACAAGAAAAAAAGAAATTGCAAACTGTGTAGTTGACACAACAAAAAAAGGAATTGAAGAAGGAGAAATAGGTTTATTTGAAGAAGTTCTAAAAAAAGTAAAAATTTCCCATGGCATGCAAATAGAAGTAGAGCGCGCAGAACATCCAGCATCAATTCAAGCTATCAAAAGAAAACTCCAAGGGAAAACACTTTCAGGGGAGGAAATTAATAGTATTATCAAAGACATTGTAAAAAATGAACTTTCTGAAACAGAACTAACTTATTTTGTTTCTGCATGTTATAGCAGAGGTCTTTCCATCCAAGAAACAGTAGACTTAACAAATGCAATTGTCAATAATGGTGAACGTTTGCATTTCAAAAAAGGAAAAATTATTTTAGATAAGCATTCCTGTGGTGGTGTCCCAGGAAACAGAACAACAATGATTGTCATACCTATTATTGCCTCTCTCGGATACACAATTCCAAAGACTTCTTCAAGAGCGATCACTTCTGCCTCAGGGACCGCTGACACTTTCGAAGTGCTTGCACCAGTAAACCTCAGTAGAAAAAAAATAGAAGAAGTAGTTAGAAAAACAAAAGCATGTATTGCATGGGGTGGAGGTGTAGACCTCGCATCTGCAGACGATAAAATGATTAAAATTCGCCATCCTCTCAGTATCGATCCAAAAGGCATGTTAGTAGCAAGTATTATGGCAAAGAAAAAGGCTGCAGGAGCAACACATGTACTCATTGATATCCCTTGGGGAAAAGGAACTAAATCAGAGACAAAAAAAGAAGCAAAAAAACTTAAAAAATTATTCCTAAAAATAGGAAAACTTCTAGGCCTTAAAATGAAAATCATTCTTACAGATGGTTCACAGCCTATCGGCAATGGAATTGGCCCAGCATTAGAAGCAACAGATGTCATTTCTGTATTGAAAGGCAATGGCCCATCTGATCTCAGAGAAAAAGCAATCTTTATGGCAACAGAAACACTCAAACTTGTTGGAGAAAAGAACGCAGAAGAAAAAGTTCTTGCTGCACTAGAATCTGGAAAAGCCTACCATAAGCTTCAAGAAATAATTATCGCACAAGGTGGAAAAAAACACATAAGCATTCCAAAAGCAAAATATTTTTACAATGTATGTGCAGCAAAAAAAGGAATAATCAAAGAAATACATAATAAAGAAATTTCTCTTCTTGCAACATTAGCAGGTGCACCAGAAGAAAAGACTGCAGGTATATATTTAAGAAAAAGAATAAAA
>DUFP01000024.1 GCA_013331795.1 Nanobdellota archaeon
AGAACAAAAACAACCTTTTAGTTGATAGGATTTGTCTCTCTAAAGGAATAAAAACATTTATAAGCTAGTTTTTCCTAGTAATAGCTAGAGAAAATGAGCAATGTTCGTACTCTTTTAGCTGGATCTTTAGCATCTGTTCTAGGCTTGTCTATGCCTCAGTCTGTACGGGCGCAAGAGCCTGATACTGGTATCACTCATGCTGAAGTACGAAAAAAATTATATGATAGAGCAACAAGAGTGACTTATGATACATGGAAGCCACATGTTCTTAATTATGATGGTGCTGTAATCGTTCTTTTTACTTCTCTAACTGGACTATGCAGCCCTTCATAACCTAAAGCTTCACGAATATCTTCTCTTTCAAGCAATGCTTCTATTTTTCTATAATCTACCATTTAATACCCCCTCAAGTATCACACTTTCTATATCATTCCAAACTTCACAAAAAGGTTTAGAGCTATCAATGACTCTTGTTTTAGGGAATATCCCCGTAAGCATGTGGTATCGTTCTCTAAAAAGGGTGAGATCACTTAGGTTTTCAAATCTGGATAGAGGTTTTCCTCCTTTTTTAGCTCTTTGAACAATCCTCTCTAATGCTAGTTGAGCTGGGCAATCTAATAAAAGTAATAGATCGGGTTGGGGATTCTCTTGGGACAATAACAACACAAGATGCAACACAAAGTACAACAGTAGGGGAAATTGATCAAAGCTATGCTATAAACATCCCTGAAATATATAGTCTTGCACAAGAATTGATACAGTTTCAAGAAGGAATTCCGGTGATCTCTTCAGATACATATACTCTAAATCTTTTTGTGGATGCTGAGTACAAAGAAATGCTTATTGAAATACAACAAAAAGATCCACAATTTAGATTTAGATTTACAAAAGCTATTTAAGTTTAGAAAGGATGAAAAGGATAATGAAGAAGAAAGAGCTATTTATAGAGTATTAGCTAGTCTTCTAGTAAGCGGGAATAAGCTTTATATACCCAAGAACAGCAAAAAAAGCTATGAAAGTACTCCTTGTATATCCCCCTTTTTGTACACCCACAATACTTCCCTATTCCTTAGCATCCTTAAAGCATTTTCTTCAAACTAATTTAAACCTAGAAATCGATGTTCTTGATCTCAACGCAGAGTTTCATAAAAGAAAATTTGCACAGTATTACAAAACAATCAAAGAAACAAAGACAAAAGAAGACTACGCAGAAATTTTCACTCATTTTGATAAAGAATCTAGGGAAGTGTATGCAAAAAATAACAGAGAAGTATTACAAGGAAAGAATCCAGAATATTTTCAGGAAATATTCTCACTCATAAAGACAGAAGACTATGATATTATTGCATGCAGTTTGGTCTACAACAGTCAATGCTTTTATGCAACAGCAATTCTCAAAGAATTACAAAAACAAGGAATAATCTGTCTTCTTGGCGGTCCAGCAGCAAAAGGAAAAGTTTTGGAATACGGAAAGTTGCTAAAGAATGAACATGAAATTATAGAGTTTTTTACGGAAAAAGGCATACAAGCAAAACAAGGAGATTTTTATGATTCTAATAATCCTTTAGATTTCTCTGACTTCAAAGAAGAAAACTATCTCTCCAAAGAAAGAATCTTTCCAATCAAAACATCTTCTACATGTTTTTACAAACAATGCACCTTTTGTACACATTTCGCAAAAGTTCCTTACAAAGAATATGAAATAGCTTGGTTAGAAAATACACTAAAAATAAATAATGCAAAATATGTTTTTCTTATCGATGATATGTTAACAAAAGAAAGGTTAATGGCCTTCGCACAAATATCTCAAAATAAAATCCAATGGGCTTGTCAACTTCGTCCAACACCTGATATTTTAGGAATAAGCAAAGAACTATATGCTGGTGGCCTTCGTTCAGTTTCTTGGGGTGTAGAGTCCGGTTCACAAAGAATTCTTGATCTTATGAAAAAAGGAACAGATATACAAAAAGTTCCTAAAGTTTTGAAAGAAAGTCATGAAGCAGGAATACAAAATATCCTCTACATTATGTTTGCTTTTCCTACAGAGACAAAAGAAGAGTTTATGGAAACAATAAATTTCTTAGAAAAAAATCAAGCATATATTGATTTAGTCTGTACGAGTATTTTTGGATTACAACATGGAGCAAAAGCATTCGAATCACCTCAGGACTATGGTATTATAGAAATCAAAGAAAAACAACGAACAGTGCTTGAAGGAAGCATCACGTATAAAATAAAACAAGGTCTTAATAACGAAGAAGCAAGAGTTTTGCAAAAAAAAGTACAACATCGCATTGATAAAATAAATAAAATCCCCAAAGTATTCAAATGTTCTCGAGAGCAAACACTTTTATATCAGTAATTTTTTTCTAGTTTAGTGAAAAAAGACATAATCTTTCTCTCAGGAATATTCCTTACATTAACAGCAATCTATTCTATGATCAAATCTATGGAAGAGGTAAAAGCATGGGTGCCACAAAATTTAGAAGCTATCATGAGAATACAAGAAAATGAATTAGGTTTAGCAAAACAAAATCCCCCTACTATTAGATTTGAATCTTTAGATCAAATATATGGAAAATATGAAAATGGAGAAATATATTTGAACTCATCTTATGGGGGATTTAAAACTCCAGAAAATTCTTTTTTTGGTATTCTTGCAGGGATAATTTCCTTTGGAGAAATAGCAAATGTGAAGTCAACTCTAGCACATGAATTAGGCCATTTTTATAATGATAAAATTTTAGAAAGAGAAGAAAGGAATAGGGGAACAGTATACCTATTTGCAGGACAAACGCAATATAATGCAGAAAAATCATTGGGAAACGCAATTATTTCTGAAGGAATTGCTGAATATTTTAAAAGGATTATTATTACCCAAGAAGATGAGTTTGAAGATGCAGAGTTTTATTTTAAAGAAGATATTTTTATAAGAAAAAATGGTAATCTAATAGGAATAAATTCAAATAAGTTTTATAGGCTTAGATATGATGGAGGCTATCATCTTGTAAACCCCATTATTAGAGAATATGGAGTAGAGGGCATTATTTACATATCAACACATGCTCCTAAAGGAGAAGAAATATACAATCTTCCACAATGGCTAGAGAAAATGCGAAAAAATCTGAAATTGCAGGGACAAACACTTTTATATCAGTAATTTTTTTGTTTTTTTTATGAAACAAGTACTTCGCATCTATAGGAAGGACCCAACTTGGCTATGCCTTTATTCACATCTTATAAAAATCCTATAATCAATTCTTGCCAATGAGAAGGGTACATCTCTTTGTAAGTCTGAATTATAGAGAGTAACTCTTGGTCCAAAAAATCCTTCTGGAAGTGTTCGTAAATATTCTAACGTTGGATAATTAGCAGGTAACACTGCACCATCTCGAAGAACAACTTCATCTTTATACCATCCACTACGCTCTCCATGCTCCAGGAAGAGTCTAGCAATTTCTTTTTCAGAAGGTATTGAAACACCAACCCCTTCAAGGATAGATAATACAAATGGGAGATATCCTTTTGTTCTTCGTAAAGTAGAGTCATCTACTATTTCTCTTGCGTCATCACCAGCTAATTCTTTTTCTAAGTTAAAATCATTTGGTAGTTTCATTTTTCATACACCTAGTTGTAATGACTAATAATGTTATTTTAAGTTTTAGCCAGATATATCTGGGCAGTTATACTAGCCTAAAAGAGTTCTTAAGAACTTTATTTTCTGCTTTTGAAAGATGCTCTCCTACCGTAGAGGTATGGAGTCGAAAAGCTTTAGCTATTTGTGCAACGTGTATTTTTCTTGGGGTTTCATAATAGCCTTGCTCTAAGGCATACAGAAATATCTTCTTTTGGTTTTCTGTTAAAATAGTTTGGGAAAAAGTAATCTCTCTTATAGAAACAACTTGTAAAACCCCCATCTTTTGTATTTCTTTCCTTAGTAAAGGTATAGAATCTTTCCTTAATAGACCAACATCCCATTGTTCCCAACCTTTTGAAAGGGTATGAGCTGTAATTAAAAATCCGTGATATCTTTGGATAGCATTTTGAATAAAGCTTTTCTGTTTAAGTTTTACGAGAACAATTAGACGGTTCTTTCTCTCAATTTCTTCTACAAAAGTATATTTTGGAATAGATTTAAGGTAAGAAATTATTGCATCAAATTGTTTGGGGAAGCCATAAATAGAATAAACATACTGTTTATTTTGTGGATTCTCGGATTGTATGTCCATGACTGTAATATGAACATTTGGAAAATTCTCACTAAATAATGTTTCAGCACAGTTTGTATGTTTTATACGAAAGCTAAATTTATACATGAGTAGGTTTAAGGTTTTATGTTTATATAAATCTAGTCTTTATAGATGAGAAATCCTTAAGCACTTGATCAACAGCCTTTTTCATTTCTGGAAAGAGTACTAATGGTGGGCCAGGAAGGACTCGAACCTTCGACATGCTCCTTGTAAGGGAGCCATCATAGCCACTAGATCACTGGCCCGTATAGAGTTTTTGAATTTCCCTTCTTTTAAATAACTTTCTATAAAGATACAAAATGCAAAAAAGAGAGAAAAATATATTCCTTCCTTGCAGAAAAGTATATAAAACCCTGAAAAAACAAATTTCTTATATCTCTGGAGGATACTACTCACAATGGCAGAACGAATGGCTGATAAGGTTGCACGGATCACAAAAGATCCAAGATATATTAGAAATATTTGTACATCCGCTCATATTCATCACGGGAAATGTATAAGTGGAAACACTCGACTTATAGTTTCTAATGGTTCTATAAAAACTGCAGAAGAAATATTTACTGAAGTGGCTAGTTCTGGAAACATCTTTGATCAAACAGAAGAGCATATTATTTTTACTCCAAAAAAAAATATTGCCCTCTTTTCACTCAATAAAGAATCTGGGAAACTAGAACAAAAGAATATTCAATATGTTTGGAAGTTAAAAGGAGGAAATACAATAAAGACCAGTTTGAGAAATGGTTTTGAAATAGAGACAACTCCTGAGCATAAATATATTGTATATAGGGATGGTTTTGAAGAAATTCCTGCAAATGAATTAATCCTTGGAGATAGGGTTGTTTGTGCAAGGAAACTTCAAGTAAATGGAAAGAAAAAACTTAAAGAAGATATTCTTAGAAGATTAAGTCAAGATAATTTTTATGTAAAATTAAGTCCTTCCTTTGCTGAAACTATGAAAGAAAAAATTCTCAGCTACGGGATAAAAAATATAAAGTTAAGTCTAAAATCAAAATCATTTTACCATGGTGCATGGCAAGGGAGATACTTTCTTGCAGATATTTTAGAATGTGGAAAAGTATTGAAAGTTAAAGAAGAGCTCTTGTATGATAATATTGAAGCAATTTATTACAGAACTGGGAAACAAAGAGGACAAAATGCTTCTCCTATGAAACTTCCTCAGGATTTTAAAGAGTTCTTTTATCTTGCTGGTCTCTTTGTAGGAGATGGTAGTGGGAAAAAATTTATCGTGGGAAAAGAAAGTTTAGCAAAAAGGGTAGAAGAGATCTGTAATAGACTAGGATTTGAAACCAAAATACGATCTTATTCTGGAAAAACACCTGAACAACATACAAATTTTACTTTAGAAATGATATTTCATGTTCTTTTTGCGTATCCATTAAGAAAAAAATCTCATAATGTTAAAATTTCTGAGTTTGTTTGGCAAAGTGACAATCAATATATTGCAAAGCTCTTACAGGGATATTTTGACACTGATGGTTGTGTAGAAAAATCTAGAAGGGGTATAACAATAAGTTCTGCAAGCACACAAATGATCAATGACCTTCACCTTTTACTCTTACGATTTGGCTGTATTGCAATTAAAGAAAAAGATAACACGTTAACAGTATCTGGTAATTCAGCTCTGAACTTTATGAAAGAGATTGGTTTTGAGCATGAAGAGAAGCTTTTGAAACTCCATTCTTTAGCAGCAAAAGTGAAAGGGAATATTGTTTGTGATAAAGTACAAGTAGGAAACCAAGTGATGCTTTTGAAAAATGCAACAATAAAAAATCTTGCAGCGGAATTAGCTTTTATTGAAATAACAAAACTTGAATCAGGATATGAAGAAGTTGTCTATGATTTTACCATCCCAAAGAATCATAATTTTATTGCAGAGGGAATGGTGATCCATAATACAGCTTTCACAGATAATCTCCTCGCAGCATCTGGCCACATGGCTTCCAAAAACGCTGGAGACCTAGAAGAGGGAATGGCAACATGGCAGCACTTAGATGAGCAGGAACGACTCATGACTGTTGATGCTGCAAATGTATCTATGGTGCATGAATTTAATGGACATGAATTTCTTATCAACCTTATTGATACTCCTGGTCACGTTGACTTTGGTGGAAATGTTACTCGAGCAATGCGTGCAATTGATGGAACTGTTGTTCTCATTTGTGCTGTAGAAGGAATTATGCCTCAAACAGAAACTGTTGTCAAACAAGCACTTCGTGAGCGTGTAAAGCCAGTATTGTTCATTAACAAAGTAGATCGTTTAGTTAAAGAATTAAAATTATCTCCAGAAAAGATTCAAGAAAGATTTATCAAACTTATTGGTGAATTTAATCAGTTAGTAGAAGATATTGCAGAGCCAGAATTCAAAGAGGCATGGAAAGTAAGTATTAAGGAAGGTTCTGTAGCTTTCGGCTCCGCTCGGGAAAACTGGGCTCTCTCTTTTCCATACATGCAGAAGAAGAATGTTTCTTTCAAAGACATTTTAACAATTTATGAAATGGATGAAGAAAAAAGAAAAGCATGGGTATGGGACAACGCATCTTTGCATGAAGTTATTTTAGATATGTGTATCAAGCATCATCCAGATCCAATCTTTGCACAGAAATACAGAATCCCAAGAATCTGGAAAGGAGAACTCGATTCTTCTTTTGGTCAAGATCTTATTACCTGTAATCCTGATGGAAAGCTAGCATTTGTTATTACAAGAATTGTTGTTGATCCTAAATCTGGAAAAGATATTTCTGCTGGTCGTTTATTTTCTGGAACATTAAGACCTGGAACACAAGTATATCTCAACAATGCAAAAGAAACACAAAGAATTCAAAATCTCTATATATATAACGGAATTAAACCAGAATTATTAGAATCTATTCCAGCTGGAAATGTTTGTGCAATTTCTGGGATTATAGGCTATGCAGGGGAAACAATTACTTTAGAACCTGAACAGCCTTTTGAAGCATTGAAGCACATTTTCGAGCCTGTTATTACTAAAGCTATTGAAGTAAAACATATGGCTGATTTACCCAAGCTTGTTGAAGTTTTGAGAAAAGTAAGTAGAGAAGATCCTTCTATTCAAATTGAGATTAACGAGGAGACAGGAGAAAACCTCATGTCTGGTATGGGTGAACTTCACTTAGAGATTATTGAGAATAGGATTGTCTCAGAAAAAGGAGTACAAGTTAAAACCTCTGCACCTATTGTTGTCTATAGAGAATCTATCTTAAAGAAATCTGGAGAGTTTGAAGGAAAGTCTCCAAACAAACACAACAAATTATATTTTGTAGTAGAACCTCTTGATGATGAGATTTATGCAGCAATTAAATCTGGAGAAATTTCTGAAGGGAGAGTTCGTAAGAAAGATACTGCTGTTGCTGCAAAACTGATTTCATTGGGTGTGGATACCAAAGAAGCAAAATCATATGTTGATGTCTTTAAAGGAAATGTTCTTATTGATAATACTCGTGGAATTGTCTACATTAATGAGATTATGGGTTTGGTAATGGATGGTTTTGAGGATGTTATGAAAAAAGGGCATCTTGCAGCAGAGCCTGGAGTAAAAATGAAAGTAAGATTGATGGACTGTTCTCTGCACGAAGATGCAATTCACCGTGGTCCTTCACAAATGTTACCAGCAGTACGGGAAGGTATGCGTGCGGCAATTGCAGATGCAAAGCCAGTTATCTTAGAACCATTGCAAGTCATGCAAATTGATGCACCTGTAGAATATATGGGAGAGGTTTCAAAGCTTGTACAAAACAAACGTGGACAACTTTTGAGTATGGATCAAGAAGGGGTAAGTCTTGTGGTCAAAGCAATCTTGCCTGTTGCAGAAATGATTGGCTGGGCGTCTGATTTGCGTTCTGGAACTGCTGGCCGTGGTTCAAGCTTTATTATTGACCAGAAATTCGATAAAGTTCCTGAATCCTTGCAGCCCAAAGTCATTCAACAGATTAGGCAAAGAAAAGGTCTNNGTTTCTGCAGATGCATATGGATATGAAATATGTGTACCAGAAAGGAAAGGAGAAGTATGCATTCCATTTGGAAGAGAAGAAACATATTCTTGGTTATATTGGAAAGAAAGAGATCTAAAAATGAGAATTACACTTGCACAAGGTGATGAAGAAGGTAGACTTGTTTTTGATAATTCTCTTTTAGATGCAGAAAGGAAAGTAGTTGCGCCTAGTATGAGCTATACCCTAGAAATTAATGATATTATTGGTGCTGACTGTGGCTTTCATCATCCTGATTCTCATGATCCCTGTTATGCAACAGTAAAAATAAAAAAGCCTGTAACTCTAACTTATGAAGTACTGCCTTTTCCTGGAGAAAAAAATATAGAGGATAATAAAGCAACAGTTACTTTAAGTGTAGGAAATCTTGAGTCCTATGCAAATGTTTTAACCTTAAAATGGAGAGATCAAGCATATCAAGAAGTTGAAGAAGAAAGAAAAGAGTGGAAAAAATAAATTTTAAGGAATCCACTGGTCATATTGAGAATAAAGTTCTTTCGCTTTCTCCGTTGTTTTTGCACTCCAGAATTCTCCAGAAGTCTCAAGTTCAATCAATCCATGCTTGTGTAAAAGGACAAAAGTATTTTTGATATCCTCCAAAGAATAATCTAAGAGAGCAAATAATCCTTCTGGAATACCATTACCTTCTTCAATATTCCATAATATTTCAAACTCTTCTCTTATTAGTTCTACCATCTTTTCTATTTCTTATGTTGGATGAATAGAAAAACATTTCGCTTTTTTGTAATAAAGAAGAGCGTTAAAAAGAAAATTACAACAAGAATGACAAAGCCTATTTTTGATTGTGTGTTAAAATATATCCAAGTACTAAAGAAACTAGTAAGCGTAGAACCCAAGAATAATCCAATAATCACACTAAAGTCTAATGTGACAAACATTGCTATCAATAATACAAGGAGGTTAAAGAGGACAATAAAGATATATTTGTTCCCTTCATATTTCGCTTTTGCATCTTCAAATGTTTTTTGTTCTGCTTGCTGCTCTTCCATACATGTTTGGTTCTGTTCATAAACTAAAGAGGCATCTTGCCCTTTGCTCATCCCACAATCATTGTAATAGGGGTAATAAGAATCACTGCCTGCATAGTCTGGGAAAAAAACATTTGCTCCCATAAACATGAGAGGGATATAGAGAAGAGTAACCACCAATGCTAACAATATTTTTACCCATTCCATTCTTTCTATTAAACATAGAGGATTATATAAACCTTTTGAACTAAACTTGTAACAAATATTCACTCTTAGAAAGCCCTTTCTTTTTTGCTAACTTTTCGAGTGCAAAGTCAAACTTGCTTCCATATTGTGCCGCACTTTTTTTTCGATATGCAAACTCTTCGCGCAATCCTAAGTTCACAGCAGCTTTCCGCAAAATCTCTTTCTTAAATGGACCTACTTTGAGTGCAGGATCAATCTTCATCGCATAACTAATAAGTTCCTTATCCATGAAAGGCAATCGAATTTCTTTTCCAAAATGTCCTGCAAGAGAAAGATCTCTTGTAATATCCCTTTCCCATATATGCAGCAATCCATCCCAGCATGCAGCTTGCACATCTCCTTTATGCCGTTCATATCCTGCAAACAATTCCTCAGAGCCAAGACCAGTAAGCAATACTTGTTCTTGCATCATTTCCAAAACACAATACATAACGCAGCCGACTCCTACAGAAACAGGATCTCTTTTTCCAGTAATAGAAATAACTTTTTTTACCAATACTTCAACATCTTCTAAATCAATAATTCTTACTTTAATGGACCAATCCATCATATCTGCAACAGTTTGTGCAGCGAGAACATCCTTGGAATCAGCAAAGCCTACCGTATACAAAGTAAACTCTCTATCGAGTTTTTCACTGAGATAAGCTAAAAGTGTAGAATCAACACCACCAGAAAAAGCAATTGCAACTTTATCATCAACACGTTTGTCTACTGCATCCACAAGCAAATGAGAAAGCATATCAACAACATTTTCCGAGAGATTTTCCTCACTTTTCAGCTCTTGCAATGCAAAAGGCAGGTCTTCATTCAATTCCATACAGCTAGAAACAAAGATGTGCTTTTTAAAACTATCTCTCATCAACCTGGTAGTACTTGCTATACACATTATTTATGGCAAAGCTAGGAATTTTTCCTAAAAAGAATTGTACCTCATCTGGAATAAAGAATTTCCTATCCATGCCCAGATAGTTCTTCCATACATCCTTCTTTCCCAATGCAAGTGCAGCAGCATATCCTCCAGAGAATGCTGCCCAAGGAAGCCCAGGGTTTCCTAAAACAAAAATTTTATTCTTATCCTCAGGATCATAATCAACAATAGGCATAATATCCTTAGTAATATCAATTTGTCCTGGCCAATAATATTCAAATGTAAGATGTTCTAAAAAAGGAAAGTTTTTTTTCAGATCTCGAATAACTTTCTCTATAATAATGGAAGATTCAAAATACCAAGGATCATACGTTGTAAGTACTGAACCTCCTCCAACAAGCAATCTATTGTCTTTAGTAAGCCGAAAATAACTATAAATCAATTGTGAATCCCAAACCATACATTTTCCATCAGGGAATAGTTTGTGCACCTGTTCATCTGATAAAACTGTACTCATCGCAAGAAAAGTTTGTGCATGATAACTTTTTCTCGCAAGAGGACTAACTTTTTCTTTCATTTTATCAATACATACAATAATGCTCTTTCCTGTAACTTTCCCCTTCTTTGTATGTGCAGTAGTACTATCTAAAGAAAGTACTTCAGAGTTTTCAAAAATACGCACACCTTTTTTCAACAACACTTGTTTGAGACCATAACAATACAGCATCATGTTAATAGCAAAAGTATCTGTAGTGCGTAGCCCTGCTGTATATGAAGATGTTCCTAATGCTTGTCCTATACTTTCTTGACTATAAGAAGTATAAGGAAGACCAAGATCTAGGTGTGCTTTTGCTTCTTTCCTCACTGCTTCTTCTCCTTGCTTTCTAATGCCTACAAAAAAAGAATCTTGTTTTTCCAAATCACAAGAGATCTTATATTTCTCTGCAGTGGAGCGAATAATTTCTACACCCTGCACAGGAATGCTCCATACTTTTTTTGCACCGGATATACCATACCTTCGAAGCATCTGATACACTTCTAGTTCACTGTCAGGTGTAAGAAATCCTGAGCTTCTACCTGAAGAACTTCCTCCACAAATACTCTTTTCTAATAATACAATTTCTTTTCCTGCTTCTACAAGACTGAGTGCAGCATGCAATCCAGCAACCCCACCACCAAGAACAAGAAAAGAACAAGAAATATCTTCTTGTAATAGAGCACAAAATTTTGGCTTCTTCTCCAAAAGCGTCCTTTCCCACCAATTTTCTAATCTCACAATATATCCTATAGAAGAGATGGCTTTTTATGCTTTTCCAACCAAAACCTATATAAAGCCCCAAAAATTCCACTTTAAAACATATGGCAACAATGCAGGATAGCAAACCTTCTGAACTAGTCTCTCAGGCAGCAGAAGAATTGAAAAAAGCAAAGGCAGTGCAAATACCAGAGTGGGCAAAAATAGTCAAAACTGGCCCAGCTCAAGAACATCCTCCAGTAGAAAAAGACTGGTGGTACAAACGAGCAGCATCTATTTTGCGAAAAGTCTCTTTGCGAGGTCCAATTGGTGTTGCAAAATTACGGTCATTTTATGGAAAAAAGAAAAATAGAGGGGTAAAACCTGAACATTTCTTTAAAGGCTCTGGAAAAATTGTTCGTGTTATCTTACAACAATTAGAAGCAGAAGGTCTCGTAAAGAAAGTAGAAAAAGGAGTCCATAAAGGGAAAATTATAACACCTAAAGGACAATCATTTTTAGATAAGGCAGTAAAAAAACATGGAACTGGAGGAACTAAAAAAGCAGAGGCTTGAGCAACTCCAACGCGAGCTCATGCAGAAACAAATGCAGGAGCAAGCGGAAGTACAGGAGCAACTTGAGCAGCTTGAAACTGTAGCAAAACGTTTCATGAGTCCAGAAGCGATTGCACGCTATGGAAATATGAAAGCGGTGCACACAGAAAAAGCCATCCAATCCATTGTAGTTATTGCACAACTTGTGCAGCAAAACAAAATAACAGAAAAAATAACTGACGATCAATACAAAAATCTCTTACTGAGATTAATTCCAGAAAAGAAAGAATTCAGGATAACAAAAAAATGAGTAAATTTTTACATTTGGCAAAAAAATTGCGCCTTGCAAAGAAAGCATCCCAAACACGTTGGGCTCCCTTTTGGGCAATTCCAAAAGCATTTGGAAAAGGCAGAAGAGTACACCCAGGAAGATTAACAGTAATAAAAAGAAATTGGAGAAGAACCAAAACTAAAGTGTAAGATGGAAAGAACCTACATTATCCCATTGCGAAAAGAGTGGCAGAAAGCTCCTATGTATAAAAGAACAAAGAAAGCAACTGCTGCAACAAAAGCATTCTTAGTAAAACATATGAAAATTGCAAATGTAAAATTAGGAAGACATTTGAACATGAAACTCTGGTCTCAAGGATACAGACATCCTCCTCACAAAGTAGAAGTCTCTGTAGAACTCATTAAGGATAAAGAAGGCGATTATGTATACGCAGAGCTTGTTGGTGTCAAGAAAGAAACCTTGAAAAGAGAAAAGACAGAGAAGAAAACAGGTCTTGCTGGAAAAATAGATGAGTTTCGTGGCAAAGGCAGCGAACAAGCAGAGCATAAAGTAGAAGAAGTAAAAGCGGAAGAAAAAGCGATCAAAGAACTAAAGAATCCTAAAGCAGAATCACAAAATAAAATTGAAGCAGAAAAAGGGGATAAAAAGAAAGATATGAAAGATCGTACGAAGAATGTGTTTTCTGACTCTAATAAACAACAACGTTCGAAGAAATAAATCCTAAGTGGGGCTGTAATGTTCTGATGGCAAAGTTTTTTGTGAAAGAGACAAACTACCTTTCTCAAAGAAATAAAGGCCTTTTTACTTCTCAAACGATTTATCAAGGCGAAGAAATTCTCAAATGTACAGGAAAAGAATTTTCTTTAGAAGAAGCAATTGCAAAAGGTGAATTAGAATCAAACGTTTTACAAGTTGCAGAGAAAGGCTATATTGATTTTGAAGAGCCAGGAGTCTTAGTTAATCACTCATGCAATCCAAACGCAGGAATTACTAAAAGCCTCATGCTTATTGCCATTCGTGATATTTCTACAGGAGAGGAAATTACCTTTGATTATTCTACCACAATGGATGAAGACTACTGGACTATGAAATGTTCCTGTGGAGAAAAGACGTGCAGAAAAAGAGTAAAAGATTTCAAATATGTTCCAAAAGAACTACAAGAAAAGTATCTTCAATTAGGAATAGTACAGGCTTTTATAGAAAAAAAATATAAGATCCCATTTTAGCGGGTCTATTCATTTTTGGTTAGTTTTAAGGTTATTAAGGAATAAAAACCTTTATATAAGAGTTGTATTATTAATAATACATATGTATGAAAAAATAGGAATAACGGAAAATAGCTTACAAGTGCTGGCTCTCTTTACTCATGATTTTAAGAGTGAGTATTATATTAGGGAAGTAGAAAGATTGGTAAAAATAAGTCCTAGAACAGCACAACTGATTCTTGAAGATTTAGAAGAAAAAGGTATTCTAGAATCAAAGCTAAGAGGAAAAATCAAAACCTATAAAATAAATGGAAGCAATTTTACCCAAAGGTATCTTGTTTTTGTAGAACAATACAAAGCTATTACTTTTTTAGAGAAAAGATTACTTCTAAAAGAAGCTATAGAAAAGATAAATCCTCATATCAAAGGAATAGGGCTTATATTTGGGAGCTATGTAAAGAAATTAGAGAAAAAAGATTCCGATCTAGATATTTTCATTGCTGGCACTTATGACTCAGAAGAAATAAAAAAGGTTTCAAGAAACTTAGGTATTGAAATAAGTGTAAAATGCTATCCTATAAAGCTATTTGAAAGGAAATGGAATAAAGATTTTCTTTTAAAAGAAATAGAAAAAGACCATGTTATTTTTACAGGTACAGAAATGTTTATAGAGAAGGTGTTCAAAAATGGATAAGATACAATGGTGCCTTGGAAAAAGAGAAGGGCTAAGCATAGTTGAGCCGAATTCTAATCTTGCCAATGCTTACATAAAAAAGCAGAAGAAGCTCTTGCATCAATGAGAGTAAATATTGTAAAAGATTGGAAAATTTCAACAGCATACTATACAATATATTTTTCACTCTATGCTCTGCTTACAAAAATAGGAGTAAAATGTGAAATTCATTCTTGTACCATTGAATATGCAAAAAGATTTCTTAAAGACTATTTTGAAGATGTTGAATTTCATTTTATTGAAGAGTGCTTTAAAGCAAGAGTGGATTCTCAGTATTATATTGATAGAACCGTTCCAGATGAGCAATATCAAAAAATGCTGGAAAAAGCTCCTGAATTTCTTGTAAAATGTAAGTCTATCCTTATTAAACTAAATGAAAAAAAAGTAAATGAGATAAGAGATAATTTAGAAAGAGAAGTAAAAAGCTCTTATAAATAAGCTTTTAAACCCCTTTTAGTTCTCAAAACCTATGGAATTTCCATTTGAAAAGAGAAAATACGAGATAATAAAACGTGCAGAAGAAAAAACAAATCCAGCATGGGGAAAAGCTCCAGAACAGAGAACAATACAAGAGCTATTAGAGTATGGTGTGATAATACTAAATAAAAGTCAGGGGCCAACTTCACATCAAGCTGTAGACACAGTAAAAAAGATTCTTAATCTTGACAAAGCTGGTCATTCTGGAACTTTAGATCCAAATGTGACCGGCGTCTTAGTCATTGCTCTAGGAAAAGCAACTCGTGTTGTTGAAGTGCTCCTCACTGGAGGAAAGGAATATATTTGTCTCATGCACTTACACACTCCTGTAGATGAAGATCTCATTAAAAAAACCTTCAAGGATTACATGGGGAAAATCGAACAAATGCCTCCAAAAAAATCTGCAGTAAAACGGCAATTACGAACAAGAGAAATTTATTATTTAGATATTTTAGAAATGAACGGCCAAGATGTGCTTTTCAAAGTGGGCTGTGAAGCAGGGACTTATATTCGTACATTGTGCGTCGATCTAGGCAAAAAACTAAACAGTAGAGGGCACATGCAAGAACTCGTTCGTTCACGCGTCTGCACCTTTACAGACCAAGAGTGGATTTCTCTCCATGATCTCAAAGATGCATCTGAGGACTATAAAGAAGGGAATGAAACATCATTGAAAAAAATACTTCTGCCTTTTGAACGTGCAGTCGCACATATTCCAAAGATTTGGATCTCTGATTTTGCAGTGGATTCTATTGCACATGGTGCCTTCCTTTCTGTTCCTGGAATTATCAAGCTCCATTCAGATATTGAAGTGGGAGACAGAGTTGCCCTTCTCTCTTTGAAAGGAGAACTTATCGGCATAGGTCAAGCAAAAATGAACTCCCAAAATATGTTCAAACAAGAGAAAGGCATTGCAGTGGGAGAGACAAAAGTATTTATAGAGCCTGGTGTTTATCCAAAGTATAAAAAAAATGAGGGGAAAGATACAGTTTAAATTCTAGGATCATGAGCATCTTTACAAATATCGAACAGTGCCTAGAAAGTACAGAAAGAGCAAAAGAAACAATAAAAAAAACAACAGTTTTAAAATATCAATGGAATAGCAAAGAGAAAAGAGACATAATTAACTATTGGATAAGAGACCTTTTTTCTCTTATAAAAAAAGATCCAATGAGTATCCCTAAAAGAGAACCCCTTTTGTTTGTACTTGCAGATAAAATTATTTTGGAGGATAAATCATTTCTTTTCAATTTCTTAAGAGACCTAAAGAAATATCAAACAGATCCATTACTTGAAACGTGGAAAGCTTCAAAAGAAGAAGAAAAAAAAGTAATGCTGGAAGCAG
This sequence comes from Nanobdellota archaeon, assembly GCA_013331795.1. Lineage (GTDB taxonomy): Archaea > Nanobdellota > Nanobdellia > SCGC-AAA011-G17 > GW2011-AR17 > JAGVZZ01 > JAGVZZ01 sp10136u. Next base: position 16,222 of record DUFP01000024.1, read on the forward strand.
TTATTACAGCACTAATAGAATGGGAGAGCCTTTCTCAGTCTTTTTTTGAAGATGCAAGAAGAAATCTTCAATTGATTGAAGAGAGGCCAAGTAGGAAGAGTTTAAATTTTATGATTAGAGAGTTTCATCCTAGAAAAATAGATGGGAAGCACCCTTGGAATGAAATACAACTTCTTTCTTTGAAAGAACTTTCAACAGAAGATATTTTTGCAAAAAGTTCTGAAGATCCTATGTCAGGTTTTCGTTTTTTCATTACTGAAGATATCAAAGACTATGGCCCAGCAACAGGAGTAAAAATAAAGAGCGGCCATCATAGAGTATATGAGCTTTATAGAAGATATATCAATGGCCTTTTAGAGAAAACATCTATGCAGAAGCAATGGAATGGTGATATTTTAGTTCTTTTTTTGGAAAAGCACTGACCTATAAACACAAAGAAGATCAGAATCTAACCAGCCCTCTTTTGGATATATTCCTGTAAATTCTGGAGGAAAAGCTATGTCTGTTTGGGAAAGAGCATGCTTCACATGAATAAAAGAGCCAGCATGGGGATAATAACCAAGAGATCTATTATTTAACTCTCTAATTCTCCACAATCCTTCTGTATTTTTTTCCATATATGCTTCCCCAGCAGCAAGAACATCTTGCCCTGAAGCAACTTGAACATGCTCAGGCAATCTTCCTCCTAATAAGAAATCACCCTGTAAAGTAACCACATAGCTTTGAGGTCTTTCAAAATGTTCTTTTCCCCATTGAAAATCTTCTTCAAGGATGCTATCAAGAGATTGTAAATCTACTTGGCTTGTAATAACTTTTCCTTGAAAAGCTTCAGCATTTTTTCTATCTTCTTCTTTTTCAATATAACTATAATGAAATTTCAATTTTGGGTGTTGTGTATAAACATTTAAAATACTCTCTGCTAAAGAACCTAATTCTTTCGATCCTTCTGCTCTTTGAATAAGCTCCAATGCTCGGGGATCTTTATTTGCTCGAAAAGAAAAAAGAATACTCTTTTGAAGTTCAAGACACTCCTCTTTTGGAAAATTCTCTTCCGCAAAAGAAAAATAATATGCAAGAAAAAAATATGCTCTGCTATCCTGGCTTATTCCCAAAGATATAAGTGCATCTCTCCTTACAAATTGTTCAGAGTCAAAAGTGAGGGGGAGAAGAGCTGAAAAAATCTCTCTTTCTTTACAATGCTTTGCAAGACAAAATACTGCTTGGGATCTTTTATAAGGATCCTTATCATTTAATTGTTCTAAACAACGCTCCTTATCATTTTTCATATGTTCTCTCTGGTAAGGAGTAATTTATAAAGCTTCCGTTATACATTTAAAGAAAGAGTACTCACCTTCATAAAAATGAAACGGAGAGTGCACATAAAAATTAAAGGCAGAGTACAAGGAGTGTTTTTTCGTGTAGCACTAAAAGAGAAAGCGAAAGCATTGCATATCCAGGGGTGGGTAAAGAATGCTGGTGACGATGTAGAGGCAGTGTTTGAAGGAGAGAATGAAAATATAAAACATCTCCTTGAGTTTTGTATTATTGGTCCCAAAGGTGCAAAAGTAACAGGGATTGATATAGATGAAGAAGCTTTCTTGGATGGGTTTACTGATTTTACACAAGAATAATCTACTCTCTTAATTTTCTAGAAAGTCTTTCTGATTCAATATTATATATTTGGGCAGGAGCATCATCAATCTTAATATTTTTAATTTCAGAATAGACCTTTTTATCAAGAGAATAATTTTTTAAAGTATCTGACTTTTTATCGCCAATAAGTATCTCATAAAATTTTGCTTTTACTCCACCATATTCTTTAAAATTCTTAGGATCCTCAAAATGAACGCTTTGAGAAACAATTCCCTCTTTTTCAGTACCTTCTATTTCTAAACCACCAGCTTCTAAAATTTTAATTTTCTCTTCAAGAGCTTTGTGCTTTTTTTTAACACTATATCTCAGACATTGGAGTAATCCTTGTGTTCCTACTATCTGAACAAGTCCAAATGTTCCAATAATATTCGCCATAGAATGATATCCTGCATAATAAAATGCTCCAGCAATTGCTTCACAAAATAATCCTGGAACAAGACTTATAACCCATTTAGAAAAACTCATATTAGATTCTTCTTCTAAAACCACATACTCTCTTTTCAATTCAGCAAGCTCATCATTAACAGCAACAGGAGCTTCCAATTCCTTCTCCAAGCACTTACCTAAAGCACTTCGCACATCAAGAGCATTTTGAAAACGTTGTTCAGGCTCAGCAAGGACCATTCTATCTACGACTGTTCGTAATTTTTCAGGAATAGAATGGGGAAGATTGTATGCTCTTCGTGAAAGTAACCTGCTATCACTAAGCTCTTCAGGAACTTCTCCAAGGAGTGCTTCAGCAGCAACAAAGCCTAAGGAATACAAATCACTACGTGCATCATTTGTCCCGAGAAGTGATTCAGGTGCAGAATAAATGCGTGTTCCTGCAGCAGTATACTGTGTCGTCCTTCCACCACTAGGCTTTGCACTATCAAGATCAATAAGGGTAATATGTCCATCGTCTCTCACAATAATATGTTCAGGTTTGATATCTCTATGAAACACAGCCTTCACAGACGGGTGTTGGGAAGCATCATGCAGATATGCAAGAGCATCAAGAGTTTTATCTAAGATCTCTACTAATCTTTCTGGAGGAACATTGTGTTCTACATCAAGAATTTCACGCAAGCTTCTTCCATAAGCATATTCTTTGACAACAGTAAATCTTCTTTTTTCTTTTTCATCAATGACTTCATTCACTTTTTGTATACTAGGATGATTTAATGCTTCAGAAAGTTCAACTCCTCTTCGTAAGCCTTTAAGGTCTTCTATCCAAGGGGTAAGGCTCCATGTTCTATGCACAACTTTTCCTGTGTACACAACCCCATCTTTTTCTAACTGAAGAACAACACCTTGTCCACCCTCTCCAATCACCCCAGTAATAGTATAGTCCTTAATACATAAATCAGGAAATTCTTCACGTACTGCTTCTGGTATATCTTTCATTGGAGTTCTCCTATTGCTCGAAGCACAGAGGGCAGATATCTTCTATTCTCATATGCACCTTGTTCTGTTAAGTTTCTATCAATCTCTAATTTCATCCTAGTAAGAAACTTTGTTTGAATACTATTTCCATCAGTAAGATAAAGAATGCCATTTTTCCTAAGCATCTTTCTACATCTTCGGAGAAGAGCATTTTTTTGTTTGAAGCTATACTTATTTTGTCTATAACTAAGAATATTGGAAAGATAAATACTATCAAAATATCCTTCAACAGGAAGAGTGTTGATATCCCCTAAAGTAAAAGAAACTCTCTGCACAGAATGTTGAAGGAAAGGGAGCCTCTTCTCAAAATACTTTGACCTGCTTTGAACAAGTTCTGTAGGCAAATAAAATTCAGGATCAAGAAAATGGTAAAAATCACCCTGAGCAAGAATTTGTTTGTGTATTTCTGCATATGCAATCTGTGCTTCATTATTATCAAAGCTCACGACTTCTCCAAATTCTGATAAAGCAATGGACACATCTCCAGATCCGCAAACTGCAAGAAATCGTTGTCCATCTTGTGGATGCATACCTGCCATAATTTTATCAAGAGATTCATTCGTTATATGAAAACGTACATCATCAAAAAGGGGATCATCATCTATCATTGTCTGTACCTCTG